>DASSIO010000156.1:0-17292 GCA_035691825.1 Terriglobales bacterium | reverse complement strand
TCATTTGGTCGAGCAACTGCGCCGGCTGGCCGTAGATCTTGACCATCCTCTCCGGCAATTTGTTTCCGATCCCCGTCTCAATGAGCACATTCTGTTTCCCGGTGCGCACCAGGACCGAATTCAATCCGGCGCGAACCCGGTTCTTGTCATCGGCCTTGACCTTCTTTTCCCACATGATCTTGGGGATCACGCCAAAGAAAGCACCGCCATCCAGGTAATAAACTCCATCAGAAAATACGGTGACTTCGAAATCGCCGAGACTGGTGCGATACAAGATGTCCTCCGAACGACATGGAAACAAATGTCCCCCGCCGCGCCTAAGCCAGAGGCACTCATTTTAAAGGAAAGGATTTACGTAGTGATGGCCCGGACCAGTTCTTGCGCGAACAGTGCGCCGCCCCAATATTCGACATGGGCTTTAAGCGGAGTTCGGGCCGCTGGATCGATGATGTTTTGGACGGCTTTGGCATGAGCTACCGCTGCGGCAAACCTGGCTTTGTCTCTGGCGTTTTGCGGTGTTGGAGGATCGTAGTAGTCCAGCGCTCCACTGATGATGTCGGAGCGGGACCAGAGATTCACCCACTCGCGCGGCCGGTTTGCGTAATCGGAGATCATGGGCTGAACCGCCGCCGCACCCACTTCGCGCACCGCCGAGTGCATATCCTTCAAGGTTCGGAATAAGAAGGCAGTTTTGTCCAGAGGCGAGCCGAAGGTCAGAAACATGCGAGTGCGCTCAGAGACGCGCAGCGGCTGAGCCGAGAGGACCGCCTCCAGCAGCAGCGAATTCAGCGCGTCATAGCTGATGACCGACCCAAGCGAGTGCCCGACCACAATGATCTTCTCGTACAGAAACGCATCTCCCTGCATGGCCTTGGCGCGGTACACGGCGCGTGTCACTTTCATGGCCACATCGCGAATGTCCTGGCGCAGCTTCCAGAACTTGCTGACCGAATAGGCTGCGATATATGCAGTTACATCACCGACGTACTCAATTAGGGCCCAGCGAACAGCCGCGGCGGCACCCAGTTCAATTGCCCAGATCACAAACACCCAAGATGGGTAATTGTCCACAAAGTGGCTCCAGCCTCCTGGCTGATATGAGAAGGGCCACTTATCCCAACTTCTGAGAGCGACTGCCATTGCCAGTGCCGAGAAGAGGACGACGACGGCTCCACCGTAGATCAATAGCCAACCCAAGATCACTGTTACGTGACGAACGGCCTCAGCCGCGCGGCCTTCGTTCGGCCGCCACTTCGGGAAACCTCCAATGACGATCCCCAGGAAGATGGCGATCGCGGCGATATCGAGTAACAGCATATCCCACGTCAAGGCGGCCAGCATGTGTCCTGAGGGGAATGGGTCGTGACTCCCGATTGCATGTGCGGCCGCCGCCGCTGTGAGCACAGCATTGATAAACACCAGCGAGAAGATCAGGGCCAACAGCCCGCTCAAGACCAGGACCAAACTTATTTTGGGAAGTTCGAATTCATAGGCATGCCCGAACATCCAGCGATGGAACGTGCGCCCGGCGGTATTACAGATACCATTCCAGCCGGCGCGTTTGAGAAAGCTGATCACGTCACGAACAGTGACTTGGCCCTCGGTCAGCGGCGCCCAGTAGGATTCGTAAATGTGAACATCGAAATTGCGCTGCTGGCCCTCCGCCTGTGATTGGACCCGCAGCTCGGCCCGGACCAGATCAGGCTCAATCTCATCCTTGCCCGCCACTCCCAGCCGTACCCGGCGCACCACCGGCTGCGTGCCCTCCTGCCCGGTTCGCGACCAGATCGCGTTGGCTACTCCCTCAATGGTTTCGTAAGGCACCTGCTGGCCCATGCCGTGATGAACGATAACAGCGACACGCTGATGCTGCGCGGGCGGCTCCGGGACGCCGGTACGAGCCTGGTACTGTTGAGGTACGCTCGGTGACGCTTGCGGGGACCCTAGGATCGGAACCATTGCTGTCATAGGCTGCTCCTTGAGGCTTCTAGCAAAGCAAGTTGCCGGGATTTGGGCCTACCGTTTGCGAGGCTCGATGGTCTTCGGAGGAGGAGTTCCAGACGCAGGAGGCGCTGTAACTGGCTTTTCGGACGGCTGCTGATTCGCTCCTCCCGTAACCTCAGAGGTTCCCGTTGCCGACTCCGCCGTAGCCTTTGGAAGAGTGACATCATATCCGGCGCTGTCAACGGTAGCGCCGTCCTTGGTAGTCTTCCGAGCCTTGACCGTAATCTTGCCCTCTATGGGCTTGCTCAGGGTCATTTTGAAGTGCAGCTGCTTGTCAGTCGAACCTTCCGAGACCGCAGCGACATCGGTGATTTGCAGTTTGTCGGCATCGACGATGACAGGCTGCGTCCCGGACAAGAAGCTTCCGTGAATGACGCCCGTCACCTCTCCCGTGCTGGCCGAGGTGAGATCGGCTCCCGCTGCGGTCTTCAATTCCACAGAGTCGATCCGCGCAGGTACGTTGTCGACATTGACGGTCATGGTTCCGCCCACGATAATGCGCACGCTATTCAGACTGGCCCGCTCCAGAACACGGGTGAGTTTGCAGATTTCGTCCGAACTATTCGGATCCTGGCACGCGCCCGCCGTCAGGCTTTGCAGGTTCTGATTTCCTTTTAATATGTCGATCGGGTTTTTCCCGGTAAGATTTCCGATGATGTCTTTGAACTTCTTCGGGCTCTTCGGATCAAGCAGCATCGCATACGGGGCAAAAAACAGAGCGGGAGACTTGATAAACCACTCTTTAAAGCCCGGCGTAATAAAACGGTCGATCGGGAAGAAGGCAACAATGATGTCGGAACTTTCTTTAGGAATGACTTTGTTGACTTGGAAGCCAAAGTCGCTGATGCGGTTCATCTGGCCGACCGTGGAATCCGGCCAAAAGGTTTGCACCCCGGGAACGACTTCTCCACTGAAAGCGCTGATGGTCTGAATCGCATGCCGGCTGCCAATAGAGAACGTAAATGCAGTGGCAACTGAACCGGCGCCTTGCAGGGCACGGACGATCCAGTTGCGATTCGTCCACGGTTGCTCGTCGAGCAATTGCCCTCGAACCACGCGGGACTCTACGCTGGCGATCTGATTGGGGCAAGTGCGAGCCTGCCAATCTTGCAGTTCGTTGCCTTGGGGCTTGCGCGCTGGTCCTTGGGCAGACTGCTCCGGACTGGAACTCTTCTGTCCGCAGGAATTGTCCGGATCGGGGGAGTAGCCACTCAACAGCCAATGGCTGTAGTCGACAAAGATGCTGTGCACGATCAGCGAGGCCTCCGAGCTACGGTTGGAGATCGTTAACTGAATCGCGGCATAGTTGTTGCCAATAGATTTACCAAACACTTTCATGCTGATCTTTGGCGGAATCAGCGCCGCCTCAACCGAGACATTCCCGGTCACGTTGGTCGTCGCGGTGAGCGGGTACCCCTGTTTCTGGGCATCGCCCAGCACCTGCTTGGCAGCCGGGCTTAGAGCTGTCGTCTGCGCGGGCGCGAGGCTGAAGCCCATGCTGGCCACGACCGTCCAGACGAGCGCGAATCCAATGTACCCTTTGCATACCGGCATGCTTCGCCCGCTGCTCAAATTTCTTAAAGGCACGTCTTGATGATTTCCACTCATGGTCTGGGGGTCCTCCAGTGGGGCAACGGACTGTTTTCCATCAGCTTGGCAAGGCACCAACCTCACAGTCACCCTTCATGACTTCACATACGGCAGGACGAAGCGCGAAGCCACTATACTCGGGCACTCACGGCAGTCGAGCGGAAAACTGAAGAGCGTTCCGAAAATGGAACAAGCAGCAATTTCAAAACCAAAACTGGAGGCCTTACGAGGCAGCGCAAGCGCGCCAAAATGGAACTTTGTCACCTTTAGCCGTGATTGCCGCCGTTGCTTCCTGGGCGGCTGTTCACCATAGTCCTGAGTATCCGAGTCCCCAGCGTCTTTCCCTTGCCAAAATCAGCAGTGGGACTGTACTGGCCTTTCGGAATTTTTCTCTCCAGGAGGGCTTATGTCGTTACTTATAAGAAGATCGCCGTCCACAAACACCGGAGTGATAGCCAGACTGGCGCTTCTCAGTGCAATCATGCTAGCCACCGCTCTTCCCGCGTCCGGGCAGCACTACAAAGTTGCGGTCAGCGGATCCGCCTACGCAGGTGCAGACATGCTGGGGTCAGGTGCCCGGGGCGGCGGCTTCGATTATTGGAATGCATTCCCGGGTTGGGACTCTTATCTTTGGGTGTGGTGTGAGGCGGGATTGCCCTGCAGCGTTGATTTGCCAACTGCGTTTTACCGGAGCTCTGACCCAAGTTACAGTGAGGGATGCGTAAAAGGCACATGCACTCCTTACATGGACGGCTCGGTGCAAGTGTCCACGGTTAGTTTCATCATGCCCAAACAATACTATTGCAACACTGTGAGTATGTCCGGCCGAGTCTCGGTCGGCGGATATATCTCAGGTAGGTACGAAAACGGTGATGGCCCAGGCGGCAGCTGGGAATTGTGGAATGCCAGCATATCGGGATCCGGAGAGGAAAGTGTGCAGTTCCTCTGCACCGGTAATGGGGAGTTCCTGGCAGTCTCAGCGAGTGTTTCTTACAGCGGGATAGCCTATGTAAACAGGGGGGTTGCCGAAAGGCCTGCTCCTGGACCCCATACCAGTGGAGTGACATACGATGGACAGTCTCTTTTTGTGACGCAGTTGGGCTCCTTCGGCACGATCAGTCAACTGAACCGGCTCACCGGCGCAGTGCTCAATACCTATCTGGCGCCCAGTGCTGGCGGATTGGACGGGCGGAGCAGCCCGTCGGATATTGCCTACGGAGACAACCACCTTTACGTAACCGATCTGGGCAGCCCGGGACAGGGCACGGTTTATGACATAGACCGGGCGGCCACCACGATCAACAACAAATTTGCCCTGCCTTTTCGGGGAGGAGCTATTGCTTTCTCGCAAAAGCGCCTGTTCATCGGCGACGCTGACTCAGGGCACGTATTGATCACGTCACGCTCGGGAAAGCCGATCTCTTCCTTCGATCTTCCTTTCAGTCCAGCCGGCATGGTCTTCGATCCTAAATACAACTGGCTGCAAGTCATCAGCCAGACCGACACCATGAAGCTCTGGCAATTCAGCACCAAAGGGCATCTGCTCAGTTTCTGTAACGGTCCATGGACGCCGGGGCTCGACGGCACAGGGGGATTAACCAAAGTGGGAGACAATCTGTTTATCGCGGAGGTCGCGAAATTCGAGCTTTACCCCCCAGAAGGCGGATCGGTTCTTTCCGTCGTCAATCCCGCCAATCTGGCCTGCTATCCGGCATTGCCGGCGCTGGTAAAGCTGGCGATCAACCCAGGCGTGCCGATACATCCAATTAATCCCAACAGCACAGGCTCTGTTGCAGTTGCGGTACTTTCCTCTGCGACCTTGGATGCGGCTACGCTAGATCCGGCAAGTGTCCGCTTTGGCGAGACCGGTGAGGAAGCTGCCCCATTGGATTGGGCTCTTCAGGATGTGAACAGCGATGGACATGCGGACTTGTTATTGCATTTTGGTATTCAGGACGCAGGCATGAGCTGCTGGAGTTCCTGGGTTTCACTCACGGGAAGGACTCTCGCAGGAAAGAGTGTTCGAGGGACGCAATGGCTGCTGGTTCAGGCTTGCAGGTGAGCAGAGCGTAATAGGTACTCGTAATCTTTATAGTTAGAATAGCGAGCTTTGCCGACGGGTGGACTTGATCCCGAAGTGCTCGTAGGCCAACTGGGTGGCAACTCGCCCGCGGGGAGTGCGGTCGAGAAATCCAATTTGGATCAGGAAAGGCTCGTAAATTTCCTCGATCGCGTCCGGTTCTTCGGCGAGCGCGGCGGCCAAGGTGTTCACACCGACCGGGCCGCCTTGATATTTCTCAATGATGGTCAGCAGAAGCTTGCGGTCGATTTCGTCGAAACCGTGGCGGTCGACTTCCAGCATTTGCAGAGCGCTCTGGGCAGTTGCCAGGTCGATGACGCCTGCTCCGCGTACCTGGGCATAGTCGCGGACCCTGCGCAGCAGCCGATTCGCAATTCTCGGGGTACCCCGCGACCGGCTGGCAATTTCGATGGCGCCCGCGTCGTCAATCTTCACGCCAAGAATGTCGGCTGAGCGCTGCACGATAATCTGCAGATCCTTGTGCGTATAAAAATCGAGCCGCAGCACGATGCCAAAGCGCGAACGCAAGGGCGCCGATAACAGACCGACCCGCGTCGTAGCGCCGACGAAAGTGAACGGCTTGACGTCCATGGTGTGGGTGCGAGCCGACGGGCCCTGTCCGATGATGATGTCCAACTTGTAGTCTTCGAGCGCCGAATAAAGAATCTCCTCGAGCGCCGGCTGCAGGCGATGGACTTCATCGATAAACAGCACCTGCTTGTCTCGCAAGTTGGTCAGGATCGCCGTCAGGTCGCCTTTGATCTGCAGGGTCGGCCCGGATGTCTGCTGGAAGGGGACCGCAAGTTCATTGGCCACGATGGTGGCCAGCGTGGTCTTACCTAGACCTGGAGGCCCATAAAACAATACATGATCGAGTGCCTCGCCCCGCGAGCGTGCGGCCTCGATGGCCACGGCCAGGTTTTCTTTCATTTTTGCCTGGCCAATAAATTCCGCCAGCCGCTTGGGACGCAGCTTGAGCTCGAAGGAGGAATCGTCCTCCACGGGCGCGGCCGACACCAGCCGGTCCTTTAGCCTGGCGTTTTCCTTGATGGGGTCCACTGGGCGGATACTAGCAGAGCTTTGCCAGGTCTTTCCAGGAAGGAGGGCAATAGGGCGGAACCCGGATCACGGCTGTTGCTTGGGCAGCTTCGCCCAGGAGTCCGGTTCTTGACACAACACTCGACAGTTGTTCTGAAGCTAAGGAGTGCGGCGGCCGTAGAAATAGACGGTCGCGACACCGAACAGCAGCATCATCACGAGGTTCACTCGCGCCGCCTCTTGCGCTACGGACATGCTTCCGACCGGAGGAAGCAGGTGAACTGCGAGAATGATGCCTCCGCCGGTCAGCCCGGCTCCGGCAGCCCATGGTCCCAGATACCACGCCACTAATCCCACCACAACTAGAAACAGTAGCGGTAGAGTAGTGTTAGTGCCATTTTCCTGGAAAACACTGGTCATGGCCACGGCGGTTAACGTGCAGATAAGAAAGCCCCGGATGACCCGCGTGGCATTTGGAGCTTGTTTCAGTAAGTCACGTGTGCGAAACGCCTTCATAGCTGCTCCCGAGCCTGTTGTCCACTTAGATAGCGAATCTCCGGTCCCGGTTTTCCGGCCTGCCACTACGGCGAGCACTAAGATAAAATAATGCGCTTCTCGAACTAGCTTTAGTTCCGTGCTCCAGCACCGTGGAGCGACGGGTAGGAGGTCATCCTTGCAGGGCAGTGGGTCGAGCCAGAAGAAGGTCTACATTTCGATGTATGGGCTTCCTTTAACTTTTGCCATGGAGTGGCCGTTTCACCGCTCTACTTCGGGATCGGATTGGTGGGTAGTGCATGGCACGATTCATGTCGAAAACGCCGGCGGGCTGCACGCCAAGGTCGCGGTCAATGTCTCCGCTACCATCAAGGAAGTCATGCCCTCGCTTGACCCGGCTGATGCCGAAGCCCCGGTCATCAATGCGTTGCGTAAGGAAATCGACCGCAAGCAGGTCGAGTTCGTAAAGTCAGCCAAGCTGCTACCCGTCCATTTTTCCAGCCGCCACTACGACTTCAAACGCAACCACTGGATTTTCGAGAAGGCCACCGATGGGCAAATAACTGCCTTCATGGAGCGGAAAGTTTACTGGCAAACGCGTCTTTTTGGTGGCGAGGTCTGGACCGCCGACTCCACCGACGCGCAGTATCTGGACACGACCACCCAGCACCTGGCTGACATCGCTGGCGGCCTGGCAAAGCGAGGCCTCATGAAGATGGAACGTGCTTACGCTGTAGCGACCGACGCTCTCATGTCCCAATCAGCGCGTTTCGAAGCGGACCTGAACAGCGCATTACAGGAACTGGAGAAAAAGCACGCCTTCGAACGCGGCTAGTCGAGTCTAACTTGGCATTCCAAAGCGCAAGGGAATCCCATCCCGCCAGTTAGCTGGCCTTATCCCCGCTTGGGACGGTAAATATCCGTGCTTGTCCCGTAGAACACTTCGGCAGCATTCATGACTGTTTCCGATAGTGTCGGATGCGGATGGATCGTAAGCTCGACATCCCCCGCCAGCGCTGCCATTTCGATTGCCAGCGTTCCTTCCGCGATCAACTCGCCGGCGCCAACCCCGACAATGCCGACCCCTAGCACGCGCTCAGTTTTCGGATCGATAATCAGCTTGGTCATGCCTTCCTGGCGGTCGAGTGTGAGCGCGCGTCCTGACGCGCCCCAGGGAAACTTTGCCACCTTGATTTCCCGTCCGTCTTTTTGCGCTTGAGTCTCCGTCAGGCCCGCCCAGGCCACTTCAGGATCGGTGAAGACAACAGCTGGAATCGCGTTGGGCTCGAACGTGTACTTGTGGCCGGCAATCACTTCGACCGCAGTACGGCCCTCGTGCGTCGCTTTGTGCGCCAGCATCGGTTCGCCGACTACATCGCCGATCGCAAAAATACATGGATCGTCGGTCTGTAGTTGCTTATTTACCTGGATGAAACCTTTAGCGCCAACCTGAACCCGTGTCTTGTTGAGACCCTCAATTTCCGAATTCGGCTTGCGGCCAACCGAGACCAGCACCTTGTCGAAAACCTTCTCTCGCTCTTTGACGTCCTTACCGTCGAACGTCGCTCGAATTCCGTTCTTTTCCTCTCTTAGCGAAGCTACCGTGGTATTCAGCATGACCGACTCAAACATTCTTTCCAGGCGCTTGTGCAGAGGAAGAACCAAGTCGCGATCCGCCCCGGGAAGAAGGCCCGGCATCATTTCTACAACCGATACGCGCGATCCCAGGGCGGCGTACACGGAGCCCAATTCCAATCCGATATAGCCCCCGCCGATCACGAGCAGGGTCTTAGGGACGTCCTGAAGATCAAGCGCCGAGGTGGAATCCAGCATCCGCGGTGAATCCAGCTTCAGACTCGGAATCACGGCTGGGCGCGACCCAGTCGCGATGATGATGCGGTCGAAACTGAGCGATTCCTCGCCACCCTTTGTCTTCTTCACTCGCAGCGTTGTGGAATTTTCGAAGGCAGCGCGTCCCTGCACGTATTGCACAGAACGTTGCTTAGCCAGTTGCCCCAGACCTCCCGTGAGCTTCTTGACCACTCCTTCTTTCCACGACCGGACCTTGGCGGCGTCAATCTTAGGCTCTCCGAAATCGATGCCCCAGTTCTTTGCCTCGTGCGATTCCTGAATGACTTTTGCGACATGCAAAAGCGCCTTGGAAGGAATGCAGCCGCGGTAAAGACACACACCTCCGGGGTTTGCTTCCGGATCTATGAGCGTGGTTTTCATGCCCAGGTCAGCGGCTAAAAATGCCGCGGCATAGCCCCCTGGGCCGCCACCGATCACCGCAACGCACAAATTCGAATTATCAGCCATATGAGTCTTCTTTCTTACTTATGTTGGACTGCTAAAGGCTTGCCTGATGTCGATGAAGATGGCCAAGAGTGCGCGTGAAAACGATTTTTGGCCACGGCACGGTTAAGACTGGGCCCTCCCGCGATGACTGCCTCCATCATTGCTTGCTGATGACCGACGACTGAAAACTGACGGCCGCATTTAGCCCTGTACTGATAACAGAAACGGCTGTTCGAACGCTTCCGCAATCCAGCGCAGGAAGCGTGCGGCATCGGCGCCGTCAATCAAGCGGTGATCATACGACAGCGACAGCGGCAGGATCAGCCGCGGCTCAAATTTGCCGTTGATCCACTCCGGCTCCATGCGCGATCGTGACAGTCCGAGAATGGCCACCTCGGGATGATTGACGATTGGGCTGAAGCCCGTCCCGCCAATTCCACCCAAATTCGTGATCGTAAATGTGCCGCCTTCCATCTCCTCCGGCGCCAGTTTTTTCTCGCGCGCCTTCTTGGAGAGTTGTGACAGTTCGGCTGCCAGCTCAACAATATTTTTCTTGTCCACGTCACGCAGCACGGGAACCAGCAGCCCACGCTCTGTGTCGACCGCCACGCCGATATGGATGTACTGCTTATAGACGATCTCCTCGTGCTCCATGTCGATGCTGGCATTGAATTGGGAAAAAATCTTGAGAGCGGAAGCGCAGATTTTCAGCGCGATGGCGGTTACCGTCATCTTGCCGCCGGCTTCTTCTACTTTGGGCGCAAAGCGGGCGCGCAACTGCTCGAGTTCCGTGATGTCGGCGCGGTCATTCTGCGTGACATGAGGAACGGTATTCCAGGCTTCGCGCAGATGCTCCGCGGTCTTGCGCCGCACTCCACGCATGGATACTCGTTCGATCTTCCCCCATTTGGCAAAGTCCGGGAGCTTGGGTTCAGCCAGCCGGGTGGGGACGTGCGCAGCGGCACTTACGGCTGTGGTCAGCAGGCGCTTGGCATGGTTCTTGACATCGTCCTCGCTGATGCGGCCACCTGGGCCGGTGCCCGTCACCTGGTAGATGTCGACTCCGAGTTCGCGAGCCAGGCGCCGTATCATAGGCGCGGCGGGAATTGGCTCCCCGTGCTCCAGTCCCGCAACCTTCCCTAACTGCGCTGGCATGGCGAACGCCGGAGGAGCTACAAACGGCTGATCAGGCGGGAGCGCCTGCTCTTCGGTCTTGCCCTCGGCCTGGATGGCGGCCTGAAATGCCAGCCGCGCAGCATGTTGTCCGGAAACATGTTCCACCGGCTCAGGCTTGCGCCGTTCCGGCGCCGGCGCGGCTGCTCCGCGAAGCGTGAAGATCACCTGCCCGACTTTTAGCTTGTCACCTTCCTTGACCCGAACTTCGTTGACTATGCCGCTGACCGACGAGGGGACTTCGACTACCGCCTTGTCGGTTTCCAGTTCCATCACCGGCTGGCCTTCGGAAACTTTGGCTCCCGGCGCGATCATCAGGCGCACCAGATCGCCTTGTTCGATGTTCTCACCGAGTTCAGGAAGCCGGAATTCCGTCGCGAGCGATTCCCGCGGGCCTGTGGCCGCTGGGTTGGTCACGGGAGTTGCCGGAGCTGCTGCAGGCGCCGCCGGTGCTGGCGCAGTATCCATTTTCTTCTCCGCCTGCGCTTCAGCCGCTTTGGGCGCCTTTGGCTTTTTCCCTTTGGCGCCGTCCTCAACCGTGAAGATGACCTGCCCGACCTTGAGTTTCTCGCCTTCCCTGACGCGAATTTCTTTCACCACTCCCGTCACCGAGGAAGGAACTTCCACGACCGCCTTGTCGGTTTCCAGTTCCATCACAGGTTGCCCCTCGTTGATGGAAGCTCCGGGCGCGATCATCAGGCGCACCAAGTCACCTTGTTCGATGTTTTCGCCCAATTCGGGGAGCTTGAATTCGGTCACTGCGTCTACGCCTTTCTTTTATCATCCCTGAGCTTGCCGAAGGGGACCGTGTGTCTACCCTTACCGGCTCACCGGGTTGGGCCGGTCCGCCTGCACTCCAAGATCTTTGATAGCCTGTTGCACGGTCTCGGCTTTTACTTTCCCTTCCCGCTGCAGGGCGCTAAGAGTGGCCACTACGATATGTTTCGCATCGACTTCGAAAAAATCGCGCAACGCGGCGCGATTCTCACTACGGCCAAACCCGTCAGTTCCGAGGGACACCAGTTTTCCCGGCACCCACTGGGAAATGCTTTCGGGCAGCACCTTCATGTAATCGGAGGCTGCGACAAATACTCCATCGGCGTTCTTCAGGCATTCGGTCAGGTACGGAACGCGCGGCTTTTGTCCGGGGTGCAGCAGGTTCCAGCGCTCGCAATCATTGGCGTCCTGGTAAAGCTGCTTATAGCTGGTGACGCTCCAGACATCTGTGGCGACGCCATACTTCTGTTCCAATATTTCGTGCGCCTTCAGCACCTCGAACATGATGGTGCCACTCCCGAACAATTGCGCGTGCAGCTTGACATCTTTCTTTTGTGACGCGCGGAAGCGGTACATGCCTTTGAGTATGCCGTCGCGGACGCCTTTTTCGTTCGGCATCTCCGGCATGGGCAGCGGCTCGTTGGTGACAGTCAGGTAATAGAAAATGGACTCCCCATCGACATACATCCGCCGGATGCCGTCCTGAATAATGACAGCGATCTCGTACGCAAACGCTGGATCATAGGCGAGCAAGTTGGGTATCGACAGAGCCAGCACGTGGCTGTGGCCATCCTGATGTTGCAGCCCCTCGCCGGCCAGGGTAGTGCGACCGGCGGTTCCGCCCAAAAGGAAGCCGCGCGTACGCATGTCGGCAGCGGCCCACATCAGATCGCCAATGCGCTGGAAGCCGAACATCGAGTAATAAATGAAGAAGGGAATCGTATTAATGCCATGATTGGCATAGGCCGTGCCCGCCGCAATGAACGAGCACATCGAACCCGCTTCGGTAATTCCTTCTTCGAGAATCTGGCCGTTCTTCGCTTCCTTGTAATAGAGCAGCGTATCCATGTCGACCGGCTCATAAAGCTGGCCGACGCTGGAGTAGATGCCCACTTGGCGGAACAGCGCCTCCATGCCGAAGGTGCGCGCCTCGTCGGGAATGATAGGAACAATGAGCTTGCCGATCTCGGGATCGCGCAGCAGCTTGGCCAGCAGCCGCACGAAGACCATCGTCGTCGAGACTTCGCGGCCCTCCGTTCCCTTGTAGAACTCCTCGAAGTGCGATTCCGAAACCGGTTGAATGGGCGCGGCACGCACTTTGCGCTCGGGCAGGTAACCGCCCAGCTGCTTGCGGCGATCCTGCATGTAGCGGATTTCGGAGCTATCGTCGGCGGGACGGTAAAACGGCGCTTCATGGAGCTCTTCATCCGGAATCGGAATGCCGAAGCGCGAGCGGAACATGCTCAGCTCTTCGTCATTGAGCTTCTTCTGCTGATGGGTGATGTTTTTGCCTTCGCCCGCCTCGCCGAGCCCATAGCCCTTGATCGTCTTCGCCAGAATGATGGTCGGCGATCCGGTGTGCTCCGCCGCAGCTTTGTACGCGGCGTAAACCTTGATGGGGTCATGTCCACCCAACCGCATGCGGGCGAGCTGTTCGTCTGAAAGATGCTCCACCATCTTCAGCAGGCGGGGATCGGTTCCAAAAAAGTTCTGGCGGAAATAGGCGCCGCTTTCGACGAAATACTTCTGATACTGCCCGTCGGTGATTTCGCCCATCCGGCGAACGAGCAGGCCGTCACGATCGCTTTGAATCAAGCGGTCCCAGTCTCCGCCCCAGATCACCTTGATGACATTCCATCCGGCGCCGCGGAAGATGGCCTCGAGTTCCTGAATGATCTTGCCGTTGCCGCGCACCGGCCCATCCAACCGCTGTAAGTTGCAGTTGACGACGAAAATCAGATTGTCGAGACGCTCGCGCGATGCCAGCGTGATGGATCCCAACGACTCGGGTTCGTCCATCTCGCCGTCGCCGAGGAAGGCCCACACCTTGCCTCCGCGCGATTGCTTCAATCCCCGATTCTCGAGATACTTGATGAACCGCGCCTGATAGATAGCCTGGATTGGCCCCAGCCCCATGGAAACAGTGGGGAACTCCCAAAAATCGGGCATAAGCCAGGGGTGTGGGTATGAACTCAGTCCGCCGCCGGGCTTCAGTTCACGGCGAAAATTCTCCAGCTTCTCTCTTGGAATGCGGCCTTCCAGATAGGCCCGCGCGTACATGCCCGGGGCGGCGTGTCCTTGAAAGTAGACGATGTCACGGTCCCCCGACTCGTTACGCGCATGCAAAAAATGGTTGAAAGCAACCTCGTACAGCGTCGCGGCTGACGCATACGTCGAAATATGACCGCCAATGCCCTCCTGAATTTTATTGGCACGCACCACCATGGCCAGCGCATTCCAGCGCACCAGGCTTTTGATCCGGCGTTCCATCTCCTGGCTGCCCGGAAACGGCGGCTGCTGCACCGAAGGAATCGTGTTCTGGTAAGGCGTCGTTGCGGTGAATGGGAGGTTAATGCCCGCTGACCGTCGCGCGTGCAGTGCCAGCTGCTGCAATAAGCGGCCGGCACGCTCAGCGCCGCCTTTGGTAAGTACGTAATCGAGCGAATCGATCCACTCGCGGGTTTCAAGAACTTCCATCCCGTCAGTTTGCGTCTGGGCTTGGGTGGCCACTCTGAATTCTCCCCACACGGAAGGCTAATAAATCATCATACCAACTCCTCGCAGTTGGTGGGCTGGCCGCGGAAGATCGTGTTCCGCTACAAGCAACCTGTACTGCACTTGTCTGATTCAGTCTGTGCTGGACGCGCGGGTAGCCGCTGAGATTTGAAGCTGTGGGCTTACGTTCCGTGTCGCCGGATCGGCGGTTCGGTAACAGCGCTGGAGGGCATAACGTTGGTCTCGCGAAACGTTCTCCACCGGCGCCAGAAAATCCGCAGGGTTGCGGCAATGGGAATCGAGAGATACACGCCGATAACGCCGGCGATTTCGCCCCCCGCGAGAATGGCAAACAGCGCGGCTAGGGGGTGCAATTCCAAGCTCTTGCCCATGATGCGCGGCGCGTTCACGTAGTCTTGCACCAGGCGCCACGCGCCCAGGAAGATGGCAAGAATAAGGATGTGATGGTAGCTGGTAAAGAATGCCACGCCCAGAATTAGCGCGGCTGCCACGAGCGGCCCCACCAAAGGAATGAACTCCAACACTCCGCCCAGCACTCCCAACACAATCCCGTAGGACAATCCCATGAGCGCCAGCACTACGGTGAACACCACCATGGTCAGGGCTGTAAGGATCAGTTGTGCACGGATGTAATGGGCGAACATGGTGTCGAGGTCGTCCAGAAGCGCGCTCAGGAATTGGCGCTGGCGCCGCCGGTCGACCACTTCAACCAGGCTGTCGGCGAAGGCTCGGCCATCGCGAAGAAAAAAGATGGCAAGAATAGGAACAAGAATGAGCCAAATAGCATTCGCGACCAAGGAAGCCACATAGCTGCCGGCACGCCCTGCCCAGTGCAGCATTTCTTGCCGGTGATCCGAGAGCCAAGACTGGACGCGCTCCTGCGTAGTCTGGCTCCAGCCGCGGCGCGAGCCGATCTCTAAAACAATTTTTCCGCTGGTCAGCTGATCCATCCATACCGGCACCTCGCGTGCCAGTCGTTGCCCTTCATTGACCAGCTTGGGACCGGCAAAAAGGAACAGCAGCGCCAGGAGGATTCCAAGAACAACGTAAACCTGCAGGATGGCCCATCCGCGCGAGCGGCGCGACAACGGGGATCTCCGCTGGACCAGCGACACCAGCGGCTCGAGCAGATATGCGAGAAAGATCGCAAACAGGAAGGCAACAATAACTTTCCACGCGCCATAGCAGAAAGCGCCCACCGCCGCGAACGCGATTGCGGTCAGCAGAACGCGGACAGTTCTTCCGTCCCACACCGAAATTTTCCGCCCCTCAGCAGGGTCGGCGGGCGGCTGAGACTTCAAGCCAAATATCCGGCCGCTAGGGATCTCATCCATTCTGGCCTAACCCACCCTCGGACTGGCTAAGATGCAGAAATGGGTACTCTCGTCGGCCTCAGTGCAAACCGAGTGATTGGTGGGGCGGACCTAAGTCAGTCGTGAGGGAGGCTGGATTTTCTACGCTCAGTCCAAGAACGCCACTGACTGCACGCCGGAGACTTCAAAGCGCTTGCGGCAACGCAGGTTTTTGCACATCATCATGTCGTCTTTACGGAGCATGTAGGAGCGGGCCTTGGCAAAGCGGGCGCGGTCGCGCTCGTCGGCCCGAGGGGGCAGTTGACGCTTCTTGGTGCGCACCAGCCAGAGCAATTCGTAATCTTGTGCCTCATGGCAATGCGGACAGTTAAGGTTGGCGACCTTCTTCTCCGTCCGCTCGTCGAAAAACTCGCGCTCTTCCATAGTTGTTCGGGCTCCCCCAAATTATTGCATAATTATGGCCGCAACATTGGACGGAGCAGGTTCCAGGAGCAAGATGGCTTCGAAAAAGAAAGCGAAGGTATTCCGAGCCAGCAAAGCCGTGAAAGCGGCAGCGCGGGAGCAGATCGGGTCACCCCAACCCACCCGCATCGTGCCGGATCGCAAGAAGAAGAGGCAAGAGAAGCACAAGCCTACACTGGAGAAACTATTGAAGCAGCAGGATTAGACCTGTGATGCCGGTTTTAGTTGAAGGTCGCGCTGACTTGACGATCCGCACTTAAAGCGACTGTGCAGGTGTTGACGCCATTCGTCGTGGAAGTGGAGTCGCAACCTACCCAACTGGCGAATGTGGCTCCTGGATTTGGAGCGGCCGTCAGCGTAACCGGTGTTCCGGCAGGAAATATAGCACTACAAGCGAAGGTGCTGATACCGCAGTCGATTCCACCGGGCGCGCTGGTAACTCTACCATTGCCACTGACAAGAACATCCAGCGTCACGGGACAACCGCCACCGCCCTCGAACTGAATAGTAATGTGAGCTGAGCCTCTTATGGCCGACCCGGCACTCGGGTTGGCGGGATTGCTGAACGCAGTAGCAATGGCGTTTCCACTGCCACACACGTTGATGCCTGTAACCAAGCCGGTTTTGCTTACAGTCATCACGGTGGGCGAGTCGGTGCTCCAAGAAACGACGCTTGTAAGGTCCTTAGTTCCCGAGGGATAAATAAAGTTTCCCGTAGCAGTCAGCTGAACCTGTGCGCCTAATCCCAGGAAAGTTGCTTCCGAGGGGGTCACCGTAATTGACACGAGTTGTTCCTTGTTGCCACAACTCGGAAGCAGAATAATGGCTAAAACAACCGCGCTGAGGGCAAGGACCCTCTGCAGACCGCATGTCATAAGTCTCCTGGGTGAAGCCGACGCTACTTTTAGAGAGTGGCGACACTGTAGTAAAACTTTCGCCAAAATTCAAGGACAACTTAGACGCGCACTATATCTGCGACAAACTTGATAAAGTCCGTTACATCCTGCTCGGTCGTGTCGAACGAGCACATCCAGCGCACAACCGACTGCTCTTCATTCCAAACATAAAAGAAGTAGCGCTCCTGGATCTTTGCTATGGCGTCATGGGGAACACGCGCGAAGACCCCGTTGGCCTCGACCGCGTAGACAATTTCTATCTGCGGAAGCTTGCGAATCTCCTTTTCCAGCAGCTTAGCCATACGGTTGGCATGCTGAGCGTTCTTCAACCAGAGATCGTTCGTTAATAGCGTCTCGAACTGCACCGCGATGTAGCGCATCTTCGACGCGAGTTGCATGCCCTGTTTGCGGAAGAAGACAAAGTCTTCCG
>DASSIO010000155.1:0-12472 GCA_035691825.1 Terriglobales bacterium | reverse complement strand
AATCGGTTTGCAAATGCGAATCTACATTGATGAAGCGGGGGCTTTTGTGCCGCCCAACCCACCACGCTCGTTGTTCTCGATCGTCCTCGCACTGATTATCCCCTCCGCGCCCGCCACGACTGTGCAGGCTGCTCCCGCCGCCGAGACAGCACGCGCGATTGGGGGATAGGGATGGAGGATTGGGACAAGTTTCGTACCTTCCTCGTTGAGAGAACGGGACCGGCAAAACGGCGCCGTGAACGACTGGCAAGAGCGACAACGATGCTGGTCATTTTTGCGACTTTGTTGCTGGTCATCTTGCTTGTCGTACTCGTGCACGACCGCATGCCAGCCCTGGTAGGCTAGTCAAAGAGCCCCAGCTCTCACAAAACCGGGCTAGCCTTTATTTTAGGGCCGATACGCGGAGGCGGGTCGAAAGACAATCTTTTCGACTCAGTTTCCGAGTCGCCGACCACACGCTAGCAAACGGAAATTACGTCACTCGCCGCTGTTTGGGACGATTAGGTTGACTCTTAAAGCGGCTTCGGTTCGGGGTTTAACGCAGTCTTCCTCAGAGCTGACCGGAAGCACAAGACCAAAGCCTTTTTAACCATAGCCGGACAACTCTATAAAAAAGCACTTGCAGTTGTACTACAGATGTAGTAGTACTACATACGCGCATAGGAGATACACATGGCCGGCCCGGCATTGAGCAAACTCGAGCTTCGCATTATGGAGGTGTTGTGGAACGGCGGCACCGCGTCCATCCGTGAAATCCAGGAGAGTTTCCCGGATAAGCGACGACCAGCCTACACCACCATTCAAACAACGGTTTATCGGCTCGAGGCCAAAAACGCGGTGCGGCGCGTGAAGAAAGTAGGAAACTTTCATGTGTTCGAAGCCGCGGTGTCGCGCGACGTCGCACAACGCCGGCTGATTGATGACCTGCTGGCGCTCTTCGGCGGCCGCACCCAACCGGTGATGGCGCACCTGATCGAATCGGGTAAGCTGACGCTCGCCGACGTGAAGGAAGCGGAAAAGACCCTGCGCCAATTGCAAAAAAAGGGGAAACCAGAATGACCATTCATTTTCTGTCGGTTCTTTGGAACACAGCCGTGCGGTTGTTGGGAGATCACTTGTGGCAGTCGACAGTGTGCGCCGTAGTCGCCGGGTTGCTCACGCTCGCACTGCGTCGCAATCAAGCCCGAGTCCGGTATTGGCTCTGGCTGGCTGCGTCAATCAAGTTTCTGGTGCCCTTCTCAGTGCTGGTGGCGCTCGGCAACCGTTTCGCCTGGCGGCATATTTCGAACGCGGGCGGCGCGCTCTATGTCGCAATTGAGCAGGTCGGACAGCCTTTCACACAGGCAGCACCGGCAGTGGTTCAAGCCGCTCCTACTCCTACTCTAGCCCGCATGCTTCATCTGCTCCCGATCGCCGCTGGTGTTTGGCTGTGTGGATTCCTGACCGTGCTTGGCATCTGGGCTGCGCGTTGGCTGCGAATTCGCGCAGCGGCAGCAAAAGCGGTTCCTCGGCGGGAGGGTCGTGAAATAGATGCGCTGCGCAGATTGCTGGCCTCAGGGATGACCTCAGGCGAAATTGACATCCTGCTTTCGCGCAGCTCATTCGAGCCAGGAATCTTCGGCATTGTGCACCCAGTTTTGCTCTGGCCGGAAGGGGTCTCCGAGAAACTCGATGATGCTCACCTGGAGGCGGTGATCGCGCACGAACTATGCCATGTCCGGCGTTGCGACAACCTCGCGGCGGCAATCCACATGCTCGTCGAAGCGGCTTTCTGGTTTCATCCGCTGGTGTGGTGGGTTGGCTCGCGCCTCATCGATGAACGCGAACGCGCCTGCGACGAAGAAGTTTTGCAACGCGGTAGCGAACGGCACCTCTATGCCGAAAGCATTCTGAAAATCTGCGAGTTCTGCTTGAGTTCTCCTCTGACCTGCGTGTCAGGCGTTACGGGCTCTGATCTAAAGAAAAGGATGGCTCACATCATGACTGACCATGTTATTCGCAACCTCAACTTCCCTCGAAAACTCCTGCTGTGGGCGGCCGCATGCCTTGCCATTGCTCTGCCCATCGCTTTTGGCCTGCTCAACGTCACTCCGAGCCACGCGCAAGGACAACTCTCCGTTACACCCAAGTTCGTATCAGTCTCCATCAAGCCTCACCCGAGCGACGGCAATGGTTTCGTCATGTCAAGGATGATGATGTCGCCGATTAATGGTGACTTCACCGCAAACAACCTTTCCCCGCATTCCCTGCTTCAGCTTGCGTACCACATTCAGGACACGCAGCTCGCAGGCGAGCCGGAGTGGTTTAAGTCAACGACTTACGACATTGACGCGAAGGTTGATCAGTCCGTGGTCGATGAAATGCACAAGCTCAGTGAAGACCAGCGAAACCTCGTGAACCAACACATGCTTCAACAGTTCCTCGCTGACTATTTCAAAGTGACCCTGCACCAGGAATCCAGAGATCTTCCTGTGTACGAACTGCTCATTGCTGAGGGCGGCCCCAAACTCCAGAAAGTGGACAAACATGGTTTCATGCACATGGGAGTAGGCGAGCTGAGTTCGCAGGGAACTCCCGTTGCATTGCTCACGGCGCAGTTAGCGCAACGTATCGGGCGAACCGTTGTAGACAAAACCGGGCTCGATGGCGACTATGCCTTCAATCTCCACTGGACCCCTGACGCCGAGGAACAAGCGCGCATCCACGCGGCCGGCTTGCCACCTGAACTGATGAAGGCGGGACAGCCTGCAGCTTCCGGTCCTCCGCTTCTTACGGCGGTAGAAGAGCAGCTGGGACTGAAGCTGCAGCCGCAAACGGAACGCGTGCAGGTTCTCGTTATCGACCACGCCGAGCAGCCTTCACAGAACAACTAGAACCACATACATCGGTGCCCCACTTCTGCCTGCTGTCGGTAGAAGTGGGATTCCGTGCAACTCCGCAGACGGTTGACCGGCTATCCGGAAACTGGACTCTGGCGTGTGATCATGTAGTTTTGGCGCGCGCAATTCGAGCCCGATAGCCTTCTTTCTTGCTTGGGTTTGCAGCCGTTGTTTGGCGAGCCTTTTCGACACGTGGTGCTCGGCCCGGGACCGATGATTGCTATGCCGGCGACATCCCAGTGCCTTCTACCCTCTATAATCATGAATTTGGCTGGGAGGCGATCTCTTTGCGCAGGCTGAAGTGTTTCGTCGCAATGGCCTTTGATCGGCACGATACGGATCACATTTACGAAAAGATAATCAAACCTGAGATCGTTGCGGTGCCTGCCGCATGTGTTCGAGTGGACCGAATCGAGCACCAGAAAGGGATAGATGCATTCATCATCGAGCAAATTCAGCAGTCCGATTTTTGCTTAGTAGACCTAACTTATGCCAGGCCTTCCGTTTATTACGAAGCAGGCTTTGCGGAGAGGCAAGTTCCAGTTGTTTACACTTGCCGTAGCGATCACCTGTCTCGCAACGCCGATGAAGGTTTACGCGTCCATTTCGACCTGCAGATGAAACCGATAGTCAAGTGGAAGGATCCGAATGATTCGACCTTCCGCAAGCGGCTACGGCGCAGAGTGAGATTCGTAACTAAACCACTACTTTTAGGGTTAAGGCAGGAAAATGTCTTGCAGCTAGCGCGTGAGCGCTTCGGCCACTTGCCGGTCGAGAAGAGATTGCTTATTTTCGAGAAACTCCTCAAGAGTGCAGCTAAACGTGCTGGATTTTTGCCTGTCGAGACCGCCCCGGTGAGATTGCGGTATGGGGGAGGGCGTCGATGGGATGCTCCGATTGACTACGTTGGCCAGATGATCACCAGACATACGCTGCAGGTGTTGATAGGCGTGACCGCTATGACACCCACGGTCTCCGCGCTGCGCAACCTGGGGCGGAGCTTTTACTGGCCCGCCTATAACTTAACGGCGAAACGGGGAAATGAGCAGATCAAGCATGTCGTTGAACACTACATCTTGTGCTCACAACAAAGAATTCAGTTGAGCCGACTGATGACGATATGGGAAGGATTCTCTTACTCGCCCGAGGCACAGCAATTGGTGCTCGATCGTTACGACAATCAGGTCATTCCACGACGACCGCCGCAGGGCTACGACGGGGTATTCTGCACGCCTGCCGGGAAGCTCGTTGCTGTCAACCGAAAGCCTTACGAGCAGTTCAAGTCGTTTACTTGCGACCACGGCAAAACGTGGTTATCCGATGATGGTGCCAAGCTGTCGGTTGAGAACGTACACCGTCAAATTCGCGTTACAGTTCTCGCCAATTTAAGTTCCGAAGTGGAGGCCGCGACAAGAATTGCTAATGCTGTCGAATCTACGTTGCCACGTGCAATAAATCGTTAAAACCTCGTACGCCGATCGAATTGAACAATATCCTGAAACCGTTTCCGCTGACGCGTGCCAAAATCACATGGTTCCGACACGGGCCTACGGCGGAAATCCCATGCGGCTCACCAAGTCTTGGAAGCGGGGATCCGGGCGGAGAGTGTCCATCCTGAGATCCGCCTTGAGAAAATACGACAGGTCAGCAGATCTCTCGTCATAGGCTTTCGTCAGGAATTCGAAGGCTTTGTCCTTGTTACCCAGGCCAGCGTATATAGTGGCAATCATGTAGGGCGAAACATAGGCGGTCTTCGATTGTTCCAGCAGCTCACGCAGTATCTTCTCTGCCTCCGCTCTCTTGCCGATGCGCGCAGACGCATAGGCCAGCGCAGCCGTGGGATCGCTGTCGTTGCCCGACAACTCCACGGCCTTCTGATATTCGGGGATCGCGTGCTGCATCTGGCCTGAACCCTCATAGGCGACGCCCAGCAGGTAACGGCCTAGCCAATTGCCCGGCAGCGAAGCCACGTACTTACGCATTGCTTCCAGCATCGGCTGATATTCGCGCAACTGGTAGTAGATAAGCCCATCTCCTCCCTCCATCTCCAACCACAGAGGGTCGAGTTGGCGCGCTCTTGCCCACTCCGCGAAGGCCTCCGTTCGCCTCCCTCTCCAGGCGAGATACGTAACAGTGTTCCCGTGCACCCACACAGAGTTTGGACTTAACTCGAGGGATCGCGTGAAGTTCCGCTCTGCCGCCGTCACATCCCAGTCGTACCGCCAGTTGACATACGCAAGGACACCGTAAGCCTCCCCCAGGTTCTCATCCAATTGCAAAGCCTTGGCGGCGAATTCTTTCGCGCGTTCTGCCGCCTGCTGTGGGGGCAGCCTGCGAGTGATCAGGTAGTCCAGGTAGCAGTTCGCCAGACCGTAATACGCTGAAGCAAAATTGGGATCTTTCTGCAGCGCCTGTTCGTAATAAGCTTGCTCTTTGGTCATGGCGTCAAGCGTAAATCTCGGGAACAGAAGCTGCCCCTTGAGGTAATCCAGATAGGCTTCCGGATTGACTCGACTGGCCCTACTGAGCTGCTGCTGCGCTTGCGGAGTCAATGTCAGCCGGATCTGCTGCGCCACGGCACGGGCAATATCGGTTTGAGCCAACAAGATGTCGCCGCTGTCGCGCTCATAGCTGTCGGCCCAAATGTGCGCCTGGTTGGCGGCCGCAATCAGCTGCGCCGTAATGCGCACCCGGCCACCCTCCTGCTGCACGCTGCCTTCCAGGATGTAATCCGCGCCGAGTTCGCGGCCAATTTCGCTGATCTTCTTGGGCGAATTCTTGTATTTCATGGCTGATGTGGCCGCAATCACCCCGAGGCGCTGCGCATCCAGCCGTCCCAGCCAGTTGATCATCTGCTCGGTCACGCCGTCGCTGAAGAATTCCTGGCTGGGATCTCCACTAACGTTTTCAAACGGCAGGACAGCCAGCATGACTCTTCCCTCAGACAACGCCCTCTTGTTCTGCGGGCGCCACACGATATAGGAGGTAACGGCAATCAACAGAAGAAGTAAGCCACCAGCAGCTAAAAACGGCCATCTAGGAAGGCTTGCCGTCCGCGGTTTTGTCGGGGCCTCGAAGCCGGCCGTCTCGTGGAGGGGAGCAATGAAGCGGTAGCCATGGCGGGGGAGGGTTTCGATGAACCGCGGATTGTCGGCGGAATCGCTCAGCGCCTCGCGCAGCCGCTTGACCGCCGCGTTCAGGCTGTGCTCGAAGTCAACAAACGTGTCGCCTGACCACAGCTTGCGCTGCAGTTCCTCGCGGGTCACAGCCTCGCCCGGGCGCTCCAGCAACATCCCCAGCACCTGCAAAGGCTGTTCCTGGAGCTTGATCTTCGCTCCATTCTTGCGTAGTTCTCCGGCGCGCAGGTCGAGCTCGAAGGCGCCAAAGCGTACCGGGTTGGTGGTGATGGCCATACAGACCAACCCGAACAGGTGTGGGGGATCTCTTTCACAGACAGTTTACGCCCCAGCGGGCTCGTTTTCATAAACTCCGCCGGGTAACCGGCCCTTGTAAGTTCCCTTTCGGTCTGTCGGTTAGCAGGTGATCCACATTTCTTCTGCTCGTCACCTGCGCGGCATTGCGGTACCTGCGACAGGAGCCGATCTTGAACCTGTGCCTGCACCTCATGCAGCACCACAAAACGTGACTGGGATTTGGAAGGGGGGGCTTATGAAATCACGAATCGGTATCGTCCTCGCAACTATGACAGTGGTCCTCGGAACATCCCTAGCCTTGTACGCCCAGGGTCAGATGAATACGCTTTTCAAGGTGGTGGTGCCCTTTGAGTTCAGGGTGAGAAGCGCCCATCTCTCCGCTGGGAACTACACCGTTTTCCATGTTGGTAGTAAATGGATCCTGCTTCAGAGCGAGGATCGGAAGGCGACCGCCCTGGCGCCTGTGATGGTGTCGAGCGCTCCGGCTGGTCAGTCGGCCTCCAAGCTGGTCTTCAACAGGTATGGGAATCTGTACTTCCTGTCACAAGTCTGGACAGAAGAAGACGACCAGATGCACGAGTGCCACAGGTCTGTGGCCGAAGAGACGCTCCTGGCCAGCCAACCGCGATCCGGAACAACCACGGTTGCGACCATCCGATGAGTGCCGCTCTTGAGCCGCAAGGACAATCAGTTTGGGCCCAAGCATAAGAGAATGCTGGGGCCCAACTTCTTCAAAGAACTTTCGTCGGGCCGCTGAGGCGAAAGGCATACTTTTCTGCACAGCTGAGCCGAAATTACATAGTCGCTGCCTGGCGGTCGGCAGTCGACAAGGCGATTCGAGCCGGAAGGCCCATCTTTAGAACCGAAACGTGAAGCCCACCCCGGCGTGGTTGAGAGAATATCTGCGATGCTCCGCCCCCCTCCAAGATGAGAAGAGATTGCACCTGCCAAGCCTGAGCATTAGTGGCATCTCAGCTCAACAGGTGCACTCGATCCCAAGGGTAGCCTTGGACAACGCTACGTTCTGGACACGCAACTAGGGCTCCGGTATCCCCGCTTCATGAAAAGCATCGTGCAGGTGACTCACATCTAGCATTTTGACTTGATGGAGTACCATTTGATTCCCGTTCGTCCTGAAAACGACCTTGCCCTCTTCGGAAGGCGAAGAAAGCTCGATGACCTTGGTAAGCACGAAGGTTCTGCTTCCATCTGGACCGAGAAGTACGATGACGTCAGGATTGTCCATGCTCTTTTCGATGATGTCGTACTGTCCCGCAGGCAGCACCTGCCCTCCTGCCAGAAAGTCAAAGGGAACATCGATTGTCAGTTTGCTGGTTGCCTGTGACTGCCCGTAGGCGGTTGCGCCGGCAAGCAGTAATACAAGCAATGCCATGATGATGTACGCCGGCTTATACATGGGACCTCCTCTTATGCTGCCCTACGATCCGTCTTCGCATCGACAAACGCAATACAGGCTGCATCAAATTCAGGTCACAGGCAGGTCACGAAGGCTAAAAGACGTTGGCGCCCGAGCGGGAGGAGTTCCAATTTGGCACTAGGGAATTTGACTGACTTCAAGTTGGCCCAGGGAATAGAATCATACTAGAGCGCATTTCAGCCGGCTTCCCACGTAGGTGACGTCGTGACGTTGCCTTCTCAGATCGTCCATTTCGGGCCCTTCCAACTGGATCTGAGTGCTGCTGAACTCACTCAAAATGGCATCAAGATCAAGCTAGCGGAACAGCCGTTTCAAGTACTTGCGGCGCTGCTGGATCGCCCGGGCGAGATTGTCACCCGCGAGGAGCTGCGCCGGCGCCTCTGGCACGCGGATACCTTTGTAGATTTTGAGCACAGCCTTAATGCAGCAGTCAATCGCCTACGGGAGGTGTTGGGGGACTCGCCCGATAAGCCGCGTTTCATCGACACGCTGCCTCGCCACGGCTACCGTTTTATTGCCAAGGTGGAAAAGGCAAGTCCGACGCCAGGAGTTTTGGTTGTATCTCGGCTGATGCGTGTTGTCGCTGGGTTCGCAGCAGTAGCAATACTCTTCGGAAGCTATTTTCTCTGGAAGAAATTCCATCCCTCTAGTTCGCCACGAAGGCATGTCGTTTTGGCGGTCTTACCCCTAATCAACTTAAGCGGGGACCGCCAGCACGATTATGTCAGCGATGGTCTTACGGAAGAGATCACGAGCCAACTCGGCCGCCTGCAGCCAGAGAAACTGCGGGTCATTGCCCGCACCTCCGCCACGAATTACAGGGGCACTACGAAAAGCATCGCGCAGATTGGCCGCGAGCTGAAGGCGGACTACATTCTGGAGGGCAGTGTGCGCCACGAGGCTGGCCGCGTCCGCATTAACGTCCAGTTGATCCAGGTACGAGATCAGACCTATGTTTGGGCTGCCATTTACGAACGGCCTGTAACCGGTGTCCTGGTGCTGCAGAGCGAGATAGCCGAAACGGTCGCCCGGCAGATCAAAGAGGCATTCCGGCCACAGGATGGGGCGCCCGTCCGCGCAGATTAGGACACCAGAACGACAGACCCTTGATTACAAGGTGCAACTCCCCGGGGGAGGTGACGACGATAAACGAGAGTTCCTGGGCGACGTGACCTCGTTTGCCAACATGAGTGGTGGTGATTTGCTGTTCGGGATCAGTGATGAGAGGTACGCAAGCGGCAGGTCAACGGGGCTCCCCGGGGCTGCCGAGGGTCTCGTGAACGCTAATCTCTCTGCCGAGATCGGCCGATTGGAGAACCTGGTTGCGTGATGGTGTTGCGCCTCGCATTTCCGGCATGGAGTGGCGACCCGTGCCAGGCTTCCCCAAAGGTCCAGTCCTAGTTGCCCGAATCCGCGAATGTTGGGTGGCGACACCCGGGTGCGGTGCCCAATTCGGAAAAATGTGGTGTGCTCCTAATCACTGACAAGGTATTCAACCAGAGTAAGCTTGCTATAGGTCACTTCTCCGAAGAAAAGCTTGGCGGAGGGTATTTCCTTGCACGTAAGATCAGGGTCCCCTCCCAAGACGGTCGAGCAGTTCGCTCCGGGCGAGGCTTTGGGGCACTACCGCATCCTCGAGAAGATTGGCGAGGGCGGGATGGGAGAAGTCTATCGTGCCCGCGACGACCACTTGGGGCGCGATGTGGCTGTCAAAGTGTTGCCTGCGGGCACCCTCGCCGATGAGCATGCCCGTAGGCGCTTTCGCAAAGAGGCCGAGGCCCTTGCCAAGCTGGAGCATCCCAACATCGCTACCATTCATGACTTCGACACCCAAGGAGATGTGGATTTTCTCGTGATGGAGTACATCCCCGGGGAGACCCTCAGTAGCAAGCTCCGCCAGGGTCCGTTGCCAGAGAAAGAAGTTGTGCGACTCGGCTTGCAACTGGCCGAGGGATTAGCTGCGGCCCACGAGCACGGAGTCATCCACTGCGATTTGAAACCGGGCAATCTGAGACTGACCAGCGACGGACGACTGAAAATCCTCGATTTCGGACTGGCCAAACTGGCGCGCTGTGTCGGCCCGACAGCTATCACCGAGAGTGCTCCCGAGACAGTCATGTTTGCGGGTACGCTTCCCTGCATGGCGCCGGAACAACTCAAGGGCGAGAAGGTCGACGCCCGCAGCGACATCTGGGCTGCCGGGGTAGTGCTCTACGAAATCGCGACGGGCAGGCTTCCGTTTACGGGAAAGACGTCAACCGCGGTGGCGGATCAGATTCTCCACGCCGAAGCTCCGCCGCCCCAGAAGTGGCAGCCACGCTGCTCCCAGCGACTGGCGGACATCATTCTAAAGTGCCTGGAGAAGGATGCGGAGAACCGCTACCAGTCAGCGAAGGAACTGCAGGTGGACCTGCGGCGGCTCACCTCGCCGAGGTCCGCAGCAAGTGCCGGCGTCGTTGTTCACAAACGAATCCGCTCCAAACGTATTCGTTCGCTCGCGGTGTTGCCTCTTGCCAATTTTTCCCATGACCCCGAGCAGGAGTACTTTGCGGATGGGATGACGGAAGCCTTGATCTGTGACCTTGCCAAGCTCCGGGCTCTGAAAATAACTTCGCGTACCTCGGTGATGCACTACAAGGGAAGCGAAACTCCGCTGCCGCAGATTGCCGCCGAACTGAACGTGGACGCGGTGGTGGAAGGTTCGGTGATGCGGGTCGGTTCGCGCGTGCGCATTACAGCCCAACTCATTCACGCTGCCTCCGATACGCACCTGTGGGCGGAAAGCTACGAGCAAGATTTCGAGGATGTGCTTCTTGTGCAGGGTGAGATTGCACGTGCCATTGCGCGGGAGATCCAGGTCGCAGCAACGCCCGACGAAGCCGGGCGGCTGGGCCGGGCACGCCGCGTCAATCCTGACGCCTATGAGGCCTATCTCAAGGGCCGCTTTCACTGGTACAAACTTTCTCGTGAGCACCTCGATTCTGCCTTCAAATACTTTCAAGTCAGTCTGGAACGCGATCCTCGTGACCCGCTGGCCTATGCCGGTATTGCGGCGGTATGGGAAGCGCGCGGGGATTGTGGAGTCGTACCACCTCTTGAGGCATTCCCGAAAGCCAAGGCGGCTGCGTTGAAAGCGATTGAGTTGGATGAATCCCTGTCTGAAGCGCACATCAACCTGGGGAACGTCAGATGCTCCGAATGGAGCTGGAACGAGGCAGAAAGAGAGTACCAGCGGGCAATCGAACTCACACCGAATTCTGCTGAAGCACACTTCTTCCTCTCCGATTTACTGATTTCGCAGAGGCGATTTGACGAATGGAAGGTACACATTGAGCGAGCATTGGAATTAGACCCCTGCAATTCGTTTCTTCAGTGCTTTTTTGGCTGGCACCTCTTCTATCTGAATCGGTGCGACGAGGCAATTGCCGAGCTCCGCAAGACACTCCAGTTAGAGCCGAATTTTCCGGCAGTGCATTTGCGCCTGTGGAGCGCATTCCATAGCAAGCTAATGGACGAGGACGCAGCGCGGGCCGCAAAGAACTTCTTTGCGGCGCTCGGAGACGAGGAAACCGTACAAGCTCTGCAACGAGGTTATACCTCTGCCGGCTGCAGCGGCGCAATGCGTCTGGCGGCAGAAACACTGAGCGAGAGGTCCGAGTTGAACTACGTTCCACCTACACAGATCGCCCGTCTCTACGCTCACGCTGGTGACAAGAATAATTCCCTCAAGTGGCTGGAAAGGGCCTACGAGGAGCGGCTCCCTGCAATGATGCACCTAACCGTGGATTTGGATTGGAGCCTTCTGCGGGGCGAGCCAGGGTTCCAGGATTTGGTGCGTCGCATGAACCTTTAAATTGGATCGCCCCTACTTGCCTGCCTTGGGAAAATGCACTTGGCCATTTGACACTCGGTGCCTTCTCTCACGAGGCTTCAATTCCGCCAACGGATGAATCTATGACCTCATCTCACCCCTTTGTGGGCGTGACTCCAGCCATCAGCCCGGGCGAGGTATTTGAATGGCTTCGGCTAGATGGCAGGCATAGCCGCCTCGGGCTGAAGCTGCCGGCATGTAGCACGACTAAGCCCAATCTTCTCAAGCAGGCACAATGCCATTCCCAATTTGACAACAGCGCTGTGCTCAGAATCACTGACAACCGACTCCTCTACGGGAGTAGCCTTGCTATGGGCCGACTCTCCAGAGAACAGCCAGTGGAGGGCACATCGTGCATGTAAGATCAACGCTCCCTCCGAATATGTCCGGCCAGTTCGCCCCAGGCGAGACACTCGGACACTATCGCATCGTCGAGAAGATCGGCGAGGGCGGCATGGGGGAAGTTTATCGCGCCCACGATGAGCACCTCGACTGCGATGTCGCACTCAAAGTTCTCCCACAAGGCTCTGTGGGCAACGAATCCGCACGCAAGCAATTCCACAAAGAAGCGCGAGTCCTCGCCCGGCTGAACCATCCGAACATTGCCATCGTCCACGACTTTGACACTCAGCAAGGAGTGGACTATCTGGTGATGGAGTATATCGCCGGGACAACACTCAGCGAGAAGCTCGTGAATGGAAAGCTCCCCGGCGGGTTGTATTCCGGGCGTCAAATGGAGGGGTGCAGCCCACAAGGAATCGTTTTTAGGTGGCCATGCCGACCCTGCCGGCAGGCCGCGAGGCCGAGGCCGGAGCAGTCGGCCCAGTTGCGGACAATGGCGCGGCGCCGA
>DASSIO010000154.1:0-24227 GCA_035691825.1 Terriglobales bacterium | reverse complement strand
GAAGAAGAAGCTTTCCAATTCGCGCAGGCGGAAGAGATCAATCCCGGCTTTCAGGCCATGCCCGCGCCAAAGATGGGATAAGTCACTCTTGATGCCAACCGTGAGAGTGCTGCGCGAGGCTACGGACAATGGCGTGACCGGATCGCTCGTGGGTAGAACGCGATCCGAACCCAGGCGCTGGTACAGCGAGGTCGAGAGCAACGTCTCTGGAGAAAACGTGTGCAGCCAGCTGAGAATGGAAGTGTTTTGCCGCAGGTGGCGATCGGCGTCGCGCCCGGCTAGTTGATCCTCGCTGAGGTTCGGTTGCTGGAAATTTGTGCCGCCGCCCATCAACAGCAATTTCAAGCCATCCTTTACGCCGTGCCAATCGAGCTGGGCGGTTGCCCGCGCGCCTTGGCCGAAGTCGTGCAAAGCCACAGGCTCGGGAGGATCAAGATAACGTCCGGAAGTGAAACCATCGGCGAACAGGTAGTAGCCGAGCTTGCCGACTCGGCCCCCATAATCGGCATTCAGGTCGTAGTTGTCGAAAGTGGCGCCGCGAAAGTTAACGTCGCCGTGACCATCGATCGTAGCCCCAGAACGGGTTGTAGTATCCAGCACGCCGCCAAAGCGATTGCCATATTCGGGGGCGAAGCCGCCGGTCATCAGGTCCACGGTCTCGAAAATTTGCGGGCTCACTCCTGAGCTGAACTGTGGCTGGGTATTGTCGAGAAACGAGACGCCGTTAATAAATTCATGCAATGAAAATTCGTTTCCACGGACGTTGAGGAAATTGTCATGACTCTGGGTTGCCCCCGGCATGAGATTGGATACTAATGCGTTGGTGCTGTCGGCGAGCGCCTCGGGCAAGCGCTCCAGATCATCGCGCGTCAATGTTTGCGAGCTGCCGGTCTTTTCTGGATCGACCGTCTCGTATACGGCTCGGACTTCTACCTGTTGGCGCAGCGCTCCGCGGGGCTGCAATTCGATGCTCAGCGATAACGGTTCCCGTGAGCGCAACGTAAAACGGTAGACAAAGGGATAAAAAGCCTCGGTACCGGCATACAGTTCATAGGAGCCGGCCTCGATCCGCGCGAAGAGAAAGCTGCCGTCTGCAGTGGTAACGGTCTTCGCAGCCAAAGCTCCGTCGGCCCGCCGCAACTCTACCTGGACCCGGGACACGGGCGCATGGCTTGGGTCACGGACGGTGCCTTCGAGGAGAACCTGTGCAGTGGCGCAGCCCGAGAACACCGCCAGCACGAGAGTACATTGGATCAGCCGCATCTGGGTACCCGAGCAGAGTAGTGTAAACAAAAAGGAGGGTTTCGTGACTTCGAGAATTCATCGCGGCTTGCGCGCTACCGCAACTCGCGGAATCCCCTGCAGGTCATTCACAATTCTGAGGTCCTGCCAATTCCGCAACAGAGTGCGAACCTGGTCCACGATGGTTCCGCTGATCTCGAGCAGGAGCCAACCTCCGGGCTTCAGCTTTTCCTCGGCTTCAGGGATTAGGCGCGCGATGACTTCCGTCCCGCTGGGCCCGGCGAACACTGCGCTGCGTGGCTCAAATTTCCGGACCTCTAGTTGTACCTGGTCTTCTTCGGACTCCCCCACATAGGGCGGATTCGAAACCACGAAATCGAATGGACCGGGTAGGCCACCCAGCAGGTCCGTATCATGAAATTGGATCCGGTTCGGAAGATCGTGGCGGGCGGCATTGGCTTCGGCAATCTCGAGAGCGTCAGGTGATATGTCCGTAGCGTGAATGTCGGCGTCGGGGAGCTCTTTTGCCAGCGCCAGTGGGATGCAGCCTGACCCGGTGCCAACGTCAACGATTCTGGGACGGGTAATCGTCCTTGCCAGCGGGAGCAGGGTTTCGATCAAGTGCTCGGTTTCCGGTCGAGGTATGAGAACCGCCGGGGAGACGATCAGGTCCATGCCCCAGAATTCCTGGTGCCCGGTGATGTACTGGGAAGGTACGCCCTGGATGCGCTGCGAAAGGGCCTCGTCGTAGCGCAATTCTTCATCTTTGGTTAATTCCCGTTCCGAGTGCGCGTAGAGGTAGGCGCGGTCACAACGGAGCGTAAACATGAGCAGCACCTCCGCATTCATGCGGGGAGAACCTACATGAGCGCTAGTGAGGCGTTGAACGGCGGCTTGCAGGGCGTCTTTCAGGAACACAAAGACATTTCACCACAGAGGGGAGCAAATCAGCACCGAGGAAATCGGAAACAGGCGATTGACGAATTTACGAATTCAGTCCGTTGTTATTCAATTGCAGATTCGCCAGTCAAATCAATTCGTAAATTCGACAATCCGTCAATTCGCAAATTCGACAATTCGTAAATCAGACGACGGCGGCGGTTTCCTGCTTCAGCTTCTCCGCTTGAAAGTGGGTCACGAGCGCCTCGATGAGGGGCTGAAGTTTTCCGTCCATGACGTCCATCAACTGGTGAATGGTAAGGCCGATACGATGGTCCGTCACACGGTTCTGCGGGAAATTGTAAGTGCGTATTTTTTCGCTGCGATCCCCGCTTCCGACCATGGTCTTGCGTTCCTTGGCAAGGGCTTCCTGTTGTTTCTGCATTTCCATTTCATAAAGGCGCGAACGCAGGACCCTCATACCTTTTTCGCGGTTCTTAATCTGAGATTTCTCATCCTGGCAACTCACGACCGTATTGGTCGGAATGTGGGTAATGCGCACCGCAGAATAAGTCGTATTCACGGATTGCCCGCCCGGGCCGGACGAGCAGAAGGTGTCAATACGCAGATCTTTTGCTTCGATCTTGATGTCCACATCTTCAGCTTCCGGCAGCACGGCGACTGTAACTGCGGATGTGTGGACACGCCCCTGCTGTTCCGTTTGCGGGACGCGCTGCACGCGATGGACACCGCTTTCGTATTTGAGCCGCGAATAAACTTTGTTGCCGGAGATCATGGCAATGACTTCCTTGAGGCCGCCGACCCCGGATTCTGACGTGTTGAGTACTTCCACTTTCCAACCCAGAGATTCAGCGAAACGCGTGTACATGCGGAACATTTCGGCAGCGAAAAGAGTTGCCTCATCACCGCCTGTGCCCGCCCGAATCTCCAGAATAATATCCTTTTCGTCGTTGGGATCTTTGGGCAGGAGCAGGACTTTGAGTTCTTGCTCTGTCCCGGCCATTCGAGCTTCCAGGCGGTCTAACTCCTCCTGAGCGTAGGCGCGCATATCGGGATCTTTTTCTTCCGCCAGAACGGCCTTGCTTTCGGCAATCCCCTTTTTCAGATCCTTGTACTCGCGATACCTTTCTACGACAGGAGTCATGTCGCTGTGCGCCTTGGCGGTCTTCTGGTATTTCGCCGAATCGTTCATGATTTCCGGCGATGCCAGAGCCTGCGTCAGCTCTTCATAGCGGGCTTCGATTTGGTCGAGGCGTTCGAACATGTTTGGTTCTCAGTTCTCAGTTCTCAGTTCTCAGTTCTCAGTTCTCAGTTCTCAGTTCTCAGTTCTCAGTTCTCAGTATCAATTGGGGATTCAGAATATTTGCTGTTGCTGAATTGTTCAGAACTGAGAACCAGGAACTGAGAACTTTTTTTCGCGGCTGGACCCGCTAGGCAATCACCAGCTCGCCACCGCGTTGTTTCTCCAGGGCCATAGCTTCATCGAGGGCAGTGATGGCGCATTCAACTTGATCATCGGACGGTGGCTGCGTGGTGATGCGCTGCAGCCACAAACCTGGCGCGGTCATCAGCGCAAATAGAGAGCCGCGATGCTTGGCGGCGAAGCGAATTACCTCGTACGAAAGCCCTGCAATGACGGGCAGCAGAGCAATGCGCGCTGCAAATCTTCCCCAGAACGTCACCGCCGGCACGAGCGTGTAGACAGCAATCGAAATGATCATGACCGTCATTAGAAAGCTGGTGCCGCAGCGGGGATGAAAGGTCGAGTACTTCTGCACTGGGGCAGTCTTCAGCTGATCGCCCGCTTCAAAGGCAAATACGGTCTTATGTTCCGCGCCGTGATACTGATAGACGCGGCGAATATCCTTCAGCAGGGCAGTCGCCCAGATGAAGAGCAGAAATAAGGCAATTCTGATGACGCCATCCACCAGGTTGAAGACAATGCGCTCGCCAAAAATTGGGTTCACCCGCTTCAATTCGGTCGCCGCCAGCAGGGGAAGGAACTTGTACATAAAGATGAAGAAGCCCACCGAGATGATGATGTTGACCGCGGCGATCCAGCCGCTGATTTCCAGCTTCTTTCCGCTCTTGGTTTCGGGTTGCACTTCGTCGAGAACAACGTTGGCCGAATAACGCAGCGCCCGGAAGCCCAGCGTCATCGCATGACCCAGCGTGATGACCCCGCGAACGACAGGCCAGCCCATCCATTTGTGCTTTTCAGAGAGGCGTTCGAGCGGCTCGCTATGGACGGCCATTTCGCCCGACGGCTTGCGCACCGCAATACCCCATGCGTGCGGGGAACGCATCATGACACCTTCCAATACAGCCTGGCCGCCGACGAGCGTCTCCTCGCCGCTCTCCAGCGCGGGCAAAAGCTGGACAGCGATCAGGAAACGCCAAAGGGAACGAAAAAACTTCATGTACTTTAGATGATCCTTTTGGGCAAATAGCTCTGAGACTTAGGTTAACACAGCCCGGCAGGCAGAACATGGCACGGAGGTGACGTAAGTTATAGGATTTGTGGTGCTTAGAGCCGCGCGAGAGGGCGCTGGCATCGAACAAACGTGCATGCAGAAATTTGCCGAGACTTGCGAAAGAATCGCGGCTACTACCAAGAAGCTGGAAAAAACCGCGCTAGTAGCCGACTACTTGCGCTCATGCCAGCCCCAAGAGGCGGCCATTTCGGCAGTGTTCCTCTCGGGGCGTCCTTTTCCTGTTTGGGACGAAACAACGCTGAACGTTGGAGGATCGCTGCTGTGGCGGGCAATTAAGGAACTTTCAGGCACGACGGACGCCCAGCTCGAGGTTGCATACCGCAAGTACGGCGACGCTGGCGCGGTTGCGGAGGAAGTGCTGGCACAACGGAGCGATGCAGATCCACGTGAGCCCGCACGCTCAGGCGAACGAAGCTTTACCCTGCCGTTTGTTCAGCAGGCGTTCCGCGAAATTACCGCCGCACGCAGACCTGCCAGCAAACTGGCGCTGGTGCGCGAATTGCTCACTCGCGCTACCCCGCTCGAAGCCAAGTACCTGATCAAGATCATAACCGGGGACCTGCGCATTGGTCTCAAAGAAAGCCTGGTGGAAGAAGCGATCGCAAGAGCGTACGAGGCAAAGCTTCTCGAGGTGCAGCGCGCCAATATGTTGCTTGGAGATATTGGCGAGACCGCGAACCTTGCCGCCGCCGGCCGGCTTGGGGAGGCAAGGATGCGCTTGTTTCACCCTTTGGGCTTCATGCTGGCGAGTCCGGTCGACTCGGCTGAAGAGGCGCTTGAATACTTCTCCAATGCGCAGGTTGAACACAAGTACGACGGCATTCGCGCCCAGGCGCATTGCTCCGGAGGCGAGGTGCGATTCTTCTCGCGCACCCGCGACGAGATCACCGAATCTTTTCCTGAACTGCCCGACGCGCTTTCCGGCCTGCCGCAAGATGCCATTCTCGATGGAGAAATTGTTGCCTGGACATATCCCCAAGATGCACCGCCTCAAGAGGGACGCGCCATGCCCTTCAGTGCGCTGCAACAGCGGCTCGGCCGTAAAAAGGTCAGCGACGAATTGATCCAGCGGGTTCCGTTAGCTTATCTCGCTTTTGACATTCTGTACCTCGGCGGGGAGTTGGTGATCGAGCGGCCGCTAAGAGAACGGTCCGAGCTACTCAATAACTTACTCGCGGCACCGAGGAGGGCAACTGCCAAGAGCGGTCACGCGGCTCAGGGCCAACTCGGATTCGAAGCCGATTCGGTTCCCGTCAGAGCTCACGTGATTCGTGCACCCATTTACCAGGCATCGTTGCCCGAGCAATTGGATGAGCTTTTTGTGGAAGCCAAGAGTCGCGGCAACGAAGGCTTGATGATCAAGGATCTTGATTCCGTCTACACGCCCGGGCGTCGCGGCAAGTCGTGGCTGAAGATGAAACGCGAGTTGGCCACGCTCGACGTTGTCGTTACCGCCGTCGAGTACGGACACGGCAAAAGAATCGGCGTTCTTAGCGACTACACATTTGCAGTCTGGGATGGCGACCGCCTTGTGAACATCGGAAAGGCGTATTCCGGTCTGACGGATGTGGAGATCGCCGAGATGACGAAATGGTTTCTAGAGCACACCGTTGCGCATCATGGCCTGCGGCTCGAAGTTGAGCCGAAAATCGTGGTCGAAGTAGCCTTCAACAATATGATGCGCTCCAACCGGCATGGCAGCGGATACGCGCTGCGCTTCCCGCGAATCGTGCGCCTGCGTCCGGACAAGTTGCCCGAGCAGGCAGATCGGATTGAGCGGGTGAAAGAGATTTACCAGCAGGAGCACGTGCACACGAGCTGAGGGGCTCGATGCAATGTGAGAAGGAGTAGTTCCGGTTTCAGTTGTGCCTGTGCTCTTCTGCTTCTCCGACGGGGATCACGCAGCCATGCGCGACCTCGCACTCGACGTGCTCAAACTGAATGGTTGTGTGGTCGATTTTGAAGTCGTGATAAAGGCGTTCTTTCACGTCATGCAAAATGCGTTCACTGGCTGATGGCGGGATATCCGCAATAGCTATGTGGCACGAAAGCGCGTGCGTTTCCGATCCTATGCTCCAGACGTGTAGGTCGTGGACGTCATTGACGCCGTCTACCGAACGCATGGCAGCTTCGATCAACTCCAGCTTCATCCCGCGCGGCGTACCTTCAAGCAGGATGTTAAGCGTTTCGCGCACAATGCCGAACGCCGACCAGAGGATTAGCGCGCCGATGCCGAACGAAAGCGCCGAGTCAATCCAATACTGACCCGTCAAGAGGATCACCCAACCACCGGCAATGACGGCAGCCGTCGACAGGGTATCGCCCACTTCGTGCAGCAGCGCGCTGCGGATATTGACGTCCTGGCTGGTGCGGTAGAGCAGCAGGGCGATGGCTCCGTTCATGATTACACCGGCGGCGGCGACCCAGATCATCACCCCAGCATGGACATGCTCCGGATGCTGCAGACGGCGGAATGCCTCGTAAAAAATGAAAAACGAAACGATCACCAAAGAGGCGGAATTGATCAAGGCCGCCAAAACTCCGGCGCGATGATATCCGTAAGTCTTGGTTGAGTTGGGCGGCCGCGCCTGGAGAAAAACCGCCGCCAGTGAGAGCAGCAGAGCCAAGAAATCCGATAAATTGTGGCCTGCTTCCGAGAGCAGCGCGAGCGAATGGGCACCGATTCCCGCGACCACCAACAGGACGATATAGGCCAGTGTGACCAGCGCCGAGACTTTTAAGACTCGGGACGGCCCGTTTGCTCCGTGAGCAGCATGGACATGCACGTTTCCAGTTTAGCGGCGCAGCAAAGTGGCTTCAAGACACTGAAGTGTCTGTCTTGGATTACAATGTCGGCGCACGCGCCGAAGAAATTCACAACTGAGCTGATTTCAGAGGATTGCAGAATTCGGATTCCTTGCGGGGACCCCATGCCTATTCAAGAACAAAATTACTGGTTGACAACAGCTGGGATGCCAAAGACAAATACCGGACTTCCCCTACCTGAGAAGACGGATGTCGCGATCCTTGGAGCGGGTTTCACGGGATTGTCTGCGGCACGGACTCTGGCCCGCAGGGGTGCACGGGTAACGGTTCTGGAAGGAGAAACCATTGGCTGGGGCGCCAGTTCACGCAATGGCGGCATGGTGCTTACTGGGCTGAAGCTCGGCGTGAATACGCTCATTTCCCGCTACGGGCGGGAGAAGACGCAGCAGATGTATGCGGCGTCGGTGGATTCCATTCGATGTGTTGAAGAACTGGTTCGAGACGAGGAGATTGATTGCGACTTCTCTCGCACTGGACACCTGGAGGTCGCCTGCAAGCAGAAGCACTTTGATGACTATGCCCGGCAGGCCGAGGTGATCGCACGAGAGTTTAGCCACCAGCTTCGGGTCGTGCCCCGAAGTGAACTGCGCGGTGAGATAGGCTCGGATATCTACTATGGCGGCATGGTGGACGAGGTCAGCGCAGGAGTGAATCCGGCGCGCTATGTAGCGGGTTTGGGCCGCGCAGCACAGCGGGCGGGTGCCTGCATCTATGAGCGGGCCCGGGTGGATGAAATAACAAGAAGTGCTCAAGACGGAACATCCGGATGGAGCCTGTCCACATCGCGCGGCAAGGTATGGGCACACGATGTCATGATCGGTACCAGCGGATACACGGGAAGAGTTACACCTGGGTTGCGGAAGAAGATCATCCCCATCGGCTCCTACATTATCGTCACCGAAGTCCTACCCGAGGCGCTCGCTCAGGAACTGAGCCCGCGCAATCGCATGATTTTCGATTCGAAGAATTACCTGTACTACTACCGCCTGACGCCCGACCGGCGCATGCTGTTCGGAGGGCGCGCCGCCTTCTTTCCCGAGAGCGGAGACACGATTCGCCGCAGCGCAGAAATCCTGAGGCGCGGCATGATCGATGTCTATCCCCAATTGAAGAATGCGAAGATGGATTATGTTTGGGGAGGCACACTGGACTTTGCCTTCGACATCATGCCGCACGCCGGCAAGTTCGACGGCATGTACTATGCGCTGGGTTATGCGGGACACGGAGTTGCCATGGCGACTTATCTGGGCCAGAAGGTTGCGGAGTTTATCTGTACCGGGCACGACGAGAGCCCGTATGCCGGAATCCCATTTCCTGGCGCGCCGCTGGGGTTATACAACGGTAATCCATGGTTCTTGCCGTTCGCAGGTGTATATTACAAGTTTTTGGATTGGGTGAGCTGAGCATTCGGGATGCGTCGGCTAGTGCTTTTTCCCAGTGCTTCGGCTGACCGTTGCAGGCCTTTGGCCAGGAGTTTTGCTGGCGTATGGTCTAGCCGAGATGATTCCTTTTCCTTCCTGAACCGTGATCGTCTGGCCAGCGGCGACATTCGACAACTTGTCGACCTGGCCGCTGGGCCATGCAATCTGCACACTATCCCCCGTCGAGTGGGAACTCAGCCCAAACGTCAGTACCAACTCACTCTGTGAGAGATAGCTGGAGCCGCTCCGCATCATTTGCCATTGCTTATCGTCGCCAGCAGAGATGCGAACCACAGCGCCTATTCCGTCGCGATTCGATTTCGTCCCCTGCAGCTTGATGCGGAGGCTCTGATTCCTGCCGCCTTCATTGTGGAATAGATAAGCCGGGCCTCCATTGGTGGTGACGAGCAAGTCGGGGAAGCCGTCATTGTCGATGTCAGCGTGCGCCGCCCCGCGCGCAACCTTAGGAGCGGCGAAAGCGGCGCCTATCTCCTGCGTAACTTCCTGAAATTTGCCCTTCCCCAGGTTGCGGAAAAGGTGTGGCGGCTCGGCGTAGGTGACCCGTTTCTGTACGCGCTCGATCTCATTTTCGATGTGCCCGTCGGCGATAAACAGGTCTTGCCAGCCGTCGTTGTCGTAGTCGAAAAAGAAACAGCCGAAGCCGAGCGTCACCAAGGTTGCCCTGCCCACGTCTGATTGCGGCGCCTCGTCGACGAACAATCCATTCCCTTCGTTGTGATAGAGGGAAATCATCTGGTTAGCGAAGTTGGTGATGACCAGGCTAACGCGCCCGGAACGATCATAATCGGCGGCATCCACGCCCATGCCGGCACGGGCAACTCCATCTTCGCTGAACGCGATGCCGGCTGAGACACCGCGTTCATCAAAAGTGCCGTCGTGTTTATTCATGTAAAGCTTGTTGGGCTGCGTGTCGTTGGCCACCAGAATGTCGGGCCAGCCGTCGCCGTTATAGTCAAGTATTGTGATGCCCAGGCTCTTCGATGTGGGGTCGTTTAAACCGGCCCGCTGGGTCGCATCTTCAAACTTGCCGTTGCCCAGGTTATGCCAAAGCCGGACGGAAGCGCCCTTGTACGACTCCGGAGTGCAATAGGACTTGTGCGTACCGTCCAATGTGCAGAAAAGATCTCCCTGCACGGACCACTGCACGTAGTTGGCGACCACCAGATCGAGTTTGCCGTCACGATCGTAGTCAACCCAAGCCGCGCTGGTAGAAAACTCGCTGGATCCCCACAATCCCGCGGCTTTCGTGACATCGGTGAATGTGCCGTTTCCGTTATTGTGAAAAAGATGGCTTTGGCCGAGGGCGGTTATGAAGATGTCGTCATAGCCATCATTGTCATAGTCGCCGACAGCGACGCCCATACCAATGATCGAGACCGCCAGGCCCGCCTTGCGAGTCACGTCCGTGAAGGTCCCATTGTGATTGTTGTGATAGAGCTTGAGCGTGGTGGCACCCATTTTGTGGCGGCCGGGCCAATCGGCGCCGTTGACGAGCAGAATGTCGGGATAGCCGTCATTGTCATAGTCGATGAAGGCGCAACCGGGCCCCATGGTCTCGGGGAGATATTTCTTTCCGAAAGCGCCATTGTTGTGGATGAAGCGGATGCCCGCCTGCGCGGTGACGTCACGAAAGGTGACTTGCTGGGCATGCGCAGAGCACAGGCAGCCGAGGACTAGAAGCGGAAGCAAAAGCGCCGGTGGTTTCGAGCAGAGGCGCAGCGCGAGTCTCAGAGGGCCCATTACTTTCCAGCCCCGGCAGAAGAGATTGTCGCGTGCCGCCCGGCCGCATGTCCGGCGGCAACGGTCCGACCCGGTTTGCCGTTCATTGGCAGCGGCACCGACACATGTTCGTGAATGGCCTGCCGCTCGTTGTTGTCTTCCGGATTCAGTTGGCGATAAGGGCCAGTGATCGTCTGTGAAGCTTCATCGGCCTTGAATCTCAGGTACCGGACCTGATGCTCATGTGCCTGCTTTTCATCGCCCAGCCCTTCATAGCAGAGCATGAGGTTGTAGTGAGCCTGCAGGTCTTCGGGGTCGACCGCAAGAGCCGCATCGAACTCCTTTATGGCATCGGGGTAGCGGCGCTGCAAGAAGAGGATCCGGCCCAATTCGTTACGCACCACGCGGTCGCGCGGATATTGAGCAATAACCGTGCGCAAATGGGCAGCAGCTTCGTCGTACTTGCCTTCCGCTCGCAAGACCTTGGCGTAGAAGAAATTCGCGCGCGCCAGATCAGGACGGAGCGACAACGCTTTCCCCAGCACCAGGCGGGCTCGATCCATGTCCCCTTCCTGGACGGCGGCGCGGCCGATGTTCACCCAGCCGTCGTGGTTGTTGGGGTCAATCTGCGTGATTCTTTCAAAAGCAGCTTCCGCTCCTTTGAGATCGCCCTGCAGAAGAAGCCCAATGCCGTAGTCGTTCCAGCGCTGCCAGTCCGCTCCATGGAGATCAACTTTGGGCTGCGGCTCAGGCGCACTATGGTCAGCAACATTCAGCTCGACGGTATCCTCCGCCATGGCAACAACTGGCAAGTCAGGGATTTTCTCCTCTTTGGCTGAGACTCCTTTCAGCGAGCCATCGAAGGTGAACTTCGTGTCGTCGTGACTCGGAGTGATCTCCGGTTTGGGCTGATTGGGGTCGGGAACCCCGGCGAAGGCGAACTGGGTGTTCCACCAAGCGAACTTGCGGTAGCAAAGCCGGGCGTGCAGCGTGATCTTGTTCCCCGCATTTTGCGGAATATGCATGCGGTAGTGGACGGTGTCGGCAGCTCCGGGAGGAATCAGGTGAACGTACACGGTCGCGCGGGTCGCCCAAGCGTTGCGCTTGTTGATGGGGTTACCGTGATCATCGATCTGAAGCGAACGGTAGAAATGCGCGCCTTTCTCCACTGGGCCTTTGCCGTTGTCCTCAACCATGCCGCTCCAGAAGACGGTCTGCCCCTTGTCATCGGTGGCCTTGAGTTCGACCCAGGTGTCATAGGCGTCGACGGTACCGCCAGGGAAGAAGTGGCCAAGCTTCTTTGTGCGCACGACCACGTCCACGCGCACGGTATCGCCGCGCCGCACCACCGCCGGTACTCGATTTAAGGGAGCGGTTACCGGCGCTGCCGCCACCACAGTTCCTGGGGTAATCTTCGTTTCTGCTTCTTCGCCTACCGCGAAAGTGGTCGCGATCTCAGCTTGCGCATTGGCGGCGATCTTCCTTTCAGGCCCCTCCGGCGAGAGCGCGAAGATGTCAATGCTCATGACGCCGTTTTTCAGGAAGTCTTCTGTGAATTTGAGCTGCTCTGCATCCTCATTAGCAGTCGGCAAGGCGGTATTGGCGGCCGGAAAGCGATGGCTGTGGATCAGGCCGTTGATATTGCCCGCATCCGCGGATGCCGTGAGCGGCATATGACAATCGGCGCACTGCGATGGCTTGGCGGGGTAATAGAAGGATCGTGCGCCTTCACCAGATACGCCGCTTGCCTGCCAGTTGTCGTACTCATTGAAGCCGCGCACCCAGCGGTAGTGATTCACGGGGACATCCAGATGTACTTTGTGGCAGGCGGAACAGAACTCCGCCGTTTGCTTGCGCATGAACGGCTTGAGAAACACGCGGCGATGCGGCTCCGGGTTCAGGTTGATCATGAAATCGTGCAGGCCACGGACGACCGGGTTCTTGCTCGCGGCTAGTTCATGTAATTTCGGATATTCCAGGAAGAAATCGCCCTGGCCCATCGTACTTTTCACTTTGGCGATGGAGTGGCACATCATGCATCCGAGCCCGGCTTGCGCCTCGGGCGCGTGCACGAATTCCTTGATTGGGCGATCCATTTTTCCGGCGTAGAGCACGGCGGGATCGTGGCAGCCGCCACACCATTTCGAAGGTTTCGTGCCCACGGTGTCCTGCATGTACTCGATGCTCTTGCGATACCACTGATTATTGAATGAAGAGAAGTGATGGGCAGAGCTGTACCACTCCTTGTAGATGTCCTGGTGGCAGCGCTTGCAGGAGTCTGACTCCATGAAGAAGTTGCTGGGAATTTTCTGCCCGCCGTAAACCTGGGCGGAACTGGGGAAGAACGGCCCATTGGGACCATCCCCTTCACCGTTCATCGTAGCGGGGGAATCAGGAGGATTGCTGATCGCGGCGCTGTTCTGCCAGCGAGCGCGCATGTACCAGCAGCCTGCGCCAATTCCGGCGACCAGAACTAAAGATGCCACGAACCGGGCCGTGTCCCAGAGAAGGCCCTTGCCGAGCCAACCACGCCGAGCTAACCAGATCGACAAGAGGAAACTGACTGCGGCCCCAGACAACAGAATGTGGAGGTACAGCCAATTCCATGCGGAACGCGGCGTGCCTGTGTAGATAAGAACGAGCCCGATAACAGCACCTGCCAGTAGAAGGAGCCATCCCGCAAGTTCGCTAATATTGTGCTTCCGCAAGCTTTGCAATACATGGGGAACCAGCAAAAGAGCCGCTATGACTCCGGCGAGCAGGTGCAAAAGAACGACGGCGGCGTACCAAAGATCGGGTTGGGGAAACGCAAAGAGATATATAGCAGATGCTGATAAGAATACTACCAACGCGGCGAGTAAGCGTTTGGGTGCAGAACCGGGAACCATGGTGACCACGAAGGCGCTCAACCGCCTGCCCCTACACGTCAGTCGATTGAGAGATTAGATACAGCTTACCGCAAAAAGAACTTCTTAGCTGCTGCTCACGGGAAAATCGGATATACATCCAGTCAGCAAGAAGTTGCCGGCCATTTTGGACGGAAACAATATCCGCTAGGGGCGTGGAAGTTAGCGGGAAGGAAAACCTGTTGCCTGCTTGTGAAGATCTTGAGGGATCGGCGGCTCGCGCCAACCCCCGCACTCCTGCTCTATAGCTGCAGCAACCGCCAAAACCGACTCCTCCTGCCAGGGGAGGCCAACCACCTGTACGCCGATGGGCAAGCCTTCGGGAGACGGGCCGACGGGCACGACTGCTGCCGGCATTCCCAGTAAGTTAAACCACTCGCAGTAACTCCAAGCGTCCAGGTAGTCCACGGTTTTGCCTTCAATCATCCAATGGCGCTCGCGATGGCGGAACGCGGGCACTGCTGCTACAGGGCAGAGCAGGATTGGGAACTCCTTCATCTGGGTAAAGATCTGGGTGCGCAGCAGGTCACGCTGGATCCAGGTGTTGAGCAGGGATTCGGCAGTATGTGGCGGTTCGGCAGCAGTCCAGGCGGAGAACTCTCTTAGCAACTCGCTCAATTGCTCTTCATTGCCGGCCATCATAGGTCCAAGCAGCATTGACCCGGCTACCCCAAAAAACTTCCACCAAAGCTGGCGAGCCTCTTCTAAGCCGTCGGGGCGGAAAGGAGAAACCCGGAGACCGGCGCGTTGCAGAGCCAAAGCCGCGGTGCGGACGGCAGCGCTGGTGGACGCAGTTACGGGCGTGCGATCGTCATGCTCGAAAAAACCGACACTCAGCTTTTGAATTTCCTGATGCGTAGGATTGCGCAGCGGAACCGGGGCGGCGCAGGGATCTCCTTCGTCCGGCCCCTGCAGAATCTGAAAAAGTAAGTGCAGATCCGCCACCGTGCGGGCCATTGGTCCGACAACGCCGAGCAATGCAAATGGGCCGACCGAATTAGGGAAGTGACCTGTTGCCGGAATGCGCCCTGGTGTTGGTTTCAGGCCACAGATTCCGGTGAAATGTGCGGGCACGCGGATCGAACCGCCGCCGTCGCTACCGACTCCGGCCGCAGAGCAACAGGCAGCGATCGCCGCTGCTTCACCGCCACTGGAGCCTCCGGCCGTACGGGAAAGGTCCCATGGATTATTGGTGCGGCCGTAGATCAGGTTGTCAGTCTCCCAGGCCATCAGCAATTCCGGCGTGTTCGTGACCCCCAGGACAATGGCGCCCGCTGCGCGGAGACGGGCGACCAGCGGCGCATCGTGCTGGGCGACATAACCGGCGCGCAATTTGGTCCCGGCTTCGCAGCGTAATCCGGCGACGTCAATCGAACTCTTAATGCTTATCGGCACACCGCACAGTGGACCCAATCCAGCACCATGCTGAACCGCCCATTCGGCAGCACGCGCTTCGCGACGGGCGCGGTCGGCATCGACATGGACAAAGGCGTTGAGCGTGAGATTGAGTCGCTCAATGCGTGCGAGATGCGCGTCAACCAATTCGACGGGAGAAATCTCCTTTCGTCGAACCAGATCGCTCATGCGAATGGCCGAAAAACGAGTTAGTTCAGCCATCACTGTCATGGATTGTTGAGGCACTGTGGAAGGAAATGAGTCTAGCACGCCAGCCTTTCAGCAGAGGCGCGCCTAAACTGTCAAAAGTGTGGTCTTCAGCCTCGATCCAACTGGCCGGATTGGGCGCAGCGGCTGGCTCTTTCTGGCGCGGCGCACGAGCCAATTTTTCAAGTAGCGTTGCGTGGAAGGCGGCAAATCGGTGAAGAACAGGCCTGCCCGCCCAGCGTCGTCCGCCCAAATCACCTCAGCCGCACCCTCAATGGGGCGTCTGGCGCCCGGTAGCAAGAAATGGACATCCACCTTGTCGAAAGTTGGCAATGGAGCCGCAGCCTGTACCGACAGTCCTTCCTCGCTCAGGTCGAGCATCAGAGTAGGAATGGCCGCCTGCTTTCCAAAGAGCAGATACACGACGGTTTCAACTGCCTGGCGGTCGGAACGCCTTCGATCCTGTCGTATAAAGCCGTATGCCGCACGAACCGAGTGCGTCACCTGTTCCGCAGAAAGAGGCTTATAAAGGGCAAAATTCGCTCCCGCCTGCAACGCAGACTCGATTTCGGCGGAGGCCCCCAACATGGCGAAAGTGACAGGCCGGCGATGCGGCGGGGTTAACCGGGCAAACCTGGCTGCCTGAATCGCGCCAGGAAGATCGAAATCGAGCACCAAAGCCGAATAGTTGCCGCGCGTGACCAGCTCGATCGCCTCCTGCGCGGAGCAACAGCAGTCCTGGCCGATTTCGAAGTCGTCCAGCACCGTTTTCAGCAGCCGCAAGGACTGCTGGTTACGGCACATGAGCAGGGCCTTCAGCTTCATAGGATTTGAGCCTATGCCCGGCTGCGGTCAGAGTAAAGTAACAGCGGTAATCGCTGCGGCTTACCGAGGCTATCGCGAAGGCAAGAAAGCGCTTAGGCTCCGACCAGCTTTTCGAGAGCGGAGCGGTCTTTGATCAGCAGAGTCGAGCCCCGAAGCTGGGCCAGTTGTTTGTCGCGGAATTCGCCCAGTACGCGAGTAACAGTTTCGCGGGACGTGCCGATCAGTTGAGCCATTTCCTCGTGGGTGAGCGAAACCTTGATGCGGATGCCGTCTTTGGTTGGTTCCCCGTCCGAAGACCACTCCAGCAGCAGGCGGGCGAGCTTTTCCGACACGGAGTGTGACAACCCCAGGGAGCGGATCATCTCGTAAGCGCTCTGGCAATTCTGGCTCAGGTGCTTGGCGGCGTTCAGGCAGGCATCGCCGTGGTTCTGCAAAAAGCGAAGGAAATCGTCACGCTTGACAAAGTCTAACTGGCAGGGCTGCAGAGTCTCGGCAGTTAATTCGTAAGGTTTCCCCGAGACCGTGGCATGAAGGCCCAAGACCTCGCCGGCTTGCGCGATGCGAAGAATCAGGGTCTTACCGTCGCGAGAGGTGGTCGACAGTTTTACCCGCCCAGCACAAACAATGTAGATGCCGCGCGGCGCCTGGCCTTCGACGAACAATACGGCGCCCTGGGGATATCCGCTGGCGTATTTAATGCGTTCAAGTTCCTGAAGGGATTCTTTGGGAAGATCGCAGAAAAAACCGGCTTCGCGGAGCTTGCATATGAGGCAGTTTTCCTGAATCTGCAACCCGTAGGGTGCGCTCATAACCGACCTCCCGCCTCTCTGCCGGACTATATCACCTTACGTTGTGATTTGCAGCACTTACGCTTGTAACAAAACGGCTTCCCCGCGCGCCAGCGGGTTACGCAAAGCGAAATCCTGCATCTCAAGTATTTGATTGCATTGGGGGATCGAACGATTCATGAGACATACAAGTGTGGTGCGGCGGGCGATTGTCATTATTCTTGCCAATCTTGTCATCTGCTGTGCCTGGTCGCAGAACCAGCCGGCGGCATTACGGCCGATAACCGGTTCGGCCAGCCGCAATATTGAAAGCGGTCTCAGCCGCTTTCGCATCAGCCGACCGAATGCGGGACTGGCCAGCGCCTTTCCCGTCCCCCAGGAAAATGGGACGAACCATAACGGGGTAACCCCTTGGACGGCCACGCGCGACAGCAACAACGAGGGCTTCTTCACTCGAGCGTTCAAACGCGGGTTGGAGGATCAGAAGGAGATATGGACGGCCCCATTCCACCGCGCAAATCTGAAGTGGGATGCCCTCATGGTTGCGGGCACGGGAACTCTGGTGGCATACGACGAGCAGATTCTTCGCGACTTGCCGAACAGCAACCGCCAGGTCAGTCTGAGTGTCTCTAATGGAATTATTGTCGGGACTGGGGTCACGTTGGGGAGCATTTTTTTCATCTCGGGACTGCACGGCGGCAACGAACATTCCAAGGAGACGGGTGTCTTGGCAATCGAATCACTGGCCAACACGTTCCTGGTTTACACACCATTGCAGCTGATTACGGGGCGGCAGCGGCCCAATGAAGGCACCGGAGAAGGCAGCTTCTTTCGTCATCACTCGGTGAATGAGTCCTTCCCGGGAGGCCACAGCATGTTCGAGTTCGCGATGGCAACCACCATTGCCCATGAATATCCGCGCTGGTGGGTGCAAGTGCTGGCCTACGGGGCTGCATCGGCGTTAACTGGGGCGCGCATGACCGCCAAGATGCATTTTCCCTCCGACTTGCTGGTGGGAGGCGCTCTTGGATATCTAATCAGTACCCATATTTTCCACGCGCATTGTGACCCGTCCCTGAGCGATGCTTGCCATGGGAATGGGCCCTAGATCGTGCTGGCCCGAGGTACGGTTGAAGCGGGGTCGATGGAAGCGGCCGCGGCAGAAACAGCAGTGATCTCGGATTGCCGCATGGATTCCAAGCAGAAAGCCACCGCACAAGCGCGCTGACAAAAACGAGCCGCCAGCCAGAACAAAAGGATTGCCTGACCAACCAGGAACGCCGCAAACCAGTCTGCCGCGGGGACAAGAGCTTCCCAGATAACCAGACCCAGGGCAAGCACGGCAGCAGCCACAATGGTGATTAAGACGTAGGTTCCCAGCAGGCGTGCCCAATTATGACGCAGGCTTCGCCGGGCAGCGCCCACGGATCGGCGGACTCTGCTCTCGTCCTTGATGACTGCGTCAGCTTGTGCCAGATCGAACCAAATTCGCAAGAAGGTGAGCACGAGAAAAATCACGATCGTAGAAGCCAATTGCACGTAGAAGGGCAGCAATTCGTTGGAGGTCTTATCCGCGCCCTTTACCAGGGCATTCTTTATTCCGAACAGGATCCCCGCGATGGGGCCGGCGACCAGCAAGAAGAACAGGAACAGCCTTATGAACCGCCAGACATTCCGTCCGCACACGCGGAAGAACTCATCGCGCGGAAGGCGCGCGGAGGAAGCATATCCCGCATAAACACCCGGCAGCAGCAGCAGCGTGAGCAGGAAGAATGCGTAGGCGAAATACATAGCGGGAATGACAGAGGCATTGAGCGGACCCATCTCGGGCCGCGCCACCATTTCAACGAACACGGCTACATCAAATCCGTGCAGGAGTTTATCGGCGTAAAGAGAATTGTCCAGAATCGCATGCGCATGCGAACGAAATGCCACCGCTCCGCACAGGGCCAATACCAGGTTGAGCGCATAGAACCAGACCACGTAGCGTTTGTTGCTTCTAGCAATTCGGCGTCCGTCGAACAGCAGATTAGTTCTCCGATTCATAAGACTCCTAGGCCAGCCACCAGGCGAGAATCTGAGCAAAGAACTGTGTAAGGAAGGTCCAGTAGTTCGCCACTTTTCGAGCCGGTGCGCCGTTGGGTTCGGCGGTACGACTGTTGTTGAAATTGTTGCGATCGAGGTTCAGCTTGTGTTCGGGGTCGAGTTCCACCGATTGCACTTTGGCTTTTTTGTCGTAGGTATAGCGAATCCAACGCGAGGCCCCGTCCCAGTGCTCGCGAATCGTTTCCCCGTCATCGAACCTGATCTCCGCATCCACCGGGAAGACGAAATCTCCTTTTCGGTGCAGTACAATATCGGATCGGAAGACCGTCTCGCCTTTCTTTTCCTTCGGAGGATTGTCTTTGAACCAATCCACACGGCTGGAATTGATGCTCATCACCTCATAGTCGAGAACCTGGCTGCCGTATACGGCCTGGTTGAAATACCAGCGCAGGTTTTTGCCGGACACTTCTTCAATTGTTTTCAGGAAATCTTCTTTGTCGGGGTGGGTGAAACGGTAGCGCATGAAATACGTGTGCATCACCTTGCGCATCGTATCTTCACCAATGATGCCTTCGAGTGTCAGCAGCACGCTCGCGGTTTTCCCATACGTCACGCCGCCATACGACACATAATTGACGTATTGCCACCCGTTCTGGGCCATAGCATCCAGATCAGCGACAAGGCAGTAGAAGAGCCTCTGCTGCTCGCGACTTCCGGCTGTGATTCCCCATTGGTCCATGATTGAGGTTTTGGGACCAAGAATGGAATCCAGCACTTTGACTTCGGTGTAACTATTAATACCCTCGTCCATCCAGGCATCCTCAAACTCATTGGTCGCCACCATGCCATACCAGTATTGGTGCCCAAACTCGTGCTCTACGACTGATTCCGGGAAATGAAGTCCTTTTGGGACCCACCAGGTTGTGCCACCGGTGATAAAGGTCGGATACTCCATCCCCTCGGCGGCGGAATCATGTTCTGGATCTACCAGCGTCAAAGTTTTGTAGGGGTAAGGACCATACCAGCGTTCGAACCGGTCCAAGGTGTTCTTTAGAACATGGGCATGTCGCTCAGCCTGCGTCCAGTGCGCCGGCTGCATCATGATGATCAGCTTCACTGGCCCCATACTGCCTTGGAAGGTGTCATACAGAATGCGGTAGTGAGGGCTGGCGGTCCAGGCGAAGTCGTGGATGTCGTCGCCGTGGTAGGCCAGGGTTTGTGTTCCGTCACTGTTCTTGACGCGGCTGACTTCAACCCCGCTGGCGCCCACGACTTCGTTTTGCGGCACGGTTACTTTGACATCGTAGACGCCGAAATCCGCAAAGAACTCGGTCGAACCATGGAACTGATGACAATTCCAGGCTCCGTGCCACCAGACGCCGACCTTGGGGAACCATTGCCCCGCCAGCAGGAAGTCGCGCTTCCAACCAGTCCGCTCCAGGGTTTGGGGAAATTGATCGTGAAACTTGATTTTGAATTGGGCATAGCCATTGGGCGGAACCGGCTTAGGCAGCCGGACCTGAACGACGGTCCGGTCATCCTTGTTGCCATCATCCGGCTGAATAAACTCGAGCTTGGAAGTCAGATCGCCCACTCCGATGGCTTCGAAGCTCTTGATCTCCTCCGAACCGTAGTTGTTGCTGTCCCAGTGATTGAATTCGGTGTCGCGGGTGCCGTCGCGCTTGGTTTCGCGTAACCAGGTGGCATTCGGCTGAAACGCATTCAGATACAGATGGAAGGGAAAGCGGTCGAGCGCCTGTCCAGTGAGATTGTGATACGTGAGAGTCTCGGTGGCGTCCAGAGCATGGGTCCGCGGATCGTACTTGGCATCGATTGTGTAGGCCACCACGCGCTGCGAGAGCGGCTGCGATGAGTTGATAGCCAGGGTGGTGTTCGGAATAGAGGCTGTCGGAACGGATTGCGCAATGGCTGTCAGTTGCGCGGCAGAGAAAATGACACCGAGCAGGACAGCGCGGACGCTAGGCATAGAAGACCTCTTCAATTGCAAATGGCTCGCAATAATATCGCATTCTTGACACCCTGAAGATAAGGGTCACTCGTGTTTTGTTACGTATATGGAATCACCCTAGTTCCAATTTGGGTCTCGTGTAAACGCGATTTTGACCTTCGGGCGTCGGCTAGAATAGGTTGTCGCGCAAGGAGCTTACTTCATGGCACACCAACACTCTCCCCGTTTTCTCCAGATCGTCGACGACGCCAGAAAGCGGATTCGCGAAACCAACGTGGACGAAGTTAAAGCCCGGCTTGACCGCGGGGATAAGTTCGTCCTGGTCGATGTGCGCGAGGAGAGTGAATTCGCCAAGGATCATTTGCCGGGAGCGGTGCACCTGGGGAAGGGGATTATCGAACGGGACGTCGAGGAGCGAGTGCCTGACCTGAACGCGCCGATGGTCCTCTACTGCGGCGGGGGCTATCGGTCCGCGCTGGCAGCCGACAATCTCCAGAAGATGGGTTACAAGAATGTGTTGTCCATGGATGGCGGCGTTCGCGGATGGCGGGAGAGGGGCTATCCACTGACCAAGTGATCAGAAGGGGCGCGACGTGCCGACGTCCTCGGTTCCAAACGACTCCTCTGTGATATCGGTTCTGCGGCTACTGCGTTGGCCTCAATTTGGTAGCAGGATTAGGCAGGGCGCATGACTGCGTCGCCCCTTCCAAGGCGGCGTTTAAAGCCGTTCCAATGCGTGCCATGTCTTCTGCCGTCATCAGGCACTGCATCTGCTCGAATAGCTGGCGTTCTTCCTTGCGAATATGGGCAGATAGCTTTTGCGAGAAATCATGCAGTTTGGCCGGGTCCATAGTCCTCTCTGTGGCCAGCGCAAAGTAGTCCCGCAGTAAGGCATGCTCGGTAAGGAGTTCATCGACCAGGGCTCCAAGTTCCGGAAAATGCAGGGCGGCGGGAAAAAGCACGGATTCTTCCGCATCGAAATGCATGCGAATTTCGGCCACAAATAGCTGCTGAATCTCCGCTTGCCACGCGAGCATGTCCAGATGGTTGGCTTTCACAGCGCGATCGATGCGTACGCACAACGCCAGCGCGTGTTGATGCTGATGCGAGAGGGGAATCAAATTCTTATCGCGCAGCATGCGGCGATTATCTCATCAGCTTTACTAAATTCCGCGCACCATTGAGAATAATTGGTTCGGCCCGTGCAGCGATGCTGTTATCAGGTACACGGCGGCTTAGGCGCGGACGCGAACAGAGGAGCCTTCATGCAAGCTACCGGGGAACTCATTCGTCTGCTCAATTATGTTGACGATATAGCGGCGACGTTGCGAAGAATTCATGCCACGCTTCCGACGTTAACGGCAGAAGAGAAAAAAAGGCTGGCAGAATACATGCGCAAATCCGATCCTAATTTCATCGCAGTGCTCGAGATCCTGGAGAAATGAGGACCGATGCCCGAGATCAAGACCATTGCGGTGATTGGCGCCGGAACCATGGGACGCGGTATTGCCTACGCGGCGGCAATCGGCGGCTATCGCACCATTCTCGAAGACCTCCTTCCCGCTGCGCTGCGTAAAGCAGAGAACGAGATTCGAGCCAATCTCGACAAGGCTGCCGAGTTGGGAAAGGTCACGGCGGCGGATGCCGACGCTGCGTTTGCCCGGTTAGAGTACGCGGGAACCGTGGAAGAGGCGGCGCGGCAAGCCGACCTCGTGATCGAGGCCGTGCCCGAGGAGATGGAATCGAAAATCGAGATTTTCACGCTCCTGGATAAAATTTGTCGCCCCACAACCATTCTCGCCTCGAATACCTCCTCGTTGAGCATCACCGAAATTGCGTCAGTCACGTATCGAGCCAAAAAGATCCTGGGCATGCACTTTTTCAACCCGGTGCACAAGATGAAGCTGCTGGAGATTGTGCGTGCCCTCGAGACCGATGACGACACCCTGGCTACTGCCGTCGAAGTGGGCAGGAGGATGGGAAAAGAAGTCGTTGTCATTAAGGAATCTCCGGGGTTCATCACCAGCCGGATCAATGCCATGATCGGCAACGAAGCGTTCTACATGTTGCAGGAGGGAATTGCCTCGGCCGCCGATATCGACAAGGCGCTGAAGCTGGGATTGAACCATCCCATGGGCCCATTCGAATTGGTGGATCTGGTGGGACTGGATACGCGCCTGCACATTCTCGAATACCTGCACAAAACTTTGGGCGAAAAATTCCGCCCCTGTCCACTGCTGGTCCAGTATGTGAAAGCCGGCAGGCTGGGCCGTAAGGCCGGGAGAGGAGTGTACGAGTACCCGGAGGTTGCGGCGACAGCCAAGCCACAGAATATGGCAAAGGTCTAAAGCCAACTTGGGAAGGGCACGAGTTTACTCGTGCCGATAAGTCGGCATTGCGCGCGGCTGGAGTCGCGCCCCTTCAAATCAGTTCGGACCGCACTGTTCGCTCATCGTCTTAGTGCTGAAAAAGCAAGCGCGGACAGGAGTCTCCGCGCCACATCACCTACCCGCACTGTCCGGTTCCGTGACATTTGCGGCGCGCGGACGAGCAGTTACCCGGCTCCGCTAATTTGCCATCAGGCCCGATGCAGGTTTGCGTATGCAGGCACCAGAACAAGCCTTCATTGGAACGGGGAACGGTGGGATCGGGTTCTGCCAGAATGAATTGTCCCTTCCAGCGCAACGCCGGGCACAGGTCCGGATGATCGGTGTTGAAGCGTGCGAATTCGCTTTTCATGCAGCACCTCCGGCCGCCTTCAGGATGGCGCGTCTCAGCGCGATTTTTGCCAGGCGCACTTTATAGGCGTTGTGAGACAGCGGAGTGGCGTTGCTGAGCGCTGCATCTGCCGCCGCTGCCGCGGTCTCTTCGTTGATGGCTTTTCCGGCCAGGGCTTGCTCGGCTTCGGCAGACACCCAAGGCACGGGTGCGACATAACCGAAAACCACGCGCGCGGAGCGCACTGTGTCGCCATTCATCTGGAGGGCTACAGCGCACAGCGCGAGCGGCCAGTCGAACGCGGCCTTCTGGCGCACCTCGTAATGCGCCGCCTTGACCCCGTTAGGAGAAGGGAGAACGATTCCCGTGACGATCTCGTTTGCCCTCAAATCGTGTTCACGCTCGTCTTCGGTTTTGGGAATGACGTAAAACTTTTCCAGGGGAAGTTCGCGTTTGTTTTTTGGACCGGCGATTTGCACTTTCGCGCCGTAGGCGATCAGGATTGGCACAATCGTGGACGGGCTCACGAATTTCGCCGGACCTTGGTTGCCGAGAATGGCGTGAAAGCGATTCTCACCTTCCGTCACGAGATCTTTGCCAGTTTCGTCCTTCGGCAGCAGTCCAAAGCCGTTGCGGAAATACCAGCAGCGCGGGCGCTGGCAGAGATTCCCTCCCAAAGTAGCCATATTACGGATCTGCGGGCTGGCGGCCTCGCGGACGGCCTCGGCCAATGCCGGATAGCTCTTCAT
>DASSIO010000153.1:0-8614 GCA_035691825.1 Terriglobales bacterium | reverse complement strand
TCATTTATCGAGAAGATTCTGACCCACGCGGCGAATCGAGTTCCCATGTTTGAAAATTTGGCCATCAACCCCAAGAAGGCCTGGGCGGGCCTTTATGAGATGACTCCCGACCATCACGCCATCATCGGTCCGGTCGAGCAGGTACCCGGTTTCTTCCTGGCGAATGGTTTCAGTGGGCACGGCGTGATGCACGCTCCTGCAACGGGAAAAATTACCGCCGACCTGATCCTGCATGGCAGAACCGATGTTGTCGATGACGTGAAAGTACTGGGCTTCGAGCGCTTCGCCAAAGGTGTACTGTTGCACGAAACGGCTGTGCTCTAGATTTGTGTTCGTGGGAGTTGAAGAAGAGCAACTTTGGCGACTTGCAATCGGGACGAATCTGCAATTCACGCGATATGGCCGACATGAACCCAGCTTCAATCAGAAATGAGCCCCAGGCCATGCTCTCGCCACGCAGCCGCTTTCGACTGGCCATGATCCTGGCTCTCGCGGCAGATGCGGTTCAGGTGCTTGTATTTCCGCTCTTCGCCGAAGGTGCATTGTCGCCCGCTGACGACGTGCTCGACCTCGTGATTGCGGCCATACTGGTTCACTTGCTCGGGTGGCATTGGGAATTTCTGCCGGCATTCTTTGCAGAGCTTGTCCCCGGAATCGATTTCGTTCCATTCTGGACAATGGCGGTTGCGAACGTTTATCGCAAGTGGAAAATGATGACGAGCTCGGACGAACAGGGTCCGCGTCGCCCCGCATTGCCGGAGCCGTAACGCACCCCGGAAGCTCCCGAGTTGCGCCGCTCAGGAAGCGCCTACTAATTCTCGTGTGGTTCCGCTACAGGTTTACCGGCAGGGTGACCGTAACGGTGCAGCCTTGCTCGCCAATACGGTTGGAGAGTTCGAGAGAGCCGCCGTGAGCTTCTGCAACCTGACGCGACAGCAGAAGCCCAATCCCGCTGCCCTTGGGCTTCGTCGTATAGAAAGGCACAAAGACATTACTGGGGTTCATGAGCCCAGGACCATTGTCGTGGATATTAAGCACCAGGTCTTCGCCGGCCAATTTCCAAGTTAGTTCGACTTTTGGCTCGGTATGCGGCTTCGCGCCGTTTGAGCCTTCCCCAGAGTGCGACTCAATGGCAGCTTCTGCGGCGTTGCGCAGCAGGTTAATGAGCATTTGTTCCAGTTGGTCGGGGTCCACCATCAGTGTGACGTCAGGGCCAGGAACAATGGCGACAGGAATTCTGGTCTCCAGTGCCGCAACTCTCTTCGCGATCGCGGACATGGAGCAAGTCTTTAACACCGGTGGCGGCATCTGCGCCAATTGACGGTAGGCCTGGAGGAAGCGATTCAGGGAAGCGGCCCGCTGTTCGATGATGTTCAGGCCGCGCTCGAAGTCTTGCCGTTCGTCTGATCGCAAGCTGGCGGTCGAGAGCCGCGTACTGAGGCTGCCGGCGATCGATTTGATCGGAGCCAGCGAGTTGTTCAGCTCATGCCCGATTACCCGAATCAAGCGTTGCCATGCCCGGCGCTCCTCCTCGCGCAGCGCGCGGCTTACATCCGAAAGCACAACCAGCACGTGGGGAACGCCCTGCTGACGAAACGGGCTACGGCGAACCACCCAGCGTGCGCCGGCTACAAAAGGCAGCGAAATCAAGCTTTCATTCTCACAGGACAGGGTTTCTTCCAATTTGATTTCTGAGGCGAGCTTGCCGAGCAATTGTTTAGAGGACTGCTGCAGGAGCCGTTCCCCGGCAGAGTTCACCAGTTTAAGTCTATGCTCCGGATCGAATGCGAGAATGGGAACGTCAACTTCCTCAACCACGTGCTGTAGAAGGGCGGCGGCCTCGAGCGTCCCGGTCTGTTGCTGAGCCAGAAGGTCGGCGAGAGCATTCACTTCCAGCGACAACTCTCCCAGCGAGTCGCTGGCGACAGCCCTTCGGGCGCGGAGAGAATAGTCTTCCTCCCTTAGGGCGCCCACAACATTGGCCAGCGTCTGCAAGGGATGGACGATGTGATTCCGCAGAGCAGCGCCAATCATGAAGCAGGCGACCAGCTCAGCGCCCAGCAACAGCATTTTTGATTCGGCCGTCCAAGGCCGCTGGAAGATCAGAACACCCGTGATGAGAAGACCCGGCAGCGCGAGCAGCGTGCAAAAGATTGACAGCCGAAGCTCAAATGACGCTTGTTTCCATTTTCCTGGAGTTTTTCGAAGTGCCCTTCTCAATGCCGGGCTAGAGCCCATACTTTTCCATCCGCCGGTACAGGGCGCCACGACTTAAACCGAGAGCTTCGGCAGCCTGGCTGACATTTCCCTGAAAGCGCTGCAGCGCTTTGCGAATAAGGATACTTTCTACTCCCTCCAGGCTCAATTCCTCCAAATTGGGCTGCTGAATACGCTGGCCCCCCAGACCCAGGTCGCCCGTCTGGAGCTGATCCGTACGGCACATCAGCACAGCCCGCTCAATCGTATGTTCCAATTCGCGGACATTACCTGGCCATGCGTATTGACTCATAGCTCGCAAGGCTACAGAGTCGATTCCTTTGATCTCGCGCCGATATCGAGAGCTGTAGTTGGACAAAAAGTGCATTGCCAGGGCAGGAATATCTTCCTTACGTTCTCTCAGGGCGGGCAGGGGTATCTCAACCGTGTTGAGGCGAAATAGAAGATCCTCGCGGAACTCGCCGCTCTGGGAGGCAGCGTGAAGATCACGGTTAGTTGCTGAAATAACTCTGACATCAACCCGCTTGCTTCGGGAGGATCCTACCCGCTCAATTTCCCTCGATTCGATAACCCTTAGGAGCTTCGCCTGCTGACGCACTGGCACATTGCCGATTTCGTCCAAAAAGATGGTGCCGCCGTCGGCCAATTCGAAGCGGCCAATGCGATCAGTTCGAGCATCCGTAAATGCTCCTTTGACATGTCCGAACAATTCGCTTTCGAAGATTCCTTCCGCCAGCCCTCCTGTATTGACCGCGATCAGGGCACGGGAGGCGCGTCCGGACAGAGCGTGAATGGTGCGCGCAACAACTTCCTTGCCGGTGCCATGCTCGCCGGTTATCAGCACATTAGCGTCCGACGAGGCGATACGCGTAACAGTGTCCAGAACCGGCATCATGGCGGGCGAAGCTGCGATCAAGTCCGGCCGGCCTTGAGCATTGAGCAGCCGGTTCTCCGCAGCCAGCCGTTCGGCGTGCTGCAAAGCGCGATGTAGCTCAACTTGCGTTCGCAGAATGGAAACCAGCCGCTCGTTTTCCCAGGGTTTCTGAATGAAATCGCGCGCTCCGCGACGCATTGCTTCCACCGCCAACTCGACACTTCCCCAGGCAGTCATGACGATGACGGGCAGCGTGCTGTCGATCGCGACGATCTCGGAAAGCAAATCAAGACCTTCCTGCCCGGATGTTGTGTCTCGGGTGTAGTTCAGGTCAATCAGCACTGCGTCATAAGACGTGGTTGCAAGAGCGTCGCGCAGCCAGAGTGGCGAGCCTACGGTGTCTACCACGTAACCTTGCGGTCTGAGCAGCAGTTCGATTGCCTGCAAGATCGAGGGCTGGTCGTCAGCGGCAAGTATGCGCGCGGGATTAGCCGGGTTGGCCGCCGCTGTGTTCATCGATGGCGTATTAGCTGTGGATGGCATCATTCACAATTGCGGCGCCACGTCAGTAACGGTTCCTCTGATGGCGTCCTCAAGCTTTATTCCGTTGTGTTCGAGAGTGGTGCCGGTGGAGCGGTCGAGCTCAACTTTCGCTTTTTCGTACACAGTCATGGCGGTAAGAAGATCGAGTTGCGCAACCGACAGGTCGCGTTGTGCGGTCATGGTCTGAAAGGTTGAACCAGCTCCCAGGGTTTGCTCCTTCTGCATGATATCGAAAGTCCGTTGCGCAAGGTCACGGGCTTTGCGGGCGGCGTCGACGCGAGCAGCAACCTGCTCGAGCGCGTACTCCGCATTCCGTACCTCGATTCTGATCTGCTTGCGCAGCTGCTCGCGACGCAATTCTGCCTGACGATATTCGAGTTCAGAACGGTACTGGTCGGCTTTGGCGACGCGATTGCGAATCGGAATATTCAAGTTAAGCCCAACATAATAATCCGGAGCAGTGGCGCTAAATGCATTGCCTAAGGCTCCCGAATAATCTGCCGGCACGTTGGAACTGTTAGGTACGCCGGGGATATTGTAGACAGGGTTCAAGGGGCCAGCCAGTCCCGATCCTCCATAGAAGCCCACCATGGAAAGGGAAGGCAACAGGGCATTGCGGGCAGCCTTGCGGCTGATCTGCCGATTGATCAGATCAATATCGGACTCGGAGAGCTCAGGCCGATTCTTCAAAGCCTCAGCGATCAGGTCTTCGACCGACGCTATGGAAGTTTCCGAAACGGTTTGTAGCAAGTCAGTGGGAACCACGGGAACCGACTCCAACACGGGATCGTCGAGGCGCTTGGTGAGTGCATTCTTGATCAGGAGCTCCTGCAGTTGCAGGTTGGTGCGCGCTTGGGTCAGGTCCTGATCACGTTTGGATACCTCGGCCTCGGCACGCATCACGTCCATCGCCGGAACGCTCTGCAACTGAAGCTGCTTCTTGGCATTTTCCAAGGATTGCTGGGCGAAGGCCAGGGACTGCTCGTTCACCTGCGCCTGTTCGTAAGCGCTGACCAGGTCCCAATAGATATTCTTGATCTGCGAAACGGTCGCGATGACCTGGTCTTTAAAAGCAATATCTGAAATCTTCTTATTGTTCCTGGCGATGTGCAGGTAACGCAAGTTCGTGCCAAAGCCGAAACCAGCGAGCAGAGGCTGCTGAACGGAAACACGGTAGGCCGATGTGAGAGCCGGAGAAAGATTAAAGAAGGGGCTGCTCGTGGTCTGGCGGTTATTGTTGAACTCAAAAGAGAAAGTCGTGCCGCTGGCGAAGGCTTGTGAGATTCCGAAATTAGCTTGCCCCGTATTGAGCTGTAGGAGAGGCACGCCGTAGATACGTTGATTCGCGAGCGGGGTGGTCTGGTGTTCGGCGCCAACGGATCCAACGATGACAGGATCATAAGACTGAACGGGAGTGCCAACTCCCAACGTAGATTGCACGATCCCGGAGGCGCCGGCGCCAGCGCCACCCGCTCCCGCAGTCGTGCCTCCGGCACCCGCGCCTGGAGCTCCCGAACCGAATCCGCCCACTCCGCCACCAGGAGTGCCTTGCACAACACCGGCGTTTACTCCGCGGAAGATACCGCCGGCCCTGGTGCGCAGAATATCAGTGTTGGCGATGGGCAGATTGTAACGCGCGATTTCAATGTCGAGGTTGTTCTCTAAGGCCAGCTGAATCGCATCGTGTAGTGACAAATGCAATTTACCGTCCTTGATCAGCTGACCCAGTAGCGGCGAGTTTGTGAGTTGCGGTTCAGGAACGTCAGTCGGAGAATAAGTGCGCAAAGGGTTATGGGACTTGGACAAATCAAGCAAAAGCGATGCATTGCTTTGTGCCAATGCTGTCGCGCTGACCAGCACAATCAATGCGCCCAGCAACCCTCCTAAGCGTGCAAGCTGCGGTTTGAACCTCATTGTTTCACCGCCTCATACGATTGAAGCTCAGGATGAGCGGTGTCACTTGCCAGCCACCCGTCGCGGAGCTGAATGACGCGCGAACCATAGGCAGCATTGGCTTCCGAGTGCGTGACTTGCACGATGGTCGTTCCCTGGCGATTGAGGTCACAGAATAATTCCATGATTTCCTTAGCTTGCGAAGAATGCAGGTTTCCCGTGGGCTCATCGGCGAGCAATAGCAGCGGCCGGTGGATCACAGCGCGCGCGATGCCGACCAATTGCTGTTGTCCGCCGGAGAGTTGGCTGGGAAACAGGTCCTTTTTGGCGACAATCTGAAAGCGGTCGAGAGCGTCGGCGACCATGCTCTGCCGCTGGCTGCGGGGGATGTCTTTGTACGAGAGTGGCAGGTCGATATTCTCGCGTACCGTCAGATCGTCGAGCAGGTGATAGCTCTGGAAGACCATGCCGATGTTGCGCTTGGCCAGATCGGCGCGTTGTTTGCGCTTCATCTCGTGCACAGCCTCGCTGCGGAACCAGTATTCGCCCTGCCAGCCATCGTCGAGCAGAGCCAAGGCATTTAGTAAAGACGATTTACCCGCTCCCGAAGGGCCCATGATCGTGATGAACTCTCCTTCACGAATTTCGAGATTGATCCGGCGGAGCACCCAAAACTGCCCCGCTGGAGACTTGTAACTACGTTCCACATTGACGAGGTTAATCATGCCTGTTCCTTTTATTCCATGCGTAAAGCGTCACTGGGGCTGATGCGCGCCGCCCGCCAAGCCGGCTGTTCCTCATCTGCCGCAGCGCGTACCGGACATCCTGAAGTAGGCTGTTCAACGTTGTTCCTCATTCATAGCGCAGCGCCACCATCGGGTCGACGTTGGAGGCGCGGCGCGCGGGAATAAATCCCGCAGCCGCCGACACAGCTGCAAGCAGCAAAACAACACTCATCATCGACACTGGGTCGGTACCGTCCAGGCCGTATAGAAAGCTGTGCAATGCTCGACTACTAATCAAAGCCAGAGGAGTTCCAATAAGAACCCCGAGAGCGACAAGCAGCATTCCTTCGCGCAGGACAGAGATCAAAACCTGCTGACGCTCAGCTCCGAGCGCCATACGCACACCGATTTCGCGCGTGCGTCCCGCCACTGTGTACGACATGACGCCGTAGAGCCCGACACAAGCCAGTAGCAGTGCCAAGCCAGCAAAGAAACTGGAGAGCTTTGCCAGCGCGATCTGGTTAGCGGCTCCGGCCGCGATGCGACGTTCAAGTGTCTGTACGAACGCAATCGGCAGTTGAGGATCTACAGCCTTGATCTGAGAAGTCATACTTGAAAGGGCTGCAGAAGCCACACCGGTTACTCTCATTTCCAGTGCTAACTGAGGCGGATCGGGAACCTGTTGGAAGGCTAGATAAAATCGGGGCGCGACTGGCCCACGTAAGCCGCGGCCCTGGTCTTTTGCACCGCGCGAAACGCCAATGATGGTGATCGGCTTGTCAATCCAATCGGGGTCGTTGATTCTAAACTGCCGTCCCACTGGATTGCCGCCTGCAAAGAAATGCTTGACCATCGCTTCATTTACGACGGCTACTCGTGGCGATGTTGCCGTATCCTGCAGTTCAATACCGCGCCCCGACAAAATTGGAATGCCGATGGCCGCAAAATAATCGGGGCCGACATAGTCTTCCGCGGCAACGCGGTCCCGGTCACTGCTGGGCACGAAACCCGGAATGAGAATTTCGTCGTCAGACTCTGTTCCGGCAAACAAGCCATTCATCGAATACGTTGCTGCGCGTACCCCCGGGGTACTCGCGAGGCGAGTAGCGAGCTGCTGAGCCAACTGCTTCACCTTGTCCCGGCTGTATCCGCCAGCGGCAGGGTCCAGGCGCGCGATGAGCAAGTGCTCGTGCTCGTAACCGAAGTCCTGGGCCATGAGCTTTTTCAGGCTGCGCACCAGAAGTCCGGCGGCGAAGAGCACCAATAGGGAAAGGGCGACTTGCCCAGCGATTAGTCCCTTTCCCCAAGTCAATCGTGCTGACGGTCCAGGCACAGTGCGAGCGCCGTCCTTCAACGAGGGTGAGACGCGTACTCGCAGGGTCTGCAACGCTGGAAGCATGCCGAATAGAATCCCGGTAAGACTGGATACGACCAGCGTAAATGCCAGCACGTGCCAATCCGGCGACAAGGGGAGCGCCGTCTGTGATCCAAGCAGCCCGACCAGGAGTCGCACACCCCATATTGCAAGCAGCGACCCGGCAACTGCGCCGAGCAGTGCCAAAAGGACACTCTCGGTCAGCAACTGTTGCAAGAGGCGACGCCGGTTCGCCCCAAGAGCGAGACGCATGGCAATCTCTCTTTTCCGAGAGGATGATCGGGCGAAAAGCAGGTTCGCCACATTCACACAGGCGATCAACAGCACGAGCCCCACAATGCCCATTAGAATAAGGAGCGGGGTGCGGTAGTCAGCCCGTAAGTCCGAAAGGCCATTACCGCCTACGGAAACGTTAATGTGTGCGTTGCGAATGAGGTTCCGGTCATCGGAAGAGAGTGTCGCCCCATAACTTCCTCGCATTGCCTGCTGAAAGACGATATTCAAGTTAGATTCGGCGTTCGCGGGAGTGAATCCCGGCTTCAGGCGGCCGATTAGGGATAACCACGATGAGGTGGGCGAATTGCGCCAGTGGCGTCCCCGGATAATTTGAGGCTGCATGCTGAGGGGAACGAATACGGACAGCTGTTCGCCTACAACATCACCATTGAACCCGGCTGGAGCGACCCCAACCACCGTGAACGGGTACCCGTTCAGGCGGATGTCCTTGCCGAGAATCGCCGGCGTTCCGCCGAACTTGCGCTGCCAGTAGTCGAAACCCAGCACGACCACAGGATTGGCGCTCTCAGCTGTGTCATCGACATCTGCCAACAGGCGGCCCGCCGCGGCTTTGAGACCAAGAACGGAGAAGTAGTTTCCGCTCACCAATCGGCCGGTAATCGTGTCGTCGGGCACCCCGGCGTTGCGGCTGTCGACTTCGACACGGTGTTCGCTCGCGGCGGCGCATAAGCCAGAGAAGACAGAGTTGTT
>DASSIO010000152.1:0-3735 GCA_035691825.1 Terriglobales bacterium | reverse complement strand
AAAATCGAGCGCCTGTTCGCCTGGCTTCATAATTTTCGCCGCGTCGTCATTCGCTGGGAATACTACCCAGAGAATTTCCTCGGGATGGTGCAGCTCGCTTGTGCCATCATCCTCCTGAGGCATTTATGAGATGGCTTCTAGTAACCGCGGTTACCGTCCATCCGGGTACTTTGTCGAACTTGGATCCCATAAGGTATGGAAACAAATCCCAAGCCGCATGCGTAACACAAATCAGGTCCTCTCGTGCTGAACCACAATGGACTGGAAACACATTTCGAGCATCAAGATTCCTGACAGCATCGAGTTCGTGTTCATGGTTCTTGAGCTGTTCGCTGAAATGCTGCTTTATTTCTAGTTCCCGTACCGAGACCTGCTGGCTCCTGTTTAGCGCGCTCACGACCGAACTCAGTAATAAAAGGAACACGGATAATCAGCGCCCTGATCAGTACCTACTCAGATTTCCAATGCTTTTTGGATGTGATTGCTACACCTCCCGGCTGACTATGTTCTAGTTATCAAGAGAATCCAGCCGGTTCCAATCACCAGGAACACGGCGAGAAAGAAGAGCGTGGTCCAAAGACCGAGCCGGTAGAGTTCACGTTGCGTTAGATAGCCGCTGCCTACAAAGATGACGTTTTGGCTTCCGCCCTGCGGCGTGATCACGGAAAAGTAGCTGCTCGCGAAGAGCAGTGCGAACGCCATCAGCGGTGCTGGTACACCGCCTCGGATACCAACCTCGAGAAACACGCCTAGCAGGGCAAGGACCTGTGACGACTGACTCACGAACATGTAATGAATCGCGACGTAGATCACGAGCAGCGCAATATACGTTATTGGCCAGGAAAGCCCGGCCATGTGCGAGGCTAGGCGCTGGCCCGCCCAGCCCATGAATCCGAGCTCATTGAGCTGACCGCTCAAGGCAAACAGGACAGCTAGCCAAAGGAATGTAGCCAGCGTATCGCCTTGGGTTGCGATGTCACTCGCCGTAAGCACATTTGTCATCAGCAGTACACCCAGGCCGGCGAATGCCATGCTAGTGACATTAAGACTCAGAACGTCGCCGAATACCCATCCCAAGACCATGACTACGAAAGTCACCGCGGTAATCCACTCGTCGCGTGAAAGCGGGCCCAACTCCCTTAACGCTTTCCGCGCCGCGACCGGAGCCTCCGGCGTCTCGCCCACACCTGGTGGAAACAGACGGCTTATGAGCCATGGCAAGGCCAAAATCGCACTGAGCGCTGGCACTGACGCCGCGATGAACCATTTCGCAAAGCCGGTCTCGAACCCGAACTGCCGTGCTACTTGAATGCCGATCGGATTGGCCGAGGTTGCGGTCATCCACAGTGCGGACGATACCGCGAGGCTCGCCATGCCACAGAACATCAGATAGCCGCCGAGTCGCCGCTTTTCGGGGTCATCTGGCCGCGAACCCGAACCTTGTGCGACCGACAAGACGATCGGATACAAAACGCCGCCGCGCGCGGTATTACTTGGGAAAGCCGGAGCGATCACCGCGTCAGTGATTACGATGCTATAGGCCAATCCCAACGACGAACGGCCGAACCGGCTGACCATAAAGAGGCTGATTCGGCGGCCTAATCCGGATTTAACGACGGCCTGAGCAACTAGGAAAGCAACGACTACAAGCAGCACGCTTGTGTTAGCGAAACCTGCAAACGCTTTGGCAGCCGAAATAGTGCCTGTCAGGACCACGGCTGCAGCGGCCAGCGTCGTCGAAGTCAACAGTGGAAAAGCTCCGTCCAACACCGCTGTGATTGCTGAAACGAAGATAGCAAAGAGGTGCCATGCCGGAGCCGTAAGACCGGCGGGGACTGGCGCAAACCAGATCCCAAGTGCTAGCGCGAAAGGTACGACTCGCCTGACCAACAAGCCCAGATTGATGGTCAATGCGGACCTCCCGCGTCGGAAGCTCCCTGGGGCGAAGCTGCGCGAACTTGGCCGCTGAGGCCGATGGATTGTCCTTGCACGGTTCCGTCCTCATCTTCGAGCAGAAAACGCCACGAAAACTCGTATGTGCCCGTAGCGCCAGAGTAGCGGCCGGTCCCGCCGACAAAAGTGCCAACGATCCTGTTGTTCGAGGCCGTGCCTTCCCCTTTTAGTTCGCTAAAAACTTGGTCACCGTGCTCGTCGGTCCAGACTGCCCGGCCGACCATGCCGGTCGAACTGTCATTGAAAACAATCGCCTCGGAGCGAAATCCTACGGCCGGTTTCGATGGCCCAGCGAGCAGCAATGATCCCGTAAGCTGCGCGGTCGAGGCCTGTCGATTCGCACCAAGTTGAATCGAGTGGCGGGCACCAGCAGCGGTCCAAGTTCCCGCAAATTGATGCCATTCGCTACCGGTGAGAGGGGAAGTTGCTTGCGGCATGCTGCCACACCCAGCGACGACTAAAAAGCCAGCAAGCGCGACGCTCCGAATTTGAAAACGCTGTACCCCGCGGTGGGAAGAGATACGGACACTCTGGGCTGTACTCATGGGCAAAGAAAGCGCGGACCAATCGCCTTCACCATCTTCATCCGTTCGTCTCATCACACTTTCTTGTCGACAAGCTCTCATGAGCCCGGCCTCTTTCGGGACTGGCATTTCTACTAGTGATGGTTGAATCGGACAGGAGATGCCGAAAAGCGGAAGCGGCAGCTCGCAGTGCCGTGGGAATCTGACCGCTAAGCCGCTGGTTCTGAACGTTAAGTTGATTTCAAAGTGGCCGACTACTGCGACTGTACGAGCGGCATCTTAGATGACAATTGCAGTTCGATCATCATCGCAATGCGGCGGTCCAGTTGAAAAAACGTGGCGGATTTCTTTCCGTCCAGCACCTTGGACACCATTGGCACATATTTCTGCCGCAATTGGGCTATCTCGATGTCCGCGTCCAACCACCTCCGAACAAACGACAGGGACTGCTCGTTGGTCAGTTTCCCATAATTATCCGCATACTCCTGGATCAGGCCGAACTTCTTGTCATTGATGTTGATCAACTCCGATACGTACTGATCATAGACCGGCCAAAACTTTGTCGCCTCCTGGTCGGTCAAATTCAAGTTTGAGGCAATGAGCTGTTTTCTTTGGGAGCGAATGTCTTTTCGGAGAAGGTCCAAATCCTGATCGCTGATCACATGTGGATTGGTTTGAGGCGTTGCTGTCTGCGCGCACGTCCTCGACCCGATCAACAATACTGCGCCCACCAAAACAGCAACGACTCGGTTTTTCACGATGATGCTCCTTCCGCAGTCCATAGGTAGTGAAGGATAGAGTCACGAGCATCTGGAGACCGACTGGCAGAAGTTACAGGTGTGGCGTACACGCCGAGATAACCCGCGAAGTGTTCTTCTTGAACCCAGCTGGCCTTCTCAATTCCCGATTAACGCAATGTCCCCAATAGCGGGATCGTGGCTGGAACATGCCAGCTTACTCGGCTCTCCAGGAACTTGTTGATGCGTCCTTTCAAATCACGGGACCTTCCTGGACAGGTTCCTGGCGCTAGCGAAACGTAAAGACGCGCTTAGCGCTTGCCAGGAATTACAAAGGTCTATGGTGAGCTTGGGACGAATGAACCTGAGACTACCCTCCGGCTGCAGGGACCCACACGTTATTCGCCGACGCGATATCGGCGTTTGCCACTTCCGTAGAGACCCGGACTCGTTGCAAACCTTCTTTCTTCCGGGGCGGCACCTGCAATACAAGGAAGTACTGGTTGTCAAAAATCTTTTGG
>DASSIO010000151.1:0-15055 GCA_035691825.1 Terriglobales bacterium | reverse complement strand
GACCGGGGCATTACCGCGATCGTGACCGGGGAGCGCGGTGACGGCAGCCTGACGCGGCACGGACTGGAAGAATACGTGGCCGATTGCGTCATCCTGCTCGACCATCGCATCGTTGAGCAGGTCTCCACCAGGCGGCTCCGGGTCGTCAAGTACCGGGGATCGGTCCACGGAACAAATGAATATCCGTTCCTGATCGGAACAACCGGATTTTCGGTGCTGCCGATCACTTCGCTAGGCCTGCAGCACCGGGCTTCAAGAGAGCGAATTTCGACTGGCATCGCGGGATTGGATGAGATGTTCGGAGGCCGGGGAGTCTATCGCGGATCCAGCATTCTCATCTCCGGCATGGCAGGGACCGCGAAAACGACCTTCGCGGCACACTTCTCGGCCGCCGCTTGCTCGCGCGGAGAGCGGGTGCTGTATGTCGCATCCGAGGAGTCGCCCGACCACATCGTCCGCAACATGGGATCGGTCGGCCTGGACCTGCGCCGATGGCAGGACAAGGGATTGCTGCAATTGAAATCTGAGCGACCCACGCTGTGCGGGCTGGAAATGCACCTCGTCGGGCTACACCAGGCGGTGCGTGATTTCCAGCCGCAAGTGGTGGTTTACGATCCCATCACCAATTTCACCAGTGTCGGGGCCAGCGCAGAAGTGAAGGCGATGCTCACGCGCCTGATCGATTACCTCAAGGCGCAGGGCATCACGGCCGTCTTCACCAGCTTGACCTCGGACGCCACCGCCGAGGCACAGAGCGAAGTCGGCATTTCCTCGTTAATGGACGCATGGATCCAGCTACGCAACCTGGAATGCAGCGGAGAACGCAACCGGGCGTTGTATGTGTTGAAGGCGCGCGGGATTCCGCACTCGAAGCAGATCCGCGAGTTTATCCTGAGCGCCGAAGGCATCGGTCTGATCGCACCCTACGTAGGCATGGCCGCGGTGTTGACGGGTTCGGCCAGGCTGGCGCAGGAAGCCGCGGACCGCGCCTCACGGGCGCAGATATCCAGTGAAGTGGTAGCCCGCAAGGCGGCGCTGCAGGCCCGCCAAAGGGAGCTGGAGGCGCAGATCGAAGCGCTTCAGGCTCGGCTGGCGGCCGAAAATGAGGAAGCAATGCGCGAAATCCGGATGCTGGAGAGCCGGCAGGAGCAGATGGGCTGCAACGACGTCGCGATGTCGCGCGCGCGCAACCTCGAGAAAGAGCTGGTGCACTCATGAAGCAAACGCAGTCGATCCAGGCTGAACCCGCCGAAAGCGTCCACCTCGAACACGGCCTGTTGCGCCTGTACGTTGCCGGGCAGTCACCGAAGTGCCTGGCGGCGCTGGCGAACCTGCGCCGATTGTGTGCCGTGGAGCTTCAGGGGCGCTTTGAAATCGAAGTCGTTGACCTTTTGGAAAACCCGAGGCTGGCCCGCGGAGACCAGATCGTTGCGGTTCCGACCCTGGTCCGGAAGCTGCCGCCGCCAGTCAAGAGGATCATCGGCGACCTGTCCGCCTCCGAACGCGTTCTGGTTGGGCTTGATCTTAAGCGGAGAGTGCACCCATGAACACCGCATCGGCGCCGGAAGCGGCAAGCGAAACGAAATACGTGCTGCGGCTCTACGTGACCGGCACGACGCCGCGATCGCAACAGGCGATTTCCAACATCCGCGACATCTGCGAAGAACACCTGCGCGGACGATATCGGCTCGAGGTGCTTGACATCTATCAGCGCCCGACGCTGGCCGCCGGCGAACAGATCGTCGCCCTGCCCACGCTGATTAAGGAGGTCCCTTTGCCAATTCGCCGCTTCATTGGAGATCTTTCCGATACCGAGAAAATCCTGATTGGGTTGGATCTCAAACCGGCGGAGATCTGACGTGAACAGCGTTGTGTCCTCTCCCGATTCGTACGCGGCCATGTCGGACCTCCGTGCTCGCTTGCAAGAGGCGGAGGACACCCTCGCCGCTATCCGCAGCGGGAGCGTGGATGCGATCGTGGTCGACGGTCCGGACGGCGAGAAGGTATTCAGTCTTGCTGGGGCGGACCGCCCGTACCGCTTAATGATCGAGCGCATGAACCAGGGCGCCGCGATGCTGCGCGAGGATGGGACAATTATTTTCTGCAACGCCGCCATGGCTTCGATGCTGGGCTCGAAGCCGGAGAGCGTGACCGGTTCTAATATCCATGCGTATGCCTGCCTGGATATGCAGGAGACGCTTAACTCGGTGCTGGAGCAGGGCGGCAAAGGAAACGCCAGGCGAGAGCTGCATTTTCGCAGAATAGGCGGAGCCGAAGTTCCGGCGCTGGTCGCGGTCAGCAGTCTGGGCCGGGAGAATGCAGCGACCTTGTGTCTGTTGGCGACCGATTTGAGCGAGCAAAAGCGCCGCCAGGAGGAACTCGAAACCAGTCACCGCCAGGTCAGCGCCTATGCGGCCGAACTGCAGCGCAGCAATCAGGAGCTGGGGGAGTTCGCGACGGTCGCCGGTCACGACTTGCAGCAGCCGGCGCGGAAAGTTTGTTCCCTGGCAGGACAATTGAAGGCCGAGTGGGGCGATCGACTCGGTGACGAAGGACGGCGCGTTGTGCAACACCTGGCAGGTTCCGCGGAACGCATGCACCAACTCATCGACGCTCTGTTGTCTTATGCGCGCATCCAGACGCAAAATAAGGCGCTCGCCACCGTGAACCTGCAGGAGGTCTTGCGCAGCGTTCTCGCCGATCTGGAAGTCGACATCCGCGAAGCTGGAGCACGGGTTCAACTCGGGTGGCTGCCGGAAATCGTCGGCGACGAAACGCAACTACGGCAGCTGTTCCAGAACTTGATTTCCAATGCCTTGAAGTATCGCCGCCGCGACGTTGTGCCCGATATCACAGTGGAGGCCCGGCTCTGTCCCGCCAATGTCCTGGAGGTGTTGGTGCGGGATAACGGCACTGGTTTCGACATGCAGCACGCGGATGCCATTTTCCGGCCCTTTCAACGGCTGGTGAGCGAAGCCGAATGCCCGGGCGCCGGGATGGGGCTGGCGATCTGCCGAAAGATCGCAGCCCGGCACGGCGGCACCATCTCCGCACACAGCCAGACCGGCACGGGCAGCACGTTCGTGATTCGCCTCCCCGGCGACACGCATTGCCAACAGAAGCGAGAAGGGATGGCGGCGGAACATGTCTGTCAGGACAGGAATCATCCAACTCACAATGCGCCCAGGTAAACCACTTTTTGCCGCGACCGTCAATTCCGACCTGTTTCCCGATCATTAGCGTTGCAGTTTCATCGGGTCTCGTTACCGAGGTGCACGGCCGTCGCTGTATCCGGGCGATTCCAGTGCCTTGGGCTCTGCTACGTTTGGAGCGGTCGTCTTGAGCATTGCAATATTCTTGAGCACCTGGCCCCATCTCTCGGGATTCTTCTTTGCGAAGACGGGAACGTTCGCGGTGTCGTAAAAGTCCAATATGTTCTGCCGCAGCGCCGGCGTGATGTCCGCAAAGTTATGGTCCGCCAGCTTGTCCAGCAGCTTGGCATACGCTTCATCCGTCAACCCGTATTCCCCCGCTACGGTGGGCTTGCCGGTATCAAAATCCGTGTTGGCCAGAGAAAGCCTGTCCGCCTTCAAGTTCCGGAGATTGATCCCAAACCGGTCAACCGTGTTGTTGACGCTCTTCAGATACAGGGTCTCAGTTTCCGGGCTCGGCATCTTAAAGCCAACTGCCTTGAAGGGGCCGATTTTCGGCACGAGCCGGAACAGGGTGGCGATGATGCGCGCTCCCATTCCTGGCTTTTGGTAGCCCTTTCCCCATTCTTTCTCATACTCCGTGCGCTTCAAGTTGAAGAGAAACTTCTTCTTGGTGAAAGTCGGGTCCTCTTTGACCAACTCATCTTTCTTGAGCAGCAGCGCGACGCGAGTCATTTCAGGTATGACGCTACTGATGGACCGGCGAAACGTGCCGATGGACAAATCAACGCTGCTGAACACGTCTTTAAGTTCGATCCCGTACGTCCTCAAGAATGCGCGTTCTAACACTGGTTTTGAGACCTGAAACCCGATGAAGTTGTGGAACGAATCCGACGTGTAACGGTGGTTGGCGACTTGGACGACATCAAAACCAAACTCCGTCTGGATATGGGCTTTCTTATTCTGGGCAAATGTGACCTGGGGCCCATACTTGGCCTTCAGTTTGGGAAATCCCTGCGCCACCGCAGCGTTCACTAACGGATGTCCGGTGATGTCAGCCGTGTAGTGCGCCAACGCTCCCAATGCGAACGCGTATTCATTGATGTCGGTCGCCTCCGAAAGCAGAGCCTGCACAAAATCGCCGCTCCGGGCGTAGTGGACCAGATCGCTGAACAACCGGTTCCCGAACGGGTAATAGCCCATGTCTTGGATCAGGCTCCCGCCATAGGCATAGGCATGAGCCGCTAGTAAATCGTCGGCCGATGAACCAGGGTACTTCTGCAGCAGGAGGGGTTTCATCTGCTCGTCCCAAAGCAGATCGACGATCTGTTCATGCGTCAGCACGGAATACCCGGCGCACGCCTGGGGGAAAGTGCAGGCGAGCAGCACCAGGACTATCAGTGTGCCGAGAGCATGTCTCATAGGTCTATGTTAGAGGAGAGTCTCACAATGGTCTGTTCAAATTTGCTCTATCCGACCCGATTCAGTCTCTACTCTGGGTACCTGCATTCGCCGCCAGCAGCTAACAACTTGCACCGGCAAAGCCTAAAATGCCCGTCTTGTCGGAGCCTACGGGCAAAAAAAAACCTCAGGAAAACTCCTGAGGTTAAAGGTCGCAAGGGTACTACAAGTTACTCATAAATGGTTTGGGTAGGGCACGGCTTCCGCCGTGCCGCCCAGAGCCGTCTATGATGAGGGCTTTAGTCCCTGAGGGAAAGATGATTGCCCTCTTCGCGATTGATGGGATGGTTTCTAGGCAGCTGTTTCTGCTTCGACGTTGATTTTCAGCGAGAGCTTGGTTAGTTTCTGATCGGTCTGCTTCTCTTCGTCGAGCGTCTTCTGAAGAAGTCCAGCCGCCTTCTTGTCGCCGAGTAACTCAGCGTACGTGCGAACACAGCCGTATCCTGCGATCTCGTAGTGTTCGACGTGTTGCGCGGCGGAGATGAGACCGGCGTCCATCACTTCGGGCGAGGCGTCTTCATCCATCAATTCCTTGCCTTCTTCGAGTAGGCCTTCCATGCCGTTGCATTTCTTGCCCTTTGGGCTCTGGTCCAAGCTCTCAAAGATCTGCTCCAGCCGGGAGAGGTGTTCTTTGGTTTGTTCGAGATGCTCTTCGAACCCAGACTTCAGGTCCGCCGACGACGCTGCTTTCGTCATTTTGGGTAAAGCTTTGATGATCTGACTCTCGGCAGAATACAGATCCCTAAGTTCCTCGATGAAGAGGTCGCGAAGATCGTTTAATTCCATTGGAGGTCCTCCTAAAAGTATTTACGATTGAAATTGGTGGTGCTTTTCTTATGCGGCCTTGCTGTAAGCGTCTGAGCCGTGCTGTTTGACCATTTTGTTGTAAACCCCGATCAGCAAGAATGCGGCTGGCCACTGTCCTACGAAAATCGCCCAATCGTCCTTGCCTACAATCTTCAAAATGGCGGATGCGGTGATGGCGCCGAACGCTGCTGCCAGATATCCAAAACTTGGAATCTTGGATGTCTGCGATTCAATGGCTCCAGTAAAACGATCCTCTGCAACTCCGGTATGCACTTTCTCCTGCATGATGTTCTCCTCAGTTGTCTATTTCGTGTGAATGATGGTGGATGTTACGCGTGCGCCTGACGGAAGCCCCGGCCGTGTTTCACCGGGGCTCACAATCAGAGACTCCGTTACGCGACTTCGCGAGTCCGGGTATCGGTGCCCTTTCTGGCACTAGCTTCATTCGTCGATGACACATCCTCGGCGCCTGTCAGTTCCAGAATTTCCTTGGCCTTCTTCGTCCATTGCGAGTCGTCAGAGTGAACCGACAGCAAAATGCCACCGTCTTTGACTCGGCCTTCGTACCGCTTCGCCTCGTACTCCGGAATTCCCATGCCGATGAGGGCACCAGTAAGCCCGCCGACTGCGCCACCGACCCCTGCTCCGGCTAGTGCCGCCACGATTGGACCGGCGGCTATGAAGGGGCCCAAGCCGGGAATGGCGAGGGCGCCGATACCAACCAACCACCCCAGTCCGCCGCCCAACAGCGCGCCTGTACCGGCTCCGGTGGTGGCGCCTTCCGGGGCCTTAGTGTTTTTCTCGTGAGCAAAATCCTTGGTGCCCGTGGTCTCGGGGAAGAGGACGGAAATATCTGAGTTCCTGAACTCGGCATCCCTTAACGCGTCGACGGCGTTGTCTACGGCCGCGCGATCCGGATAAATACCAAACACTGCTGTCTTTGAGCCTGCCATGTGATTCTCCTTTTATTGTTTTATTGCTTCGGTTTAACGTTCAATTCGCTGGTTACCTTGTGTTCTCCCGCGACTTCAGTAGCCTTGGCCTCGATCGTTCGCTTCTCCTCGTCGGAACGCACTGGTCCCTTCAAGGTGACTTGACCATTCTGGGTGATGACTTTGACGTTGTGCGCGTACGCGGATAGAGATTGGTCGCTCACGATCGACTGTCGGATCTGCTTCGTGATGTCGCGGTCCGAGCGATTCTCTTTCTGTTGATCTGCGGTCGGTGAGCTCGTGTCGCGGTCTTGCTCATTCAGCTTCGTGTTATCGGCGCTCGTTCCTGAGGACTGCGTCTGTGCCTGACTTCGCAGCATTGCGCCTCCCGTGGCCACAAACGCCATCATGACGACCATCGAAATTGCCGCACTTCTGACTTTCTTCATGGGATTTTCCTTGGTGTTTGGATATCGGATCAAAGAGGGCCAGCAAGGGTTAGCCCGCAGCGCTTCGATATGACTGGTTGGCTAAGGAATCGAACTTCAGATGAGCCGACTTAGCGCAGAAGACCTGAAAGCCACGAGACTAAGTGGCATGGATTGTATATGGGCAGCTAAGTTAGGTGCGCGGAGTGCGCGGAGGGTAGCCCCAAATCGGACTTTATTCCAGAGTGCATGAACGGCCACACTGATACCCTTCGCGTGTGTGCCTGAATCAGGCGAAGTGCGGTGAATCCCCATTCTGAGCACTTTGGACCAGTGGCCTTTGGCTCCTCGGAGGTAGCATCAAGGAAATCAGTGACGCGGCCCAAGCAGCGGTCAGTTTAGGGCGTTGTTGGGGCGCGCGCGGGGAGAATGTATGTCGACTGCACACATTTCCATTTCGGATCGCGCAGCATTGCTCAAGAAGATCGGCGCTCAAAAGACCGCCCTGGAGTACGCAAACAACCAGGCCGTCTTCGCGCAGGGAGATGCGGCGGATTCCATGTTCTACATCGAGAGCGGTAACGTGAAGCTCAGCGTCTTGTCAAAGCGTGGCAAGAAAGCAGTGCTTGCAATTGTGGGGCAAGGGGACTTCTTCGGCGAGGGCTGTGTTGGCAAACGAGCCCTGCGGATGTCCACGGCGACTGCGATTCATCAGTCGACGATTTCGCGAGTCACCAAGTCCACCGTGGTAAACATGATCCATGCAGATCCAGCATTTGCGAAGCTCTTTGTCGCGCATTTGCTGTCTCGCATCGGCCGGATCGAGGAGGACTTTGTCGATCAACTTTCCAATTCCAGCGAAAAACGACTGGCGCGAACTCTCTGGCTGATGGCCAGCTCGGGGAAGTCGTCCAAGACGGAGCTCGCAACTCTGAAGATCAGCCAGGGAACGCTTGCCCAGATGATCGGTACGACGCGTTCGAGAGTGAGTTTCTTCATGAACCGGTTCAGGAAGATGGGCCTGATCAATTACAACGGCACGCTGCGGGTACACCGGGCTCTGCTCAACTTCCTTCTACAAGCATAATCGGTACTCGTTAGCCGTCGGACGAGCCGGGTTCCAACATCCGAGACTCTCCCGCCCAGGTCGAGTCGGCGACGCTGGACACACATATTGCCTGCGCAGGCATTCAGAATTTGCTATGCAGTGCGTGGACTTTATCTTTGATTTTTCGAATCTCCTGGAACAGAAGGCTCGATTGTTCTAGTGCTGCAATTCTTGCCCCGAGGTCTGTGACCCGACGCCCCAAAAGACCCACCACATGCTTAGCGTGTTGCTCCAGCGTCGAGAGATCGTCCTCGAGGTCGTCCAGGTCGACATCGTCTTTATTTTCCATGGCCAAGAATCGCCGCACATTTTTCATCCGCCGCATCGCGTGGAACCCATGCATGCGCCGGATTTCACAAGCTTGCGGGTCATGGTCACGCCGCGACCTCTATCGAGACTATCTCCGCTTTGCAGCGGGCAGTTTCCACGGACTTGGCTACGTCTTCGGCCGTGAACTTTCCCATTACCAACGCCAGCTCTCGGTTGGTTGTCGTCCGCAGCGGAATCCGATCAGTGCGCTGTACGTATTCAGCAGTACGTTTGCCGAGGCGGTTCAGTTTCACAATAAACTTGGTATTCATCATTTGCTTTGCGCTCCGTTCGTCAGTCATGAGAACACAATCGGCCTACCGGGACACGGGCACTTTCATTCAGTATGAAGTTCTAACGCGGCTGGAACTGTGCAAAAGTGGACACTTCCTGGATCAGCGCTGGCCTAAGATGAAGGAGTACCGACAGAATAAAGCCGGAATTCAAGGAGCGGGTGCAGTGTCAGAGCGCAATGGTGACAAGTCGAGGTTCGGACGTGAGCGCAGAAAGAAGATTTTTCGTCGAAAACGTAATCGCGAGTTGTGCGCAGCACCGGCTGCGCCCGGATCCCGGGTGAGAGCCCTTAATCCGCCGGAGCAGGCCAATGAGCATTCTTGAATTCGCACCGACCGCAGCGGCGGAAAGCTCATTCATTTCCATTCGTCACAATTTGAAGCCCGACTTTACGCGCGCTCAATTCGGCAACCATGCTCGGGTTCACACCGAATCACGCTGCAATCATTGCGGTTTCAGAATCAACGCCTCGACGACCGACAGCGTCGATCATGATGAGCAGGAGCATGCCTTCGCTTGCAGAGGATCGGAGGCCGAATGACCTCGAAGTGTGTCCAGTGTGCATCGACCTGACCTGAGACTCGGGATTTGACGATCGCTGGCTACGTTGCAGGCCGGTCGGCGGCGTTTTAAGCGACAGGCGCGGGGGGCATTGGGGGAAGCGTTTACACCTTTCTATAGACGAGTTGTGCGATTCGCAGGCTTTTCAGCTCTCCCGCAAACGCGTCGAGGGTAAGCACGGCACGCCCGGCATCGCTGTCGGGATTTGGAAGCCTGCCATTGCGTGCTTTGAATGCCTTGACAGTCTCGTACAGTCTCTCCAGTTCGTCGATGGCTGCCTGCAGCTTGGAGTTCGTCATTTGTCTCCCTTCGCCGTGGCACCGGTGCCTGCCGCCTGCGAAAGCGGCGGATACAACAGCCCCCGCCCATCACATTCTTTGCACGCACGACTGTACATCAGACCGACTCCGTCGCAACGGGGACACGTCACGACGTGGTTTGTCAGAGGTGGCAGGTTTTCAACGGGGTGGTAAGTCACGCCCTGGTAAGTTACATCATTGACGCTCATCGGTTTTTGCACTCTTCCAGCGGTCGCGGGAGCTCTAGCTCCGCAATCAGAAAAGAAAAACGAGCACGCCCGCCAGAACCATTCCGCAGGCGATGATCAAGAAGGCTTGATTCTGGCTGGGTTCCCAGCCGCCTTCGGCTCTGCTGCTTCTGAAGTTCTCCATAAAAATGCGACACCCGAAAGCATCTTATGCCTGCGCCAAGTTACAGACTGTTCAATCTTGCTCATTGCACAAACAGGACCGCTACATCGGAGGGGGGCATGGGCGGGGGCATGTCTATCGTGCATGTCAAGCACGCGCGCGAGATGGTGCGCTGGCGGCCGCGCCCGCATAATTTCGAGTGCCGCGGACCTGCCGGGTTGCCAGATCGAAGAAAGAATAATTTCGCCATTGTTCAATTTTGGACAGTGCGGGACTCTAAGATTTGCGACCATCTCCTTAACACAAACGGCCCAGCCGCTTCGGACGGCGGCCGGCACGTTTGTCGCACGAGCCGGGCGCGGCGCTGGCCTCCATGTCACCGGACGCCGCCAAAGGAAAATCAGATCCGAGGCGCTGCCCCCATTGTCGAAAGAGGACCAAGGCCATGCGTTCCCCCAAGCACCACATTCTGGTAGTGGACGATGAGGCCATCATTCGTGAAAGCCTCTCCATGCTTCTCACATCCAAAGGCTACAAGGTCAGTATCGCTCGGGACGGTTTCGATGCGCTTTTGCAGCTGAGGACCATCACCCCTGACCTGATTACCTCTGACCTCAACATGCCGAACATGTCAGGCTTTGAGTTTCTCTCGGTGGTTCGGCGCCGGTTTCCGCGGATTCCGGTGCTGGCGATCAGTGGCGCCTATGAGTGTGGCGAGTCCGTTCCCGGCGGTATCATTGCGGACGCATTCCATGCCAAAAATCAGCACGGTCCCGAGGCTTTCCTGGCCACAGTTGCCGACTTGATTCGCCACGCAGCGGCCCGAACAAGATCTCATCAGGAGAAATCCGCTCCCGTCTGGATCCCTCGCAATGGTAAGGACTCCCGCGGCGTACCCTTCATTGTCTTGACTTGTACCGAGTGCCTGCGCTCTTTCCCGACAAACGTGGAAGAAGAGGGTCTCCCCGAGGTCCGGGAGACACCGTGCCAGTTTTGCTCGAATACCGTCAGGTACATTATCGATTTTTCCACTTCGGTTTTTTCACCGCGGAAGAAACCCCAGTCAAGCTCTGACCGTCCAACGCCGAGTGCCGCCAAAGGATAATTGGAGGGGTCGAGCAGCCGTTCCCAAATTGGGTGTAAGTGCAAGGCCCTAAACCCGGCGAGTTCAGCTTCCTAGAGTTCCATGAGTCACCGCGGCCCCACTGGGAAAGTCCCTGAGCGTGCGCTGCCGGGTAAAGTCAAGTATCCTTGTAGGTGTACAAAATTGGACACCCAGCGTAGTTAAGAGAAAAAGCGAATCGGCTCGTACAACCGTAACCGCACGTCAGGTTTCCGGCATAGGAGACAGCGCAATGATTGCCACACATGCTGCCGCACGCGCTCCGGTCGCTTCGTCGAAGTCAGCTTTCATGAAACGTAAGATCCGGCGCACCGGATTTGATCCTGTCTCCTTTCTCGCGACCGCAGGCGTTGGCCGGAAGGTCGTGAATCTGGCGAAGAAAGAGGTCCTGTTTACGCAAGGCGAGCCTGCGAACACGATTTTCTACATACAAAAGGGCAAAGTGAAACTCACCGTAGTTTCCGAACGTGGTAAGGAGGCGACCATCGCCTTGCTGGACGCAGGTCAATTTGTGGGTGAGTCATGCATCGCAGCTGCCGAGCCTCTTCGGCTGGCCACAGCTGCTGCTCTTACGGACATCGAGGTACTCAGGATCACCCGGAAAGACATGCTGCGCGTGCTTCACGAACAGCACGCATTTTCCGATGTGTTCGTCAGCTTCCTTCTTGCCAGGAACGCTCGCATCCAAGAAGACTTAGTGGACCAGCTTTTCAATTCCAGCGAAAAACGGCTGGCGCGGACTCTTTTGCTGCTGGCACAGTTTGGCAAGGAAGGAAAACCCGAAAAGTTGATCCCGAAAATCAGTCAAGAAACTCTCGCAGAGATAATTGGCACGACTCGGTCACGCGTCAGTTACTTCATGAACCGCTTCCGGAAACTCGGGTTTATCAAATACAACGGCTCGATCGAGATTCACAGCTCTCTGTTGAACGTGATCCTTCACGACTAACGAAACTTACTCATTCAAGGAAATAGGTCATGCGCGCATGAAGGTTCATCTGGTAAACCCCAGCGATGTATCGTTTGGAACAGCCGTTATTACCCCGCGTTGGCTCTACGTTCTCGCCGCTGCCACCCCCCGATGTTATGGAGACCCCGCGATCGTGGACGAGACACTCGCCCAGGTTGATCCGGACGGCATTCGGCGAGGCGACGTGGTGGGCATCGGCGTCCATACCGCGAACGCGCTTCGCGGCTACGAGATTGGAAGAATCGCTCGCGACCGCGGAGCATACGTGGTCTTCGGTGGGATTCACGCGACCTTATATCCGGATGAGGCCGTCGAACTCGGTGGCGCCCACGCTGTTGTTCAGGGCGATGGCGACCAGGTCTGGCCAACCGTCCTCACCGATTGTCGCGACGGCGCTCCCAAGCTGACCTATTCAGGCGGTCGCATTGAGGCAAGTCAATTCTCTCCGGCGCGCTGGGACTTGCTGCCGCGAAACCGCTATATGTGGGCCTCAGTACAAACTGTCCGCGGCTGTCCCAAGCATTGTTCTTTCTGTTCCGTCTGGCGCACCGACGGCCAACGTCCCCGGCAGCGCACTTCCGACGCCGTCCTGGAGGAAATTGTCCAACTGCGCCGCCTGGGTTTTCGCTTCATCGCGCTTGCCGACGACAACTTCTATCCGGTCACCCTGAGCGACTTGCGCCTGGCGGCACAGCAGAATAACTCCGCTCGTCTTCATGAGCTGGAATCGCTGCGCGCGGAGCGCTTCGAACTGATGGCGCGTCTGGCGAAGCTGCCTGACGTGCGCTTCTTCACTCAGATCACGATGGAAGCTGCGGAAGACCCGGAGTTTCTCGATGCCATGCGGGCGGCGCACATCATCGGCGCTTTGGTGGGCGTGGAATCGGTCACCCCGGAAGGCCTGAAGGACGTTTACAAAGATTTCAATCTGGCTGGAGAAAATCTGGTGGAGCGCCTTCGAACCTTCCGGCAGCATGGCGTCCATGTGCTCGGATCCTTCATCTTTGGCTTGCCCAGCGACAACCCCGCCACCTTCATGGCCACCGAAGATGTAGCCGAACGGGCCGACATCACCTTTGCGCAGTTTGTCATGCTCACGCCATTTCCCGGCACCGTGGACTTTATTAAATGGGAAAAGACTCTCGGAGACACTCCTGAAACCATCGCCGGGATCCCCATCACACGACGGTGGCTCATCCCCGCTGCTCTGCGTCCCAAGCTTTACTGGCCGCACCCCCTGATGTCGGGCGATGAAATCCGCCGGCGGACGCAGGCCGTGTGGGACAAGTTTTATGCCTGGCGTTCGATTTGGAAGCGGGCGCGATTTATCAAGTCCACGCGGGGACGGCTGGCGTTCATGCTCATTTCCAGGATCTACCGGCTCATGTATGCCGATACCGGGATTGCGACCGACAGCGCCAGGAAGTCTTCCTCGGCACGTTGGGCGCGCTGGCTGGCGAGGCCATGTCGCCGGCTGTTTACCGGCCGTCCGATGCCGCACCTGCAAGTGCCTCCGGCTGAACCGGCGCTGCTGTCGATTGCAGCAGATTGATTTTGCTTCGGAAGGCCAAAGCACGAATTCCGTCGCAGCTCCTGCATCGTTGGTGACGATACCTGCTCGTCTATTCCCGGACTAATGGCGAGCCTGAGCTTTATTGCTCAGACAAGCCACGCCACAGTTGCTAAAGTCACCTTGATAGAGAAGAGTTTTCGGAAGGAAATGAAATGTTGTTTATTTTGATCGTCGTCCTGCTTCTGATGATGCTGGGAGCGCTCCCGAGATGGAATCACAGCCGCTCCTGGGGGTACTTTCCGAGCGGCGGGCTGGGGCTGGTGTTGGTGATCGTGGTCATCTTGCTTGTTGCAGGTCGCCTCTAAGCGCTTGAATGCGGGGGCCTTTACGTGCCGACCTTGTAAGGCACGTGCATTTTTTCTCTCAACACACCAATTCTAGCCTTCCGGTTCAACCGGCTCGATGCTGGCGAGAACTGGGGCGGTGGTTTGTTTCAACGAACGAAGGAGAATTGTCAGTATGAAGAAATTTATGTTGCTGGTTGTAGTTTTTAGCTTGGGCTGCCTGTCCTGGGCAGGGTCAGCGCGCCAGGATGCCGTCGATCGCCTCAACAGCGCAGCCACCGTGCTGCACGAGATCATGCAGGCGCCGGACAACGGCATTCCGGAAGAGGTTTTGGAAAACGCCAAGTGTATCGCCGTTGTGCCGCACCTGATGAAGGGCGGATTTATCGTCGGGGCTGAGCACGGCAAGGGCGTCGCCACGTGCCGGACAGCGAGGGGCTGGAGTACGCCGGCGTTTATCACGGTTTCGGGTGGAAGTGTGGGATTCCAGATCGGGATCGAAGGCGTGGATCTGGTCATGATCATTCAGCACGAGAATGGTATGCAGAAGCTGCTTTCCAGCGGCTTCAAACTCGGGGCAGATGCCTCAGTCGCGGCAGGACCGGTGGGGCGGCATGCATCGGCGGGCGCGAGCTGGAAGCTGGATGCCGAGATTCTGACCTACTCACGCAGCAAGGGTGCCTTCGCCGGCATCGCCTTGGACGGAGCGTCGGTCCGGCAGGACGACGATTCCACGCGCGCGATGTATGGCAAGAAAATCACCACGCGAGCCGCGTTGACGGGGCAGGTCGCTGCGCCGCGCGCAGCCAATGCGTTCCTCGATGCGGTCCGGGGCGCCAAGGGCCAGGCCGTCGCGAAGGCTGACTAGTAATTGCACCGTGTGCGCCCGCTGGAGAGTTCCAGCGGGCGCAGGAAGTGAACCGGACAGTTCGGTGCCAGTGAGCACTGGGGGTAAGTATGCTTTGGACAATCTTTGTAATTCTGCTGATTATGTGGCTTCTCGGCTTCGGTTTCCACGTGGCCGGAGGCCTGATACACATCCTGCTGATCGTGGCAGTCGTGGTGCTGATCGTCAACCTGTTGGGCGGACGCCGGAGTACGGTGTGACGTCAGTCAACAGTTACGGAATTCGCGATCTTCAGGACAAGCGGCGCGACGAAGAAGCGTCTTCGCAAATGGCTGACGAAATCCGCCCACCGCGAACTTGCCTGAAGCACGAGTTCCGAACGGACGAGGGCTACGGTAATGCGCTGCCCTATTCCGGTATGGAACACCCATTTAGGACCCTGCTGTACGATTTGCTGGTGGAGCCGATTCTGCGGTCCTTTCAGCGAATATCGGAATCGACGCATCGAGTTTGTAGTATCTGGCGAAGTGATCGGAACCACGATCGGTGAACTGCT
>DASSIO010000150.1:0-19068 GCA_035691825.1 Terriglobales bacterium | reverse complement strand
CTTGGTCTTGGGAGCGTTCCACAGGAAATTCGTGGAGTACTCAATGTGGCGCGCCCAAGTCTGGTCGCCGAATTTCTTAACGAACAGGTTGTCGGCCCAGGCGCCATAGCTTCCCTTGATGTAACTTTGCATGCTCTTTCCGTCCAGGGAGGGGCTGCTCACCCACTGCTTGAACCAGTAGGAGGAAGCCGTGCCTGACTGGGCGCAGGCCGAACACGCAATCCAGCCTGACATCTGGTCAACGTTATTGAAGTATTTTGCATTGGATGGGGGGATAGGGACCAAACCGCTGCCGGTGCTCGTGCTGGTGCTGCTGGCGCTGTAGTTTCCGGCAGTGACCGTCAAATAAGCAGCGCCATTGGCCCCGGAGGTGTCCCAGGCCTTAACTGCCAAGTGGTGAGTCCCCGAACTCATGCTGACCGGTACAGATATGCTACGAGAGGAGGTGTTTTGCCGAAACACCAAGTTGGAATCCACATAAATGGTCCAGCCGGTGATGCCATAGTTGGAGCTGGCTGTGCCGGTTACGGTGATGGGAGAGGCGGATCCAGTGGCTCTGGCGCCCACGGTTACCGCCAGGCTGGATGAAACTGTGAATAATAACCATGCCGTCAGTATGAATGCAGTTTTCACTAAGCAATCCTTTTGGGGAATTTATTGAAGCGGCGTTGCGCAGGCTCGGCCAAAGCCCGCAGGTATCTCGGTAAAACCAGATCAGCAAGTGGAGAGACGATAACAGGGCAGAGTAGCCGCTCCAATCGGCCAAATAGCTCAATTTCGTAAAGGGCAAACAGGGTGTTTTAAGGGAGATCTACTAAGGTCTTTGCCCGTAGGAGGCAGAGATAGAGGAAAACGATGGCGGGTTGAGGTTAACCACGCACGGAGCCATTGTCATAAAAGGGTGCGCCGGTTGAGTTGCGAGCGGGCGGTCTGCTGCCGCTGCCAATTTCCGCTGCACCCCAACTAATTCAAATCGGCCAGCATGCTGGTTGCGTATCCGCCGGTGTTGTCGAGCGCCACAACAGTGCGAACCTGTCCTTTGCCAAAAGGAAGGACGCCGCTGTCAATTAGAACGGTCTTCTGGCCGGGCGCGGTAAAGAGAACCTCATAGTTTCCCGCCACCAGGGTCTGATAGGTAGTGGCCGATTTAAAAGCCAGATTGACGAAGGTCGGGTTCACGGTCTGAATGTTTGTGCCCGGCGACACCACATAGACGTCCAGATTGCCCACGTCCGGCGAAGCGTTGACCACGCGCAGCCGCATCTGGCCGGAAGCGGGGGTGGTGTTGTCGTCGGTGAGAAAAATGGGGGTGAGCGCGGGCGAAGCAAACGCCGATTCGGCAGCGATAAAGGTGTAGAAGGTACCAGCCTGAAGCACCACTGGCTGGTTGATCAGGGTGGCGGTGGTGCCCGCAGGCTCAACATGCACGGTATAACCGCCCGGCACTTCGGAGGCGTAAGCCGCGGCGGTGGGGTAAGCCAGATCAGCCGCCACGGTGGAGGTGGTCAGCAGAAAGGTCAGGCTGGGCTGCTCCACGGAGGCGTTCATCACCCGAAATCGAGAGTTGGCGGCGATGGCGGCCGCGGATTTGCAGCCGGCGGCGCCGGCCAGGGTCAACAGTACTGCCACGAATCCCAGGAATTGAGATAGCTTCACGAGTCCGTTTCCTTGCGCAATTTAAGATACACGCATGTTACGGCAGTATAGCGAGGCACACAAAATCGGAGGCAGAGTCAGCCTTATAAACCCCAACCGGGACGAAAAAGTTGCCTCCGGGGGCGGGAACCGGGCGCCCATTTCGGGAAACAGCCGCTTTTCTTGAGCTCAGCCGGCCCCGCAAAGGCACCACCGCGGCCACAATTTATGGAGGCAATAGCGCCGCGGAGGCGGTATATACTAAACCGCCAAGAGGCCAGCAGCAGTGGTTTTGCGCGCACCCGGCTGCCATGGAAAAAGTCCCTAACCCTTCGTCTCCAGCGGATAGCCCTACCCTGGTACCGGAAAGCGGCGACCCCGCTCCCCGGCCGGATAGGGGGGCGCAAACGCTTACCCCCACTCCCTCCTCCTCCGACAGCCCCACCCTGGTGCCGGAAAGCAGCAGCGCGGATACCCCTACGCTGGTTCCGGAGTCCTCCAGCGCGGCCGGGCAGACCGGCGCCGGGGCTTCCCCCGTGCCTGACTCCTGGGGCGCTGGCGGACCGCAACCGGGCACTGTTCTGGGCAACCGCTATGAAATCCTGCAGGCCCTGGGTGAAGGCGGCATGGGCACGGTCTATAAGGCGCGCGACCGTGAACTCGACCGGCTGGTAGCGCTCAAGGTCATCCGCCCCGACCTGGCCCGCAATCCCGCCATTATCCAGCGCTTCAAGCAGGAACTGATCCTGGCCCGACAGGTCACCCATCGCAACGTGGTCCGCATTTTCGATCTGGGCGAGGCCGATGGCATCAAGTTCATCACCATGGAGTTCATTGAGGGCAAGGACCTGCGCTCCCTGCTGTTGGAGCACAAGAAGTTCTCGCCCGAAGAGGCGGCGGAGATTATTCGCCAAGTCTGCCTGGCGCTGGATACGGCTCACAGTGAAGGAGTTATTCACCGCGACCTGAAGCCGCAAAACATCATGCGCGACGCCACCGGGCGCATCGTGGTGATGGATTTTGGCCTGGCCCGCTCGTTGGAAAGCGATGGCATGACCCAGACCGGGGCGCTCATCGGCACCATGGAGTATATGTCGCCGGAGCAGGGGCTGGGGCAGGAGTTGGACCAGCGTTCCGACCTGTTCACGCTGGGCCTGATTTTCTACGAACTGCTGAGCGGGCAGGTGCCTTATAAGGCGGATAGCGCCCTGGCCAGCCTGCTCAAGCGCACGCAAGAGCGTGCGGCGCCGGTTTCCAGCCTGGATAACAAGGTCCCGGCCGTCCTCAGCAACGTGGTCTCTAAATGCCTGGAGCGCGACCCTAAGCTGCGCTACAGCAGCGCCAAAGAACTGCTGAGCGACCTGGAAGCCTGGCAGGGAAAGAGTGCCGCCGCCTCCATCCGCCTGCCCGACGTGCAGCCCTGGGCACAGGATATTCCGTGGGTGGGGATCAGCGTGGCCGCGGTGGTGCTGATTCTGGCGGTAACTGGCTTCCTGCTGCGCGCCAAACTGTTTGGACCAAATACAAAAGCTCCGGCCGGTCCGGTGGTTTCGCTGGCCATTCTTCCTTTCCGCAACGCCTCCGGTGACCCGGCGCTGAACTGGATGGGTCCGGCGCTTTCCGAAATGTTGCGCACCGATATGGGCGAATCGGCGGCCATGCGCACCGTGGCTTCCGACCGGGTCAGCCAGATTCTGCAGGATCTGCGGATTGCGCCTGACGCCACCCTCGATCCGGATACCTTGCGCCGGGTGGCGGAATTTACCAGTGCCGACCATTTGCTTTCGGGGCAATTCATCAAGCTGGGCGGCCAAATCCGAATAGACGCCACTCTGCAGGATGTCAGGCGCCAGCGGAATTTTCCCCTGAAAGCCGAAGCGACAAGTGACAAAGACTTGCCACGCAGCCTGCAACAGCTGGCCGAGTCCGTGCAGAAGGACCTGGCACTCTCCGCCGACACAATCAAGGAGATGCAGGCGAAGAGTCTGAAGCCTTCGACCCAGTCGGTGCAGGCGCTGGGAGAGTACGGCCACGGGCTGCAGCTCTTCCGCCAGGGGAAGTATCTGGAGGCGGAAAAACGGTTCGAAGCCGCTACGCAACAGGATCCGAATTTTGCGCTCGCTTATGCGCAAGTAGCAGAGGCCTACAGCAATCTGGGCTACGATAATCAGGCCGAGGAGGCGTCGCGTAAGGCGGTCGAGCTCAGCGCCAAGCTCCCGGATCAGGAAAAGTACAGGATTCTGGCTACTCGTGCTCTTGTTTTACACGACACGAGCAAAGCCATCGATGCCTACCAAAGAATTGCAAATGGCTCGCCGAACGATAGCGATGTGCAATTCAAGCTGGCCGCCCTCTACCAGCAAAACGGTTCTTTTGATAAGGCTCGTGAACTCTACAATCGCATCCTGGAGCGCGACCCGAAATATGTGGATGCCCTGCTGGCAATGGGCCGCGAGGAAGATTTGGCCGGCAGACCGCAAAGTGCTCTTGATTACCTAAACCGGGCGCTCAGCCTGGCGGTTCAACTGGATAATCAAGAGGAAAAGGCATCAGTGCTGTACGTCATTGGCAGCATCTACACCGAGCTCAACAAGCCTGACGACGCACAGCGCAACTTGCAGGAGGCACTTGACCTGCATCGGCAATTGAACAACAAAGGCGGCGAAGGGGCCACACTCAATTCCATGGCCCAGTTGCAGTACAGCGAGGGCAAGTCCGATCTCGCTTTGAAGCTCTACAACCAGGCGCTTGACCTGCGCCGCCAAATCGGGGACAGACGTGGCATCGGCGATACGCTGATCGATAGGGGAAACCTGTATGGCAAACTGGGGCAGTATGAGAAGGCTCTCTCCGACTACAAGGAATCTCTGCAGATTCAACACGAAGTAGGAAATGCGACCTTCGAAGCCCTCTGCCTTAATAACATCGGTATCGCCTATGCCGAGGCGAACGATTATGCTGATGCCCTCACCTATTTCCAGCTGGCATTAACTTTGCGTGAGAAATTGAAGGTGCCCGGCGATCTCGCTGAGACCCTGCACAATCTTGGCGAATCGTCAATGATGATCGGACAGTATGATCAGGCGGTCTCCTACTACATGCGCGCCTTGGAGCTGCTGCGTAAAGCGGGCGACCAGTTGAGCGTCGCCATCCAGATGGACAGCATGGGCACGGTATTCGATTTACAAGGTCGCTACGGTGCCGCGCTTAATTCTAAGCAGGACGCCCTCAAAATCCTTCATGACGTGAATGAGCGCGGCTTCTGGCTCGCTACCATCCTTAGCAATTATGGGAACGCGCTCAGCCTGGCTGGCCGCGACCAAGAGGCCGGCAAGGCTCTGGATGAAGCCTTGTCGGTGGCGCGCGAGGCGCAAAGCACTCCTACGATTATCCAGACACTTGATTTTCAGGGAGAACGAGCCTTCTACAGAGGCGACTACAAGTCTGCCCGATCTCTCTTTGAGCAAGCTTTCCGGGACGCCTCGCGCAGCACTGACCGCTATTGGCTGCTGGTGACGAAAACTAATCTGGCCGGCGTGCTGGTAAAGAACGGGAACGCGAGGGCAGCGATTGCCGCTTTGCGGCCTCTGGCCCAAGAGGCAGAGGCCCGCCGTTTGAAGTACCTGCACACACGCTGTTTGCTTTATTTAGGCGAGGCGCTGCTGGAAGCTAAGGATTACGCTAGTGCCCGAGAAACGTTTAACATTGCTCGGCAAAATAGTGAAACTGCGGGCCTCAAAGCCCAACAGGCCGAGAGCCAATATTTCCTGGCGCAGGTAATTCGGCTAAGCGGGGGCAAGCCAGACGACGCTGCTTCTCACGAGGCTGAGGCCCGCCGTGTCCTCGACGAAATACGCAAGGATGCAAAAAGCGATGATGTCCTAAAGCGCAGCGACTTTGCCCCTATTTATTCCCAACGGAACTGACCGATACGAGCGGTCAGCATTAAACAAAGAGAGCCGGGCTGGTCGGCCCGGCTCTTTTACCAAAGGGCTATTCTGTGCGGAGTTACTGCACTGCGATCTCCACACTAAACGGCGCCATCAAGCCTAAAGAATCATAAGTTGTATAGAGATAGTTGCCCGGTTGCGAAGGTAGGATCACACCGCAATTCCAGGAGCTCTTGGTGGAGGTGAGGCTGGGCGAGTAGAGACAATTCCCATTTGCATCCACTTGCCCTTGTGCGGTCTTGGAGTTGGGCGCCAATTTGATGGGCACATGCACACCCCCGGCGCCGTCATCCAGCACCTGCACTAGGTACGGGGCGATTGTGCCTGAATCAACGAAGGGGCCATTGGAGCACGTGGCGCCGCTATTCGCCAGAATGGCCTGAATTTTGAACGGCAAAGTGTTTCCGGCAGTGTAGGGTGCGAATGGCGGCGCGGGCTCGTAAACCACGGGAGATGAATACCCGCAGCCAATCACTGAAAATCCGCCGGTATTAGTCGCCAGAGACACGTTCTGGATGGAAAAAACACAACAGGTTCTCGTCCCCCCCGAAGTGTAGCCATCGATGAAGATGAACCCGCTGGTCAGGGCAGTCGGATTGGTCATGTCGGAAAATAACGTGGCATTCGTACCCTGGGGCTCGGCCCCGGGTTTTCCCGGCGGCCAAGCGGCATCGGTAGCGTTCGTATTGAGCTCAGCGAAATACTTGACAGAGGCATGCGTGAAAAGGGGGGTAGAGGTTTTGTTCGGGGGTACGCACGCTCCGGTAGTTTGGTCGATAGTTTGCGAAAGATCACTGCAATCGGGGTTCAGGTCCGGCTTCACGGACTCGCAAAGTGGCGGCAGAGTCCCTGGTGTCGGGCTCGTGGGTGGCGGCGCCGTGGGAAGGCACTGCACCCCGTTCGGAAACGAACCGGTGGGATCCGTCGTACCAGCATGCACAAGTGCCGTCGCCTTGGGGTCGAAATCTACCCAATATACGTTCAATTTCACGCTCTGGCTCAAACCATCTAACCTCATCGTGGCTTGGTTGAACGTTGGGGGACTCACGGAATTGTTAGTACTCGTGTTGACGGTAGCAACAGGATTTTGTGCGGTCAGCGTCTGTTGAGGTGCCCCATTTAGTACCGGTTGGTCCAGGCTGAAACCACCCTGGACGCATAGCGCCGCTGGTCTAGTACCCGTGCTGAGGGTAGCTTCGACTGCTCCGGTAGCTATGTTGAACCGGATGGCTTTTGTGCTTTTCACATCTCCCGCCCAAAACGATACCGGAGTAAAGCTGCCATTGACACCACTGGTGTCCAATGTCAAAGGTACCCAGTTGGTTTTGCCACTCACATCGTAGGTCTTTACTACCGTTGTTCCATCGGCACTGATCTGGAGGATGTGGTCCACTCCGTTGGCTACCAGCACGTTGCCGTTTGGCAGCATCCGCAGCGCGCCAAGATGGTCTACGAGGTTCTTGGCAATCACGGAGGTGTCCGCGAAAACGACGGTCGTCTGGGGGCCGGGGTCAAACTTATAAATCTTCGTGCCGTTGGTCGTATAGAACAACTTCCCGGCGCTGATGTCGATCCAGGCAGGTCCCGCCCCCGAATCCACGGGCAGGCCGCTGAAGAAATTAATCTGGTTCCCGTAAGGGTCAAATTCTTTGATGGTCGGTGCGCCGGCGTCGCCTACATAGAAGTTGCCTGCTCCATCAAACACTAGCGAATTAGGCTGCACCATGCCGGTGGATACCGGGAACTTCTGCGCACTTTTTGTCGTGATCGGGTTGTGCGACAACTCCGAAAGACGGTCGATCACCTGGGCGCCCGAGTCTGCGGCGTAAGGCCGGAAGCTCGAATCGAAGCCGCAGCCATTCGCGCTGGTCAGACTAGTGTTGGGGGGGACGGTTCCCAGGTTGACGTAGTTAGTGCCGTTGTTGTGCCAGATCTGATAGACGTTCCCTGTAGCTACCCAAACGTCGCTTACCCGAAATTTACCGCTGTTTGGGAAGGTCGTGGCGAGGAGTGGACTGCCGATCACGATCATAAAGGCTAGAACCCACCCCAAAGGGCATCCTCGTACTTTCATAATTCCTCCACAGATTTGCCTGAGTTTCTGTTCAACTGCACGGAACGCGCTTGTGCAGCGCAGTTCCGCCTCGTCATCGAACGATTGTGTTTTCGGAAAGCCCGGGAAAGAAGTCGTTCAATGCAATTCTTCTAACCACTTAAACCGTGGCTTAATGGGTAGAGCAAATCCTTAAAGCAGACCACCCCAAGCGCCGTAATTGTCAACGTCGGGGAAACTACTGTCAAGGACAAAGCTATTAGAATCTTTAAATTCCGGCGCGCAGTCCCGATTTGATCCTGTCTTATCCCAAATTTGCACTGTTCTCGATGCATTGTTATCGAACCAGCACGCGTGTGCGACCCGACTCTCTTTCTTATCGCCTCGCGGTTGTCCATGCAGAGCGCATCCCGCGTGCCAAAATGGGAGGAAGCAGATAGATTTGCACGGATGCCGGACAACTGCTTTGTTATCAATGCCTTTGTGTATTGGACAGGAAACGTGTGGACGCCGCCGCCGCTTCCGCTCACGCTAAGCACTATCCGATCCGATAGACCGAGTATCTGATTGGATAGAGCAGATGGGCGGGCCAGTCCGCCCATGCTCGGGCGTCGGCCGTCGCCTGCGGGAGAAACGTAAGACCCGTAAACCTGGCCACTACCGGCGTGCTTTTCGTTAGCGAAATCGCGGTGAACGAGAAAGAACCGGCCCAGCGCAATTCTGCGCTCATCATCGCCAACGATTTTGTAATTAGGAAAACCCCGGGAGAAGTTGCTCAATTGCAATCTTTCTAGCCACGTAAGCCTTGACTTCCTCGCAATGGGCAGCGTCAGAGTGCGACTGAACAAGAATGCGCGGCAATTCTCGACGTCGGGGAAACTGTTGTCAAGAAAAAAGTTATTAAAATCTGTAAATTGCAGCGACAAGGTTCAAGTTGGGAACGGGACGAGGTCGGAGTGCAGAAATTTGTACTACTTGTGTTGCAAAGTTGCACAAAAATGCACCAGGCGTCGCGTGTCGCCGCAGCCGCCGGCCAAGCATCAGGTTGTCAATTCCCGGCCAAGCCGCCGGTAACACTTTATCCTTCATCATTGTAATTTACCAGCTTCCTCTTCCTACCTACTGTCCTAGCATGCACAGCGTCTACTCTTCAGCAGCAGGGGAAGCGAATCGCCCGCCCACCCGCTATACCCTGCCACCATAGATTCGCGCCTCCAGCCTGCGCGGCGCAGTGCTGGCACAGTTGCATAACATCAGCCTGAGCGGTAGCTATGTGCATACCCCACAAAGCCTGGCGGAGCACACGCGGGTACGCGTGATCGTGCAGACCGGCTCGTGCAAAGCCGATCTGTGGGGCGTCATCCGGCGCCAGGACCAGGACGGCCTCGGCATCCAGTTCACCAACGGCACAACGGTAGAAGACTGGAAGTCGCTGGAAGCCATCATCGAGCAACTCGAGGCTCGCAGAGCGGTGACCACTGCGGCGAAGCATAGCTCCGCCACGGTTGCGGATCGACACTCGAACAGACAGAATTCGGCTTACAGGTCCGGCTGCCAATTGTAGAATGTTTTCAGTAACTTACAAGACGCGTCTCCGCTTAGTGTCCAATTTAGTGTCCATTTCGCCAACGGAGGCGGCCTGTGGTCCACGTCAACATTCTCCAGCGAGTCAAAGTTCAAGCAGCCTGGCATAACGCTCCCCTCAAACGCGACAAAAGAGGCCGCCTCAAATGGCCTTCGGGCGGCCGCTTTTTAATTGAATGGCGCGAGAACGGAAAACGCCTGCGGCAAACTGCAGGCGATACTCCCTCCCAGGCGCTCGAAGCCCAGCAGCGAAAGCGCCTGGAACTCGAAGCCGCGCAAACCGGCGTCAAGATCCTCGACGAAACTGAACTCCAATTTTCCCTCGCCAAATCGATCGACGCATTTATTGCCGACGTGAAGACCTTCCGCAAAAAGCTCACGTGGCAGAAGTACAACCACGTCCTTGAGCTTTTTGCGGAGTACGTCCCCAAGTCCGACGCCCGCGAAGTCACGCCCGAGGACATCAAAGGATTTCTGGCCTGGCGCAAATCGAAGGGCTACGACCCGGGCACGACGCTCTACACCGACCGGGTGATCCTGCACAACTTCTTCAACCGGCTCAAGATCGATAACCCAGTCAAGGAAGTCCCCAAGCTCCCCAAATTCCGCAAACGACCAGTCGCCTACGCCGATGCCGATCTCAAGCGGTTTTTCGGTGCGTGTACCGACTGGGAGAGAGCGTTCTTCTCCCTCGCACTCGCGACTGGACTGCGCCGGGGCGAACTCCAGACGCTCGAATGGCCCGACCTCGACCTCGCGCGCAGGCGACTGCACGTTCGCGCCAAGCCCCACTATGACTTCCTGCCCAAAGACTGGGAGGAGCGGACGGTGCCGCTCACGAAAGAAGTGGCTGCTCTCCTCAAGGAACACCAGCGGTCAAAGTCTTGCCCGCTCGTGTTCCCCTCGCCGTTCAACCCCGGTCGCCTCTCAAGTCCCAGCTTCCTGCACGACCTTTGCAAGGCCGTGGCACGACGCGCCGAGCTGGATGAGGCCGCTTGGCACCTGCACAGGTTCCGCGATACCGCCGCGACCCGCTGGCTTCGCGCCGGAATCGACGTTCGGACGGTGCAGGCGTGGCTCGGCCATGAGTCGCTTGCCACGACCCAGAAGTATCTTGAGCCGTCGAAGGAGACGGAGAAGACGCTGGAGAAGATGCGGATGCCGTTTTAAGTCGCCGTCGAGGCACGCAGAATCCGCGACCCACTGCGAAACGAAATCGGCAAATTGTCAACACAAGGGTAAGCCAAGGGGCAAGGCACAATATTGTTGAACCCAGTAAGCTCTGGCGCCGTCTTTACCGGAAGATCTTTGCAGTACATTCACTCAATAAGATTCTGACTTTCGAGCATGGATCGGTCCGGGAGCTGCGGCTGAACCGGCCGCCGCTGAACGCCCTGTTCCCCGAGCTTATTGCAGCGCAGCCGGCCGGTCAGGCGTCCCAGCACCTCGAGCGTGACCGTGTCGCGCGGCGTCAGACCAACGACGGCGGGCAGCGCCACCAAGCGGTTGAGAAAGGCAACGATTCGCCCGGACACGTCATGCCCGTCAGTGGTTGGTGACTCAACGCGAACAAATGGCGGGATTTCGCCTGCCTATTGGCGGGACAGGAGTAGCCTTCGGCACTCTCGCCGAAGGCGGAAATGATGGTGAAGCCCTCGCGGGACAACCGCGAGGGACGATGGCTGCCGTTCATTTCTGAGCGGAGGAGTTCTAATAGACGATGCCCAACGACAGGGCATAGTCCCCGCCTCATTCTGCTCCCATGGAGGCAGACTCCCCACGAACAGCCGAGCTTGAAGTCGTTACTCTCGGATGAGGGTAGCCGGAGCGGGTTGAGGTACGGTTACTCAGGCTTCTGGGCCGGCGTAGAAGGCGGAGGGCCACCCATGCCGGGACCCATGGACTCCATGTGCTTTACCATCTGATCCATGTGGCCAACCATTGTTTCCCACATATCCACGTTCGTCTGCCAGCGCGCTTTCTCGGCGGAATCGCTGATCTTGGCCACGTTGGTCTTCATCTGCGCAAGAGAGGACTTCAACTTTTCCACCTCGGCTCTCATGGCGTCAATCTGTCGCTTGTGCATCTCCATCATCTGTTGGCGGCGCTCGGCGCGCCTCTGACTCCGGGTGCCCATGCCGGTCGTAGATACAGGTGCTTGCGATGGCGCTTGCTGCGCCCACGACGCAGACATCAGTGCGAACAGCAGGATGAGTAGAAGGCTTTGAAGCTTCATTAATTTCTCCTTTCCCAACATTTCAGTGAATAAATATTCTGGAACAAAAGCCTGCATATGAACAAGGCAGGCATCGCGCGTACGAGGAAGACCTCGCTTGGATGCCGGACGTCGCCGCGCTCAAGGCCCGCCTCGTTTTTGCAGAGGTCGATTGTTGACTTTCGGACGACTCCCAGCCAGATTTTCTTGTACTCCTATACGGGTGCGGATTTCAGTGATGTCGGCTGCGTTTTTTGCGGGATTTGCGGTTGCCACAGCCTGCCTTGGCCGCGAAATGAGATCCCGCCCTACGGGCAGGCGGGTTCGACAAATGTTCCCACATCTCTGAGAGAGAAGCACCAGCGATCGAGAAACGCAACCATCCTACGACTTCGGCATAAATCAAGTGGCCGCTACGCCGCCGCGACCCGCTGGCTTCGTGCCGGAATCGACGTGCGCACCGAGCAGGTGTGGCTCGGCCATGAGTCGCTTGCCACGACCCAGAAGTATCTTGAGCCGTCGAAGGAGACGGAGAAGACGCTGGAGAAGATGCGGATGCCGTTCTGACGTGCCGTCGCAGCCGCCGGACTATCCTTTGCGAAGAGTACCGTGGAACACGGCCGGTCGATCAGCAAACGTGCCAGCCCGCCAAAAAATCCAGCCCAGAAATACACCAAAACCGGCAAACCATCCGATAGTCCCCAATAGCCAGTAAAGAGGCAGTAGATCTCCGTTACCGTCGAGAAAGAGGACGGCACCGGCCGCCATCATCGTAAACCCGATAAACCCCATAAGGTCGGAGCGCCTGAGCATCTGCCACCCCCCTTGCTCTGTAGCTCCCGCACAGTAGCGTGGGATAGACGATTACACCGGAGATCACACCCTGTCTGTGAGATCCATCACCCATGGATGTGAGGTGGCCGTCGCAGGCTTGTGTTGGGCACGAGTCGCTTGCCACCAGCCAGAGGTATTTTGAGCCGTCGAAGGAGACCGAGAAGGCGCTGGAGAGGATGCGGATGCCTTTTTAAGCCGTATGCGAGGTACGCAGAATCCGAGACCTACAACGAGACGATAAGTGCAAAATGTCAAATATACGGGGCCAAGGGGTTCGCCTCCAAGGCAAGCAATATTGTTGAACCCGATAAGCTCTGGCACCGTCCTTACCGGAAGATCTTTGCTGTACATTCATTCAGTATGATTCTGACCTTCGAGCACGGTGCGACCCGTGAACTGCGCCTGAACCGGCCGCCGGTGAACGCGCTATCACCTGAGCTGATCGCCGCACTCTTGCAGGTGGTCGAATCCGCTCCAAAAGAAGGCCAACGCGCGCTGGTGCTGTCAGGCCAGCCCGGGATGTTCTCGGCGGGGCTCGACGTGCCGGCGTTGCTCAAACTCGATCGGACGTCCACGAACGCCCTCTGGCGTGACTTTTATCGGCTCCTGGGTGCTATTGCCTCCTCGCCCATTCCCATTGCCGCCGCGATCACGGGCCACGCTCCCGCGGGTGGGACTGTGCTCGCCTTGTTCTGCGACTGGCGAGTGGCCCCTGAGGGGGACTGGAAGATCGGCCTCTCCGAGGTGCAGGTGGGATTGCCGCTGCCGCCGGTGATTCTCTCGGCATTGCGCCGTCTCGTGGGCGTGCGCAACGCCGAGCGCCTGGCCGTTAGCGGCCTCTTGGTGTCACCTCGAGAAGCTGCCGCCCTGGGGCTGGTGGACGAAGTTGTCCCGTCGGAGCAGGTCGTGGGTCACGCGTTCAAATGGTGCGAGGGTCTGCTTGCGCTGCCCCGAGCGGCAATGGAACTGACTCGACGCCAAGCTCGGGCCGATCTGGTCGGGGAATTTGCGCGAGACGTCGATCAGGAGCTTACCCTGGTCAGTTCCTGGTGGTGGAGCAAGGAGACGCAATCAGGGCTGCACCGAATGGTGGAGCAGTTAGAGGCCAAGAAGAAGTCCTAGATCGGATGAAGATGCCATTTTAAGTCGCGCGTGCGGCACGCAGAATCCGCTACCTACAACGCAACGAAAAGGCCAAAATGTCAACCCAATAACGCCATTCTGATCTACAAACCTCCGCCCGCGCGGAGGTTAATCTTCGAAAGTTTTTCCCCTCCCAAGTGTCAACCTGATGAGGCCGTTCTGATGCCGAAAGCAAGGGCTACGGAGTTCCCACACGTGCCAATTCGGGATCCTATCCCGAATCCCGAAATTCCGCAAAACCCCGCCTTAGCGGGCCTGCCGCCCCGTATACCACGAAACCGGCCAAAACGCGCCCGAAAAGCTGGGAAATTCCGCCTTCTGGAACAACTGCCAAAAACCTCGCACTACGAGCCAAAAATGTGCTATATGCCTCTTGACCTCCCCCGCCTCGTTGGTATCGTGGAATAATAACCACTGTCTTCTATGACAACTCGCGCGCCATCTATCGAAATCATCCCGGAAACAATAGGCGATATTTTGCGTAATACGAAGCGCGGCCTCCGCGTGCCCATCAACCAGCGCTCTTATGCTTGGAAGCCCGAACATGTCAGGGACCTTTACAATGACTGGCAGGTTGCGAGGGCACAGGGACGCGATGAGTATTTCATGGGCTCAATGGTTGTTCTTGGCTCCACGGGCGGTTCAACGGAGCTCTATGATGGGCAACAGAGAATCGCTACATCAATGATCTTTGTGGCGGCGATAAGGGATTACTTTGTTCGCGTCGGCGATCAAAAAACCGCTGGGTTGATTCAAGCGGAGAGTCTGCTTTCGGAAGACCGAAAGACACATCGCGAAACACCCCACTTCCAACTTAATGCTGAGGACCACGAATTCTTCCTCAAACGTATTCTGCGTCCGCCCGATGATCCGGACCGCAAAGGCTTAAAGCTCGACTCGCTCAAGGAATCTCAGAGGCGGATTGACGCTGCTGCGCGAGAAGCAGCAGAGAGGATCAAGACGATTACTGAGTCTTTGCCAGAATCTGAAAGAGCCAATGAACTTCATCGCTGGCTCGACTTTATTGAAGAATCTGCACGGGTTATCTGGGTACAAGTCGCGGATGAGAGGACAGCGTTCACGATCTTCGAGACCATGAACGACCGCGGCTTGAAGCTTTCGGCAGCCGATCTTCTGAAAAATTATTTATATGGAATTGCTGACAAGCGCAGAAACGAAGCTATACAAAAATGGCAGGCAATGTGTGCGGTGTTGGAATCTATCGAGGATGAAACGAGTGAGATCGTTGATTATATCCGCTGCTACTGGGTAACAAAACATGGGCCTGTCCGAACTACCCAGCTTTATGATGAGATCAAAAACGAAATTACAAATGAGACAAAGGCAATAGCGTTAGCCTCAGAGCTGGAAACTCGGGCTCAGGACTACACGGCCCTATTAACTTCCTCGTATCCATTTTGGGCACCGTATGGGCCTGGTGTTAAGTCGTATATCGAAACTTTACATGAGCTGGGCGTCACGCAATTGCATCCACTGCTGCTCGCTGCTATCGGAAAATTCAACCAGAAGGAACTCACCAAGCTCATACATGCATGTGTGGCATGGTCTGTGCGTTGTTTAATCGCAGGCGTTCCCAGCGGGACACTGGAAGGCTTTTACAGTAGGAATGCCCTAAGAATTACGAACGGCATTGCCAAGAACGTTGCGGATGTACGTGCGGACATGTTGCAGATCATTCCCAATGACGTTCGGTTTAAAGCAGCGGTGGATACGGCGAACGTTGCGAACGAGAAGCTTGCCCGCATTTACCTGAGAGTCTTACAAAGGCAGGAAGATGGAGAAAAGGAACCTTATTACCTCCCAAACGATGGCCGGGAAATGACATTGGAGCATGTGATGCCTTCGAGACCGGGTAAGGGCTGGGGGCATATAAAGCCGGAAGACGCCAAGGCAAACCGCAATCGTCTTGGGAACCAAGCTCTGCTTATCGGCTCGGTTAACTCGAAACTGGGGAATGCAGGATTCGATGAAAAGAGAAAGGCACTGCGTACCGCCGCTTTTTCGCTTACGAGTTCTATAGCGGATTTCAAGACATGGGACTTGAATTCAATCTCGCAACGGCAACAGCGCCTTGCAGACCTCGCAGTTCGGGCATGGCCAATTTAGTCCCTGTTCGTACCCCGAAGCATCATGCGTCACAAGTGAAAGACCTGCACAACATTCCGCTAAAGCCTTACCAATTCACCCCTTCCAACTACCCCGGCCGGCGGCCGAGATTTTCATTTTTTTTCACTGCCAAAGGCATTTACCGCCTGAAATCCCGCAGCCTAGATGTTGTCCTGAAGCAACGAGGGCTTCCTCTGTCGGGGGAGCGATACGCGATCCTTGCATACGGATCCAACGCCTGCCCTGGGCAGCTCCTGGACAAACATCTTGACGATATCCCGGTTCTTTTTGGCCGCTTGGTTGGGGCCGAAGCTGTGTACGCGAATAGGCAAACCCAGAAAGGATATGTGCCGGCTACTCTTGCACGGAAACGAGGCAGCCGTTCGAGTTGGGTGACCCTCCTCACTGCGGACCAGCTCGAAATAATGGACGGTTCGGAGGGGCGGCATTACCACACCTATGTTCTTGCAGAACTCCCGAACGTTCAATTTTTCATTGGACAGCGGCAGATTACGCCGCTGTACAGCTATGTGGATATGCGGGGCGGAGTAATGACGCGAAACGGAAAACCGGCTGGCCTCCGTTCTATGGGACAGAAGCGCGCAAAAGCTTTGGTTCGCGCGGAGGAATGTAATGCAGCCAAGTGGCTCAATTTCCAAACTATCCCAGATCCGAATCCGCCCGCTCAGTTTTCAAAAATACTGAACCCGATGCCGCGCCGAAGGACAAGATCGGCGGCCAAATAGAGGGTAATTTCACGTCCATGCCCACCCAACCGACTACCTCGACGACGGCGAACTGCGTGATGGAAATTCTGCGCGACGCCAAAAAGCTCGCGCAGGAATATCACCAACTCACGGGCAAGCCGCTCGGGATAACCGGGGAAGTGGCTGAATACGAAGCCGCCCGGCTCCTCGGGCTCGAACTGACGCAAGCGCGCCAAGCCGGGTACGACGCCACCGAGCAAAAGGACGGATCTCTCCGCCGCCTTCAGATAAAAGGCCGCTGCATGCTCCCCGGCTGCAAGCCTGGCCAGCGCGTGGGCTCTATCGACACCAAAAAAGAATGGGACGCTGTGCTCTTGGTGCTACTCGACGAGAACTTTGAGGCATTTGAGATTTACGAAGCCCTACGCGGACCAGTCATTCGCGCGCTCACCGAACCTGGATCGAAGGCCCGCAACGAGCGTGGTGCTCTCGGTGTCAACAAATTCAAAGCTATCGGAAAACTCCGCTGGAAGCGGGGTTAAGCGCGCTACATATGATGCCCCTCACCAAAGACACCATCCTCCAATACGCCGCCGAATACGACAGAACCCGAACGGCAAGCGACAAGTCCGTCGAAGAGGAAATGAAGGCGAAGCTGAAAAACCAAAGATTCCTAACGAGAGAGGACTTTATAAAAATCGGCATCTGGAAATCCCCTCGCCAGAAGAAGCGCTACGAATCGAACCGGGGTGAGGCGGTCAGGGAACTCACAGCCCTAAGCTTTACCGCGACAACCGAGGAAGCGCGCCTCGGCTGCCTGCTCGCCCTCAACGGCGTTTCATTTCCGCTCGCCTCCGTGATTCTGCACTTTGCCTTTCCCGACGAGTACCCGATCCTCGACTTCCGCGCCCTTTGGTCGCTAGGCTGGGAACTGCCCAGCGACTACTCATTCATATTCTGGACGGACTATTGCACCCGCCTGCGCGAACTCGCCAAGGAGCACGGCGTGGACTTGCGCACCCTCGACAAAGCCCTCTGGCAATACTCCGCCACCCACCAGAAATAACACTGAGGCCGCCTGGTCCAGGCGGCCTCTTTGTCTCTTCTGTTCGCCTTCCATTTACGCCGCATCGATGCGGAACACGGGATAGCGCTCCGCTACCGCATCGAATTCCGAGAGCGGCGCATCATGCGCTACAGGGAAGTGTTCGCGCCCGCTCGTGGCGACTTGGCAGTACGCCTTCAGGATCGGGGCTCGTTCGCCTGCGGGGATTTCGGTGAGCTGCACGGGGCGTGACTGGCCGCGTTTGACCAACGCCCTTCCGCCCGCGGCCCGGACGTTCCGCACCCAGTCCGAATCGTCTCCCAACATCGACACCAGATAGCGCTGCCCCTCGTGTTCGGTGACCACCAGTACCGTATCGCGAAGCTGGCCGCTGCGCCGCCCCCGCACCTCGAGCGTCAGGAGAATGGGCGGCGTCAGGCCCTTGCCCGACATCCAAGCTGTCATCCGGTTCACGAGTTTCCCCAGATGGGTCGGACGCCAGTCGCGGTAGAACAGCCGCAAGCAACCTCGTTCTGCAGGATCGCTATATCTCAGGACCATCGCGGTTATCCCCTCGTCTTCGGTCCCCGTCTTGCCCTACGTGGAGAACCGATCACGCCGCCACCGGCGTGTGCTCCGACTTGCCAATCCCGGACATTACGTGAAGATATTTCTTCGCGTCCATCGACCGGTCGCGGCCGTTCGGGCAGAGATTCGCGCGGGGATAGAAAATGTCGTCGAACGCCTGGATAAGGTCCGCCAGATCCTCGCTGGTGTACCAATCGTGGCCGCTCATCCAGAAGATCCAATCGAGCATCCGCGCGCTGCCGTCAATGGCAGTCAAGTCGATACAAAGAGAGCCTTCATCGTCGTCGTACGCCAACCAGCGAGACTTCTCATCAAAACGCCATTTTCCCCAACATTGGCCGTCGTGGGGAACCTGCTCGCGAAACTCCCATATGTCGCTCATAAAATCCCCCAAGTCACATTGTTTCGCCGAGAGCACATCGTGAGCAGTGATGTGCCACACGGGGTGGAGTGACTCAGCGCTTACCAGAAATAACTCGCCATCTCATATTCGCCCAAAAGGGCGAATATGGTTCAGCGTTCCCGTCCCATTTTGGTCCGCACGATAGAAAAGCGGACCGATTTTGCGCACCCGTCCGCCAAGTCCCGGGCGATCATGGAAGGAAAGAAGGGGGCGGAGATGCCACCCGAACGCGGCCAAGCAACCGTTCCGCTCTTCTTGCGCCGCGCCGCCGCGCTCGCCGCAATCGAGGCCGAACAAAACCTCATAGCCCGCCCAATCGAATTTGGCAGGATTTTTTATTTTGCAATGCGCACGCCAGGCAGCTCCTGGGCGACAGACCAGAACGGCAAACTTCCGCAATACCTAAAAGGCATCTTGCATGCTGCCACGAGGAGCCAATTCCTCAAGTGGCTCGCAGCAAGCCTGGGGCTCCTGTGCGCCGATTGCGGCGAGCACTGCTACCCGAATTGCATCACGCATCCCAAAAAATGCTCGCGCCGGAACCGCCGGAAGCGGTACGAGCAGCCGGCCTCTGCCCTCGCCGACCCGCAAAACCCCAGCCGATTCACCCTTGCCCTTTCCGATCGCCTGTTCGTGCTGGATATGTACCGGCCGATTTTTGAGAAGGTCCGCCGCAAGCGCAAGCCAAGAACAAAGCCCAGCGTCACGCAGGGAGTGTGGTTTTGATCACTGCGCGATTGTTGCAGAGAGCAGAAAATAGTTTCCAAAGATCGCCCCGGCTCTT
>DASSIO010000149.1:0-6988 GCA_035691825.1 Terriglobales bacterium | reverse complement strand
GTGGCCCAACCGCCGATGTTGTTGCCGCTTCCCGGAAGGATTTGGACCGTGGTTACGCCTCCGGAAACTGCCCGCGCAATCTCCGGGTCATCGGTGTTGATAGCATCCTCCGACCTGACTTGCGCCTCGATATCGCCCGTCATCTCGTTGCCGTCGGAGTTGGCCTGAACCTCAGGCAAAGCATAGACGCCCAGGTGTGAATGGGGATCGATCAGGCCGGGAAGCACATATTCGCCGTGTGCGTCGATAACCTGGGCTCCGGCAGGCGCGGCAACTTCCTTGCCCACCGCTTCAATCTTTCCGTTTTCGATAACAATGGTCCCCTTCTCGATGGTGCCGTGGGTCATGGTCAGAATGGTCGCGCCGCGAATCACAGTCGCCCGATTTGCTGCTGTGGCTGGGGTGGCGGTCGTCTGGATTGCCGTGGAGGAGGAGGGAACAGCCGCCGGTCCGCCCCATGCTGTTGAATAGGCAAAGATCAGAAGAAGCAGCAACGAAAAACGAAGAACTCTCAATCGTCACCCCATGCCGCGGAAGGAAGCGGATTATACCAGAGACAAAGCTGGTAACCGGTTTGCCGGGCGCGACCGACGCGCATGCAGTTGCTCTCGGCGCCGGGGCCCCAACCGCCATATCCGGTGGGACGTGTGTGAGATAATTTGTGTATTCCCGAATGATCAGGCGGTTTCTAGTGACGTTTTTCCAGCGCGCAACCATCGTGTTTCTGCTCATCTGTCTGGGCTGCTCTGCTCAGTCCGCTCCGTCCGATGTGGCCCACAAAGTTGAGCGTCATGTTCGTGCCTACTACAATCTGCCGCCGGACGTGCAGGTGACAGTCGGCCCGCTCAAGTCGAGCGAATTCCCCAATTACGATGCTCTCGTCGTAACCCTCAACAATAGCGAGCGCAAGCAGGATGTTGATTTCCTCCTGTCCAAGGACCGCAACCAGTTGATTCGCATTACCAAACTCGATCTGACCAAAGACCCCTACACCGAGGTCATGAAGAAGATCGACACCAGCGGGCGGCCGACCCGTGGCAACAAAGATGCCAAAGTGGTTGCTGTCAACTATGACGATTTCGAATGTCCGTACTGCTCGCGCATGCACCAGAGCCTTTTTCCCGCGGTTTTCAAGGAATACGGCGACCGGGTTCTGTTCATTTACAAGGACTTTCCGTTGGTGGAAATTCATCCCTGGGCGATGCGTGCCGCGGTGAACGCCAACTGTTTGGCGGCGCAAAGCAATGACGCCTACTGGGATTTTGCCGACTACATCCATGCTAACCGCAGTGTAGTGGATAGCGAGAAGACTCCGGACGCGCGCAACGGCGCGCTCGACAAAATCACTCTGGAACAGGGACAAAAGCACAACGTCGATGCGGCCAAGCTGCAGGCCTGCATTAAGGCGCAAAATCAGGACGCGGTGCGCGCGTCTATGCGGGAAGCGGACGGCCTGGGCATCAGCGCCACCCCGACCATGTTCATTAATGGTGAAAAAGTGGACGGTGCGCTCCCCCCGCCGATGTTGCGCGCCGTGTTGGATCGCGCCCTTAAGGACGCGGGAGTTGCCCCTCCACCACCTGCGGCTCCATCCGCTAATCCCGGCTCGGCAGGGCCGGCAGCGAAATGATTTTGGGCCGGTTCTAAAGAGGTGTATTCTGCCGTTTCTGTTAACCCAACTAACGCTATGAGGGATGCTTTGAAATTGGATCTGGCGGCTAGCCGCCTGCGCACCGCTGCGGTTGCTCTGCTCGTATTTGCTTTCTTACTCACGACCGCCTGCTCGAGCGGCAGAGGCGGCAATGACGTCATGGCAAAAGTGGATGGCCGCAAAATTTACCGCGCCGACGTTGACAAGTATTATGCCAACCAGACTTCCGGATCCGATCAGCAACCCGCGGGCGAGCAGGCCACCAGTTTGCGCTTGAGTATTCTGAATGAGCTCATCGAAACCGAGATCCTCATGCGCCGCGCCGAGAAGCTCGGATTGCTCGCCACCGACGACGAGGTTGACCGCAAACTGACCGAGATTAAGTCTCCCTACACGCAGGAACAGTTCGATCAGCGGCTCAAGGACAAGCAGATCTCATTGGATGACTTCAAACGCGATCTTCGCCGGAGCCTGACTCGGGAAAAAGTTCTTAACAAGGAAATCACTTCCAAGATCAACATTTCGGATCAGGACATCACGAACTACTACAACTCCCACAAGGCCGAATTCAATCTGATCGAGCCGCAATACCACCTGGCGCACATCTTTGTGACCCCGGCGCCTAATCCGCAAGTTCGCAACCTTCAAAACAGCAAGGCGCAGAACGAAGCCGATGCGCGGAAGAAAATCCAGATGATCGTCAATCGGCTGGATAGTGGTGACGATTTCGGCACAATGGCGATGAATTATTCGGAAGATACCGACAGCGCTGCCAACGGCGGGGACTTGGGATTCACCCCGGAGTCGGCCTTGCGCAATACCGATCCCGCCACCCGCGACGCGGTCATGAAGCTAAAGCCTGGGCAGTACAGCCCGGTCATCACGGTTGTGAATCCGGCCAGCAAACAGCTCTACGGTTTCCGCATCGTGAAGCTGGTCTCCAAAGAGCCTGCCGGGCAGCGCGCATTGAACGATCCGCGCGTGCAGCAAGCCATTCGCGAGCAACTGCGGGATCGCCGCGAACAACTCCTTAAGGCCGCCTATTACGAGGTGTTACGCGACCATGCCAAAGTCGAGAACTACTATGCTCAGGAGGTTCTCGACAACAGTGGCTTGATCAAGTGAGATAAATTCACTCATTGCCGCGGATGGTTGCCTCGTGCGCACAAACTAGATACCTCCCGAGCCTTTCCTGATCTCCACACTGCCGTTCACCGTCTTGAGCGCCAACTCACGGCCGCCGCTGCCGATCTTGCCGCTCGCATGATGGCCGACCGGCCAGCTATTCGTGATGTCGAGCGGGAAATCAGAGTGGATCGATCCGTTTACGGAGGTGAACCTTACTTCGGCGCTGAAGTCGCTGGGCATGTCCAGTTCGATGGATCCATTCACGCTTTGAATGTTGAGCGTCCCCGACCACGCGGCATCGCCCATGCTCGCCTTAATATGCCCGTTCACAGTCTCAGCCTGCGCCCATGCAGCCGTCGAGACTCGCACATTGCCATTCACGCTGTTGGCGCGGATTGCTCGCCCCATGCCCTCGGCAGAGACGTTTCCGTTCACGTTGTATGCGTCAAGCCGAACATCCTTTGGAACCTTGGCCGTGAAATGCACCTTGGCATCATTCTGGCCGACATGGTGCTGACCGCCTCTCGATCCGCAGGACCCCGAATCACCTGGAAAGATGGCGCAAATGGTTACCCCCTCAGCCGAAGGTACGACTTCGATCCGCACCTGGTCCGCATCCGGCCCGTTTTTTTGGGCATCGACGGTGACCTCAGAGCCATCGGCCGCTTCGGCGTCGATATCGCCATTCACATTCTTGATGGTTAACACCTGGTCAGCAGACATTTTCCCAGACCAGTGAAACTGCCTGCCCTGATCCTGTGCCCAAGCCGTCCCCAACAGCGCAACGGCAGTCGAAACGATCAACCAAGGCTTTCTGGTGCTCATGCTCGCGCCTCCGTGATGGTCAAGAAAAGGACGGGCCAAACCTACTTTCGTGAGCGAGGCCGGGAGTAAATGAGGAATGCAGAATGCAGAGGTCAGAATAAGAATTAAGGGGGAAGAGTGAAGACAGTCTTGTGGTTACTTACTTCTGACTTCTTCATTCTGACTTCTGCATTACTGCGGGCTTCCCTCGTACAGCGGCCAAAGCCTATCGGAGCCGACGCGGTAGATGGCATAGTAACTGCCCGCATCTGACGTATCGCGAAAGAGCAACTCTCCCCGGCCATCGCCGTCGGCATCCACTGCATCGATCAGCTGCATACGGGGCTCAACATCCAGGTGTTGAGAGTCCGTTATTACCGAGAGCAGCGTTTTCAATTCGTTATAGATATCAGAATGGGCGACCAATGTTATGTAGTAATCCGCCATGCGGGCGTCGCTGGATTTCGGCAGAGTGGCGGGATGGGCGGTAGCGGTCAGAACCAGAATCGGCTCATTGCTCGACGACACATCGAAGACATGCAACTGCACATCCTCGAACGCCGGTTCCGGCGGCCTTACCGCTGCCCCGCGCGTTCGCGACTTGCTGACCGCCGGCTTCGCGCCGGGTTGCTCGAAATCTTTGGATTTCTTGCTCAACTTTTTAGCTGCAAGCGCCAGCATTTTGGTGCGGAACGCCTGCTCTTCTTCCGGTTTCATATCGTAGGTGAACGGCCGTGGGTCGGGACCGCCCGCATCGGAAACGGCCACGATCGTCTGGCTGGCCCCAGCCGCGGTCGGTGCTGCCTTCGATCCTTGGCTCGGGCTCGCCGTCGTTGCCGAAGTTATCTTCGCAGTCTTGTCTGGAATGGCCGGCTCGGGCTCCGCTTTTGCACGAGCACTTTTCTCAGGGACGCCGCGCCTTAGACGGGGACGGTTGGGGTCCTCGGGAGTTTCCTCAGGAGCGCTCGGCGCGCTCCCAGATTGCGCCGCCGCGGGCGTCGTGGTGGAAGCGGAACTCGATGGCTTGGGTGGCGGCGCGGGCTGGGTGGGCGCCGGCGCATTGGCCGGCTTTGAAGGCTCCGATCCCGGACGCCTCAACTTTGGCGGGCCCTCGTCAGTTTCTTCTCTCGGCTTTGTTTCGGCTTTGTGCTCCTTAGAAGCGACTACCTCGCCATTAGCGCGATAGGTGCCTTCCGCAAGCCAGTTGTTTTTCTGCTGTAGTACCTGGTTAATCGTAAACAGGCCGACAGAGTCTCCGGTACGCTCTGCTTCATACACCGTGCCCGGGTCCAAGGCCATCGGCACCGGATCGGCTTTGTACACGCCCGCGTCGTAAAAACGTCCATCGACCATGATGGCAATCGGAATGAGGCGGGGCTTGCCCTTCGAGGGCAGCATCAAGAGTCCGACTGCTCTTGGTCCCTTGCTGACAGCGGGCTTGCGAGTGAACTGCGGCGGCAAATCCTGCGCAGTTGCGAAAGCCGCGGCCACCCAGATGACCGCCAGCCCGGTGCTGCGGTATAACTTTGAGCTGAACGGAGAAATACCCATGCAGGTTAATGATAAAGCTCCTGAGTTTACTTTGCCCGACGAGAACGGCAAGAATGTGTCATTGAAGGATTTCCACGGTAAGCCGGTTGTGCTTTTCTTCTTTCCCAAAGCCGACACGCCCGGCTGAACCATTGAAGCTCGCGGGTTCCGCGAATCGTACAAGAAACTACAGAATGCCGGGGCCGTCGTCCTGGGAATCTCGGCAGACAAGCCAGAAACACAAAAGAAGTTTCAGACCAAGTACGACCTGCCCTACACGCTGCTTTCGGACATCGACAAGAAAATCTGCGACGCTTTCGGCGTCATAAAAGAAAAGAACATGTACGGTAAGAAGGTAAAGGGCATAGCTCGTATGACCTTTATCATCGGCCCGGACGGCAAAATCGCTCACGTCTTCAACAACGTGAAACCAGAAGGCCACGCCGACGAGGTCCTGTCCGTGCTGAAGGATGGGAAGAAGTAGCTCTGGCTTTGCTTGCCTTCGTGCCCCTTTGTGTCCTTTGTGGTGAAAACGCTTTACCGCAAAGGACACGAGGGTGACACGAAAGACTTACTTGTGACTGGCGGCTGTGGTCGTGAAAGTCACCGCCGACTCCGCGTGAAACACAGCGTCTTCTTTGCCGGTTGCAGCGGCAACTCCAGTTCCTGCTGCACCGCCAGCGCCGGCGCCAATCAGAGCGCCTTTGCCACCGCCCAGCAGACCGCCGATTAACGCGCCGGCAGCCGCTCCGCCGCCAATCTTCTCGACGTTACCCTTGGTGTGGCTCTTGCCTTTCATGCCCACCGAATTCGTCATCACAGGGATTCCATTCACCGAAGCGAGGCGCAGCGTGAGCTTTCCAGGATCGTGCAGCCGCCCGCTCGCCTTGGCATAGACAACCTTGCCCTTCACCGGATCGCCAGCCTTGGCCACAGTCTTTCCGTTGACCACCAGGTCCCGGACCAGATTGGCATTGAAGCTTTGGCCACTGCGGGCCGAAGCCGAACTCAGCGCCGATTCGAGCCGCACCGTGATTCGGGTTCCTGCCGGAATCGTAGTTTCAGCGGCCGCTACCACCGCCAGCAACAGCACCAGCGAACTTGCCTTCAAAACTCTCGACAACATTACTCCTCCTTGTAGAGTAGAAAATAGCGAACGGGCCAGAAGGTGAAGCTTGCCGCTATTGCAAACCAAGGTGGAGTTTCTGCCAAGGTTACGAAGGATCATCGCCCCAAGTTAATGGCCAAACGATTGCCCAATTTGCGGATTCTGAAATCAGACTTTTATGATCGCGATCCGCGAATGGTCTGCCGCGACTTGCTGGGGAAAGTCCTCGTCCGCCGTGACGGTAAGAAGCTACTGAAGGGCCGGATTGTGGAAGTGGAAGCTTATCTCGGCGAAGGCGATCCCGCTGCCCATTCTGCCGCTGGCCGCACCGCGCGCAATGATGTTTTATTCGGGCCGCCGGGACGCGCCTATGTCTATTTCATCTATGGAAACCACTGGTGCTTTAACGTGTCCTGTTTGCCGGATGGGATCGCAGGAGGAGTCTTGTTTCGCGCGCTTGAACCGCTGGAAGGCATCGAAGAAATGACTAAGGCCCGAAGCGTGATTATCCTTAGAGAACGCGATCTACGCCTGCTCACCAGCGGCCCAGGCCGCCTCGCCGAAGCGTTTGGCATTACTCGTCCGCGTGACAATGGCAAAGATCTCACTTCTCTGAAATCCGATCTTTGGATTGCTGATGCCGGACTCCGCCCACCCAGCATCCTGGAATGCCCGAGGATCGGGATCACCAAAGCCGCCGAGATGCCCCTGCGTTACCTGATTGCCGGCAACCGCTTCGTCTCCGGCAAAAAGCTTGCACCTGCCCA
>DASSIO010000148.1:0-8467 GCA_035691825.1 Terriglobales bacterium | reverse complement strand
GGAGAAGAGGCATCCATGAAGAGAGACTTGCGATTTGCGATCCGAATGATGTTGAAACAGCCAGGCTTCAGCCTGATTGCAGTGCTGACGATGGCTCTGGGGATCGGTGCCACGTCCGCGGTGTTCAGCTTAATTCAAGGTGTGCTGCTGACCCCTCCGCCGTACCAGAAACCTCAACAACTAACCCTCGTGCAAACCGCGCGGACAGACGGGCGGGTCATGGACAGTCCACGAGGGTGGCCGGCGCAGCAATGGCAGGAATGGCAGAAAGAGACGAAGTCGTTTCAAGGGATTGCGGCGTATGACTGGACATTCAACTTTCTGGTGCGAAACGACGGCAGCCAGTCCATGCAGGGCATGTGGGTCACAAAAGAATATTTGCCGGTGCTGGGACTGAAAACTGTGGTTGGGCGCGGATTCGAGGATGGAGACTTTGTGAAGTGGCCGGTAAACGTAATTGTGTTGGGTTACGAGTTTTGGCGGCGGACGTTTGATGGCGACCCGGGAATCATCGGAAAGACGGTGAGGATCAGCAGATGGGACGTGCCGCCGACGGTGATCGGGGTGATGCAACCCGGAGTGCGATTCCTTCCGTCGCCGGGGGCCGCGAAGGAACCGAATTACAACGAGAATGCAACCGTGGACTTCTGGCTTCCAGCGGCGCCGGATCCGAAATACATGAAGGATCCGAACTGGAACGTGGTGGGACGGCTCAGGGATGGGTCAACGCAGCAAGAAGCCCAGCAGGAGCTGGCGGTGATTGCCGCGCGCGAAGCACAGAATGAGAAGGAGTTTGAAGGGTTCACGCCGCACCTTGAACCGGTCGCGGAAGAAATGAATCAAGACGGACGGAGGATTTTGCTGCCGCTGCTGGGAGCGGCGGCGCTCGTTCTGCTCATCGGCTGTGGAAATGCAGCGGCGCTGCTGTTGGTGCGAGGATTGCAGCGTCAACAGGAGTATGCGGTGCGAAGCGCGATGGGGATGGGGCGGGCTGCATTGTTGCGGCAAGTATCGGCGGAAAGCCTGCTCCTCGCCGTGGTGGGCGGGGCGTTCGGAGTAGGACTGGCGTTCGGGGTGGTGAAGCTGTTCAAAGTGATCGCGGGACACGCGATTCCCCGGCTGGACGGCGTTTCGGCAGGGTGGGCAGTGCTGGCGTGGGGATTGGGAGTTGCGCTAATTGCATCGGTGCTCGCAGGAATTTTTCCGGCGCTGCGCGCATTCCGTCTGGATCCGATGGAAGTGTTGAAGAATGCGGGACCGAAAGGGACGGCGGGAATCGGAGAACGCCGGCTGCTTCGTGGCGTGACCATTGCGCAGACCGCGCTGACGCTCGCGCTGCTGGTGGGCGCGGGACTCTTGATCCGCACGATGGTAAAGATTGCCGCGGTACCGTCGGGCTACAACACGAGCCGCATATTGACGATGAGCGTGACTGAAGTGCATAGCCGCGCGACTTGGGGAAGTTTCCACCGAACGGCGCTGGAGCGAGTGGCGGCGATTCCGGGAGTGAAGTACGCGGCGTTTGCGTGGGGCGTCCCGCTGACAGGAAACAACTGGCCGGGCGTGCTGGAAATCGAGGGACAGCCGCCTGCCTTGAAAGAGAGCGACAAGACGGCGGTGCCGCTTCGCGCGGTTACCGCTGATTACTTCAAGCTGATGGGAATGGCCCTGCTTGACGGGCGCGAATTTCGCTCGACAGATGACGATAAGGCGCCGAAAGTGGCGATCGCGAACCAGGCGTTTGCGGACCGGTACTTTCCGAAGGCGAGTCCAATCGGACGGAAGTTGTGGATGGACGGTCGAGACAAACCGGGGGTCGAGATTATCGGAGAGATTGCGAACACGCGCACGGATGATTTGACGCAAGCGGCTGCGCCGGAGATTTATCTGCCGCTTTGGCAGGCGACTGCGTTTTCGAAGCACCTGGTAGTGCGCACAGCTTCGGATCCGCGGACGGTGCTGGTGGCCATCGAGCGGGAACTGCACGCGATCGATCCAACGGCGGCCATCGAAAATCCGAAGACCTTGGAACAGATTCGCGATGACTCGCTGGCGTCGCGCACTTTTGCGATGCAGCTCTTGATCGGGTTTTCGGTTGTTGGCAGCGTTTTGACGCTAGTAGGAATTTACGGGGTACTTTCCCTTTCGGTGGCGTCGCGGCGGCGGGAGTTGGCGATTCGAAGCGCGGTGGGCGCTGAACAAAAAGATATCCGCAACCTAATTTTCGGCGAGGGATTCCGTTTAGTGGCGAGCGGTGTACTCGCGGGCGTGGCGCTTGCGATGGTCGTGTCGAGGGTGCTAAAAACGTTTTTGTTTGAGGTGCAGCCCAGCGACCCCGGGACTTTGCTTGTTGTTGGATTATTGTTTGTGGGAGTTGCGCTGCTGGCATGCTGGGTGCCCGTGCGGCGTGCCTCAAAGGTAGATCCGCTGGAGGCGCTGCGTTACGAGTGAATCCCGCCATCGTGGAATGTCCATCGCTGCTGAAGGTATAGATCATAAAGCCCGGACATCTGGACGGCGCGGATGTATTTACCTTGAATTTCAAAAGTGTGGGAGCTAGGCACTCCATGGTGGAAACAGGGAGAATTCGTTAGAATTCACGTGCGCGCAGCCGTTCGCGGACCTTGGCTAGCCAGTACATTCCCAGCGATCTGGCTCGGTTCCGGATCTTGGTTACAATGTCCAGGCGGCGCGGCGGGGATTTGAAAATCTTAAAGCATCCTTCGAAACCGGAGATGCTGTCACTCGATTGTTGGAGTTTCTCAAGCGCCGCCGTACAGGTCCTCGCTGAGTTGCGTCGGTCTGAAGACAGATGATCACTTTACTATCCATCATTGCACTGGGCTTTTTTCTCGGGATGCGCCACGCGACCGATCCGGATCACGTTATCGCCGTAACGACAATTGTGAGCAGGCAAAGGAGCATCCGACAAGCGGCATTGATTGGCGTCCTTTGGGGACTGGGACATACGATCACCATTCTTGTTGTGGGTTCATCAATTATTTTGTTCGGGCTCGTCATTCCCCCACGTCTTGGTCTTACGATGGAATTGTCTGTTGGTCTGATGCTGATCCTTCTTGGAATACTTAATCTGTCTGGGATCATGCGCTGGATCACCGAAACGATTAAGCCCTTTCCAATCGGACAGCACCCGCCTCCTAATGGACAGGGAGACTATGCTCATTCTCATCCGCATGTCCAAAGGCTTGAGAATCACGGCCATACTGAGGATGCGGCGCCCGTTGGCTGGATGGATCGAACTTTTGGGCGGCTGGGGCTCTATCAAATTCTAAGGCCTCTCGCTGTGGGCATTGTTCATGGTCTTGCCGGGTCGGCGGCAATCGCATTGTTGGTGCTCACCACTATCCGCGTGCCGACCTGGGCGGTCTTGTATCTGCTCGTTTTTGGTATTGGCACAGTGGCCGGGATGATGATGATTACCGCAGCGATTGCGGTTCCCTTCAAGTATTCTGAAAACCGATTTGTTCGCTTGAACCGCGGCCTCGGGTTAGCCTCCGGACTGTTGAGCCTGGCCTTTGGCTTGTTCATCGTTTATCAAATGGGTGTCGTCAATGGACTTTTGTCGAGAGCGCCCCATTGGACGCCTCGCTAAGATCCATCACCGGAACCAGTTTCTTGACGATCAGAAAATAATTAGTTGTAGCGCGCGGATGTGGACTCGGGCATCTGGACTCAAGGCAGCGATAGTCACGCTTTCGAATCGCTCCGTTTGGCCTTGCGCAGCTTCAACGTAAAGAGGTTTTAGAACCAATTGTCAGCAATCGAACCCCATGCGGATCCTAATTCACCGGTGCGGAAAATTTATGCAGCAGGATACCGGTAGAATGTCTGGAGTTATTTGATCCTTGGCTTTGCTCAATCCCTAGCGGTTTGTGCGAGAATCGTTGGGCGTTTCAATGCGGAACACTCTAGATTGCTTGCCTAGTTCAGACTCGTAGACTTTTCAGCAGGTTACAAGCCATCCCTTTGGCTCCTCGTTTGCTCTCTTCCTTCCCAGGGGTGTAGGTGTCCTCCTAGTGTGCCGATGTGCGCAGAGACTGTGAGTGTACAAATCGGTGGTGCGAAATCGAGCGCGAGGTTCAGGACAAACTGATGGCCGCGGGCTACTGGGTCGGAACTGAGTGATTGAATATCACAAAGCCGGATAGGACAAGTAAGAATTCATGAACGAAAAAATTCATGTTCTATTGATAGAAGACAACGCGGTAGACGCGCGCCTCGTCAAGGGAATGCTCGAGCATGACGAGAGTCGTACCTTTGCGTTGAAACATGCTTCGACTCTCGAGCAAGGCGTCCGCTTTCTGGAACGGGGCTCGGAATACCAGGTCATCCTGCTCGACCTGGGGCTTCCGGGAGTCTGCGGCCTGCAAGCGCTTCGGCGAGTGATACCACTAGCGGAGAATGCAAGCGTCGTAGTGATTACGGCGCTCCAAGATGAAGAATTGGGAATCGTGGCGCTGAGAGAGGGCGCGCACGATTATGTCATCAAGGGACAGTTAAACAACGGCCAATTGAGAAGAATTCTTCGTTTTGCCATCGAGCGCCGCAAACTCGACAGTGAGCTTCGCGCCGAAATAAAACAGCGAATCAAAGCGCAGCAGGCTCTGCAACTATCCGAACAGCGTTATCGTCTCCTTTCGGAGACGGCGCCAATCGGAATCTTATTATCAAACGAGCAGGGGCGGCTAATCGATGCGAACAAGGAAGCTTTGCGCATGTTCGGCTACGAACGGGAAGAACTAATCGGAGAAACGATCGAAATTCTACTTCCCGGGCGGTTTCGCTGTTCTCATCAGGGCCAACGCTCCGGCTACATGACAAAGCCGCACGCGCGACCCATGGGGATGGGGATGGAACTGTTTGCGCGCCGGAAAGACGGAACAGAGTTTCCGGTAGAGATCGGTCTGGGGCCTCTCGTCACAAACGACGGAACTCTAGTTGCGAGCACCATCGTCGACATAACGGAACGGAAGAAGATGGAAGAACAAAGACGTCTCTCGCAACGCATGGAGGCGATTGGCAAGCTGTCTGGCGGCGTGGCGCACGACTTCAACAATCTTCTCGCTGTCATCCTCGGGTGTTCCGATGTGGTTCTGGAAGCGCTTCCGCCGGATCATCCGGCGATCAGAAAAATCGAAATGATCCGGAAAGCAGGCGCCTCAGCGGCAGATTTGACTCGACAGCTTCTGGCTTTTAGCAGGCAACAAATGCTTCAACCAAGAGTGCTGGAGCTAAAAGTGATCGTGGAGCAGACCCAAGCGCTGCTTGGTCGGCTCATTGGCGAAAACATCGAGTTCAAAATTTTGCTGGACCCTTTGCTGGGGCGCATTAAGGCCGATCCGGGGCAAATCGAGCAGGTGCTCTTGAACCTAGCTATTAACGCCCGGGATGCGATGCCTCACGGGGGCTGCCTGACTATTGAAGCGCGAAACGTTGATTTGGATGAAACCTATAAGGTTGGGCATCAGGTAGTCATCTGTGGGCGATACATCAGACTTAGTGTCGAAGATACAGGTTGTGGAATGGACCACAACACCGTGGCGCGTATCTTTGATCCCTTTTTCACAACAAAAGAACTCGGAAAGGGCACCGGCCTTGGCTTGGCGACAGTTTACGGCATCGTAAAGCAAAGCGGTGGCTACATCTGGGTCTACAGTGAACTGAATAAGGGCACCATCTTTAAAATATATCTCCCGCGCGTCGACGAGTCTGTTCAGCCAGCCATACCTGCGGAGCCCGAGCGACAAGTCCACCAGGCTTGCGAAACTATTCTGTTGGCCGAGGACTCCGCCGCGCTTCGCGAAATGGCTCGGGAATATCTTGAGGGCCTCGGATATGCCGTGCTGGAAGCGGCCTCTGGCGCGGAGGCGCTCCGGGCGGCGAAAGAATTCGACGGAAAAATTCATCTACTGCTCACCGACGTCGTAATGCCGGAAATGAGCGGACCAGAACTTGCTCGCCAGCTGGCGACCCTCCGTCCAGGCGTAAAGGTAATCTACACGTCCGGCTACACGAGCGATGCCATCGCTCGACAAGGCGTCCTAGATCCCACAGTCGCCTTCATTCAGAAACCCTATCGTCCGAAAGCGCTCGCGCGAAAGGTTCAGGAAGTGCTGGCTGGGACCACGAGTCAAACCGGCGAGCACGCACCATCGACCTTGGAGATTCCACCGGGTGTGAGCGCGAATCAGAACACGCAAGAAGAAACTCACCAGGAGAAACCAAACAGCCACAAGTGTGAAAGGGAGGACCGAAATGCTCCAGGCATCGATGGTCATGTCTGATTCATTCGAAAAGAATCTACAGGCCTTAATTTGCGCTCTCCACGTTTTGGCAAGCATTGAACCGATGCCTTGAATGCATTGAAGTGTGAAAGGCATTTCGTGAATCGAAAGATCCTATTCGTGGACGACGAGCCGGCCGCATTGAAGCTGTACAAGCAAATGCTGAACGGTGAATTCGACATTGCAACTGCCCTCTGTGGCGAGGATGCCATTGCAATGCTCGCCGACCAGGGGCCCTTTGCGATTGTTATATCCGACCTGAAATTGCCGGGAATGGACGGAGCACAGTTCCTCAAGCGAATGCAACAACTCGCCCCAAACACCGTCCGGCTGTTATTGACAGGCCGCCTCGATCTCAGTGGGGCAGTAAATGCCGTAAACGAAGCCGGCATCTTCCGATTGCTTTTGAAGCCCTGCGAGGAAGCAGTTCTGACCGAAGCGGTCACCACGGCTCTGGCTTGTTACCATCAACGAAAAGAAGAGCGAGTGCGAGTGGAGCTGGCGGTACGCGTAGTTCAGCCGCGCGCGGGTCAACGGGTTCAATCGGCGCAAACAGTGGATATCTCCAACTCAGGAGCGCGGCTGACCGGTCTGAAGGAGCCCCTCCACGTCGGTGAAATTCTCACTCTGGAATGCGGCAATCGAAAAGCGCCATTTCGCGTGGTCTGGGTCGGCACGCCGGATACTACCTCCGCGGGACAGGCTGGCCTGGTGTGCCTAACTCCAGATGCAGACGTCTGGAAGTTGAGTACTAGCCAACTGGAGAACGAAGAATTGTTAGACCGTGCTCGCGTAGTGCAGTGCGGACTATTACCTCGTGACAAACCGCCGCTCACCACTCTCGATTATGCCGGAGACTGCATCGAGGCCCGCATGGTCGGAGGAGATTACTACGATTTTCTTGAATTAGGCCTGGGAGAAGTAGGGCTCGTGCTGGCGGATGTTTCAGGAAAGGGAGTTCCGGCAGCTCTGCTGATGGCAAGTTTGCAGGGAAACCTCCAGAGCCGGCGCACGACTGGCATAAATGATCTCCCCCAACTCCTGGCCTCCCTGAACGCGCACATTCATAAGCACAGCGCGAACCAACGGTATGTCACTCTGTTCTTCGGGCACTACATCGATGCTACTCGAACATTGCACTACGTTAATTGCGGGCATAACCCTCCTATATTGCTCCGCAGGGAAGGTGCTGTTGAGAGGCTGGAGGCGACCTCCACTGTGCTTGGCCTGTTCTTGGAGTGGGAATGCTCTGTAGCCACAGTTCAATTGGGGACGGGAGATGTGTTGATTATGTACACGGACGGAATCACGGAGACGACTGGCGATAGCGGAGAAGAATTTGGGGAATCGCGCCTTCTCGAAATAGTGCACAAGAATCGGGACCATGAAGCCGCACAAGTACTGAGGAGCGTAGAGGACGCCCTGGCGCAATTCAGAGTAGGCGAGCAAGAGGACGATATGACGTTGGTGATCGCACGCGCCCGATAGCGTGGGGAAGTCCAAGCTGAACTTAAAAATGTCCAATCTGCCTAGACTGCACTATCTCTGGAAGGCTTTGGCTGCGGGACTTGCCGGTCTCCTGGCCACAACCGCCTACGAGACGATAAAAGAAGCTAGCCTAACGAATCTTACGGCCTGGGGATCTCATACCCTCACAATTTTGTTTTGCGGAAGCTTGGTGTTTCTTCTGAGTTCATTTTTCTTTCGGCGCGAACAGGCAAAGTTGAATGCGTCGATCGCCTTGTCCGATTCCCTGATGGAAAGTCTGCCGGGAGTTGTGTGTGTCTTCGATGCTTCCGGGAATGTCCGCCGATGGAATACGAATTTCCTCGGTTACTCCGCTTCGGAAGCCATTGAAAAGGGTGTGTTGAGTACCGTGGCGCCGGAGAGCCTGGATGTGGTGGAGCAGGCCATGAAAAATGCGTTGGAGCATGGTGCTGCAGAGACAGAAGCCTGGCTGGTGGCGAAGAGTGGAGTGAAAATCCCCTGCTACCTGACCGGTGTGCGCATCCTCTTTGCGAAGGTGCCCTGCGTGGTGGGGGTAGCGATTGATATCAGCAAGCGAAAGAGAGCGGAAGAACATGACCGGCTGCAGACCGCGGCACTGGAGTCGGCGGCGAATGCGATAGTGATAACGGACGTCAGTGGGAACATACAATGGG
>DASSIO010000147.1:0-5249 GCA_035691825.1 Terriglobales bacterium | reverse complement strand
CTTGCCTTCGTCATTGGTCTTGCCCTTGCCAACCGAAACGACTTCGCCCTCCTGTGGTTTATCTTTGGCGGAATCGGGGATGAGGATGCCGCCCCGAGTGGTGCCAGCTTCTTCTATGCGCCGCACCAGAACGCGGTCGTGAAGTGGAGTAAACTTCGTGGCCATGCTTTGTAGACTCCTTTCAATTAGTGTCCGGTTAATAACCGACAGGCGGTAGATTTTCCTGGCTTTTCCGAGAGCCAAGAACGTCGAAGCTTGGACCACAACGAAAATTGGACCATACCGAGCAGGTCAAGACGGATAACGCCAGAAATATCAGCATCAGATTACCGATGCTAAGCACGGCGTTAAGAGTCCCAAGAGCACCTAGACCAACTCCTAACCACAGCGCCACGCAGCAGTTACCCGGCATTTTAGATCTCATCTCCATCCGCTCGGACTCCCAGCTTTGCTCTTGCGAACTTACCGTCGGTCTGAATTTACGGGTCACGTCTCATCCCACAACCGAGACCAGTGGCGGGCTTGAGGATTCCTTGAAAGCTCCTATTGCCCACAACTGGAGTTTATGACCGTACGCACCGGGGCGTTTTTTCTGGAGCCACATGAGTCGGCGGTCGGTCACGGTCAGCTTCCACGTAAAAGTTACTGGATCCATCTTCGATTGCTGAGCACTCTCCAAGCATGCTGTCATAAGAACTGTTCGCTGCTCACTGAAGTAGCTTCCTCCTCCTCTTTTGAGTACCCAGTGGCATCGTCTACGCTTGGGTTTTCGTTGGGACAGCCTTCGTCGCCCATTCGTGAGGAGCCTTCGTCGTCCGGGCAGTGGACTCTGGGCTGATCAGAAAATTGCGGGACATCGCCCGAGAAAAGGGACAGGGATGGCGGGAAACACGTGACTCTCTTCTCGGACACCATATAGCCAGCCTTTCGAACGAATGACGTCGACTAAACCTTATCAAGCAAGGGTTGCCCAGTCTGCTCAATAACGCACACATCGCAGCGCCAGTCGCAGCCTCTCTCGCTCAGCCTCGGAACCCTACCGAGGAATTGTGTGCCGCCCGGGCGGGGTCGCTCCAATTTCAAATGGCGTTAGCTGGAAGCGATCGCAGTAACCTTTTTCCCGGAACTATCGTCTAAGGTCGCTGACATGAGGCCGTATTTGAGCGAGCAGATCGCCCACAGGGAGTGGAGCCGCAGGCGGTTCGGATGGGTGACAAGGTGCTCTCCTGCCACGGTCACTCTGTGGGCGGCCGGTGTAGCCGCCTCGCCGCTCGGTCGAGTGCTGGGGGCACCAGTGGATCGTGTGGGGCGCGTATTTGTGCAGCCAGACCTCAGCATTCCGGGCCACCCGGAAGTATTCGTGATCGGCGACTTGGCCGCGTTTCGCACGGAGGACGGAAAAATGCTGCCTGGGGTCGCACCGGTAGCGATTCAGGAAGGCAAAGCGGTGGCAAAGAACATCGAACGCGATCTCACGGGTCGGCAGCGAGAGGCATTTCATTATGTGGACAAGGGCAGCCTGGCGACCATTGGACGGGCCGCCGCAGTAGCACAGTTCGGGAAACTTCATATCTCCGGCCTTTTTGCCTGGCTGGCCTGGCTGGTCGTGCACATTTTCTTTCTCATCGGGTTCCGCAACCGGTTTGTGGTGATGTTTCAATGGGCGTGGTCGTACTTTACGTACGAGCGGGGGGTGCGGCTGATCACGGGGAAGCCGGAGACGGTCGCAGCCGACGTAAGCCCGCGCCACCGCGTGGCCAAGTGATGGGGCGAAGTTACCTGTGACGATGAGGCGAGCGTCGCCAATAAAGCGAGAACTGGCAACAACCAGAGCCTTGGTCTGGCCGTTTTAGTGATTTCGGCTTCGTGAGCCACGGCTCGAGCTTGAAGGGTTCTGTCGGCCTATATGAACTCTCACTATTCAGCGTACGCAGCCAAAGCCCCATTCTTCACATGCATCATCTAAATGGTGGGGCAACAAACAGTGGAGCGAACTGGCTCCCTGTTTGTTACGCCACCAACACTCTGCGCCTGGCCGTCTCCAAATTGAACCGACAAGTCGCGTTTGACTCGAGGTTCTCTATTTCGACTTGTACTAAGTACACCCAGGAGCAGAGTGGACTCAATCAATGGATCACTTGCCAGCCACCTGCTGCAAAGCAGCCAGGAACTGCCGTGTAGATGCTTGCGGCTGCACTTGACCATCCAGGATGCCCTGAAATGTAGCGCTTGGGCCATAGATGTTATGCATGGTGTCCTGATCCACGGTTATTTTCGAGCCCCCGAGGTTCGCACCGGCGTAGGCTCCGCTGGAATGTGCATAAGAAAGAACTGGCGCCGTCCAGCCGGTGCTTTCGCTTACTCCCGCACTGCTGCCTGTTGGGCCGGCAGCAACAGCTTCTGCCCCGAGATCCCAATGGCCGTTCATAAGTTCCTGTTCCCCCTGATTGTTCATCAACAGGATGATGTCCTGATGTTCCCCCCCGGCCTGCAGGCCTACGCTGCCACCGCTGATGCTGATGAACGCTGGCGCGCTCCAGCCCGCATTAGTCCGGCAGCTCACTACTCCGTTGCCGTGCAGACCACCGACGACAAATCCGGCTTTGGTTAGTCCTGGGATCACCGCGATACACTTGGCTTGTGTAAACAGAGGAGCCGGAATTTGATTGGAAGACGTCATGTTTTGCACTACTTGCGCGGCAGCATCAAGTTCTTTTGCTGCGTCCGCCGCCCAAGAACTCCAGCTAAACGCCACAACAAATACGATCAACAGCGAAATCTTGGTCATTGAGTTCTCCTTTATTTCTAATCATCTACTGTTCTAATCATCCGATTGTTAGGCGCCTCGTCCATAGACGAAACGCTTCGATCCAGCAAGAATCCCGCCGTGCTTCAAGCGGGATTACCTGTTGTCGGATGCCTGGCCGGAGCCCTGGCCGTTATAGCCCTTTTCGTATCCCTGAATGTAGGCCTGACGGTACGAGGCTTTGAATTGGTCCTTGCTACCGAAACCGGAACTGTAGCCGCGGTTTCCTTTCTTGTAACTGTGATGCTTCGTGGCACGAGATCTGTATCCCGCTTGCCGATCCTGCAGACCGTCGTTGGCGCCATCCTGAAAGCCGTTCTGGGCCGCCACATTGCCATTGGGTTCGGATCGGGCACCATTCTGGGTATTCTGCCCGCTGGAATAAGGGTTGGCATCACGACTATTTTGATAGCCTTGATCGTACCCAGACTCATAGGCACGGCGGTCGTCCGCATTATTGGGTTGCAGGCGATACTGGTGCGGCAGATTATTCGCACGGTCGGCCTGCCCACGGTCGAAGCCTTGCTGGTACATGAGGTTGTTGGCATTGTCCTTGCTGTTGGTCTGGCTGTCCTGCTGGTCTTGCTGCGTATGATTGGCGGCGGTGAGCTTCGGAGTAACGAACAAGGCGACCGCGAATGCCAGAGCAAGTATCCATATTGCTTGTCGTATGCTGGGTTTCATTGGAGACTCCCGATTCTGTTGACAACGTTTGAAACAACATCGGCATGGCTTGCCGATAAGGAAAGATGGAAGACATCAAGGACAGTTATCGTCCTTCACACCCGGGACGCGGCCACGGTTCTCCGCCTGCTAACACCTGAGCCCTTGCTCGCCACCGTCTGTGCAAGGCTGCTCACACTCTTGCCGCTTGGCGATTAATCGAGAGTAACCCGGCCGCTAACTTCGGGATGTTCCATATTGCACAGTCCGACATCTACCTCGCGTAGCACGTCCAAGGCGATCCCGCGCCTTTACGCGCTGCTGACGTTTATCCACCTGGCGAGCTCGCCGGCCGATCGGGCAAGCACTTAGAGAATCGCATTTGACGGTGGCCCCGCGAGTCGACCGTGGTCTGAGAGTGGTATCCATCGCGCTCAAATTCTCGGATTATGCGCTCAGTCCTGTCATCTATCGGTTTATCGGCTTGGCCGGCGTCAAGCCATTTCTCGAGGACCATAAAAAGACTCCCATGGCAGTGCAGGTTCCGATCGCTAAGAGGGGAAACTTCAGGTGGACTGACTTAGTTCAGAAAACCCGAAAGGCGTAGGAGGCACTCTCTCATGTATGACCCTACGCTGGTTCCTCTGCATTGCCAACAGCCAAATGGCTCACTGCTCCGAAATGGAAGAATGAGGTCGACCAGGCACCATCACCGCGGAGCAGAAGAAGGTTTTCTTGGCGGTTACAGCCACTGCTTCCGCATAGCTGTCACCTGCCTTTCCATCAACGTGAACTGACCCATTTTGCACAGTATTCCGCAGGGAATTGAGCCAAGCTATAGATGCCGTGCAGCAGGGGCCACAGGATTCCGGGCCACAAGGATCATGAAATCTAGAGCAGAGTCGGTCTTTTGTTGGTTAGGTTCAAAACAGACAGTTTCATCGCGAGGTACCGTGGCTGACGGTCGGCATTTCCCATACGTCCGCGCATTGGCAATAGTCGTCCTCTTGCTGATGTGCGATGCTGCCTCGTCCGCGTACTCCGTTCTGACGCACGAGGAAATCGTAGATCTGCTCTGGGCCGATGAGATCCAACCCCTCCTGCTCAAGCGATATCCGGAACTTTCGGAAGACCAGATCAGGCAGGCGCATGCCTACGCCTATGGAGGCGCCGTCATCCAGGATCTCGGTTACTACCCGTTCGGCAGCAAGGATTTTAGCAACCTGGTGCATTACGTTCGCAGCGGAGACTTCGTTCGCGAGTTGCTGCTCGAAAGCCGGGATGTCAACGAGTATGCCTTCGCACTGGGCGCCCTGTCCCATTATGCATCGGATATCGCCGGTCATCCGGCGGTCAACCAGGCTGTCGCCGTTCAATATCCTAAGCTGCGGGCGAAGTTTGGCCAATCCGTGCGGTATGCGCAGGACAAGACGGCGCATTTGAAAACCGAGTTCGGGTTCGACACCGTGCAGGTCGCGAAGAATCGTTATGCCTCGCAGCAGTACCACGATTTCATCGGATTCCAAGTGTCCAAGTCCCTGCTGGATCGGGCCTTTCCCGTCGTGTACGGAGTGGAGTTGAAAGACGTGCTTCCCCACGAGGATCTGGCTGTGGGTTCGTACCGCTTCGCGATCAGCCGGCTGATTCCGCAAATGACCCATGTGGCGCTGCAAATTCATAAGAAGGAGCTGATGCGCGAAACGCCGAATTTCGCGAAACGGAAGTTCCTGTACCGTCTTTCGCGCTCTGATTACGAAAGGCAGTGGGGAAAGGACTACGT
>DASSIO010000146.1:0-13574 GCA_035691825.1 Terriglobales bacterium | reverse complement strand
CGCGCGACCTTCGATTGGAACAACCGGGTCGAACACTCGTTTTCCAGCCTCACGGCATTTCTGGAAGCGGGCTTCGCGAACACAGTTGGAGACTCGCAGTTTTTCCTGCGCCCATTCACCACATTGGGGTACAACACGCATTTTCAGGGCGGCGCCAGCTACGACTTGAACAGGTTTTTCAGCGTCGGCGCTTCAGGATACGAAATCGTTCCGTTTGGGCAGCAAACTGTCTTCAGTAAGGTCGACGGCAAAGGACCGAATCCTTCGGGACATGGGGTGTTCGAGGATAATCAACAGACTAGCGGTCCAGCCGATATCGCGAGAGATAACGGCTTTTCCACCTGGATTGATGCGACCCCTTCCCGTTACGTCGATTTGGAACTTGGCTACACCAGAAGTCTGCAATTCGATCTGAACTCGGTCTCATTCACGATCGGCATGAATGTTGGAAAGCTCTACCGGCGTTATTCGCATTGACTTGGCAGCTGACTTACCTCAGGAGGAAAAGGATGAAGAAGGTACAAGTTTCAGCGCTTGTGTTGGCCCTGGCTCTCTACTGCGCACCAGCCTTCGCGCAACATGGGCACGGGAGTGACGGTGGCATGGGTCATGACATGAGTGACCACGGGGGCCTGCGCGATCATGACGATCACGGCAAGCTCGGCGACCACGATAATCTCGATCACAAGTCCGGCCACCACCACATGACTACCGACCAGCAGCTGGCGAAGAATTCCAAGCTCGCTGGAAAGATCGAGCATCTCACCGGCATGCCAGCCCAGCAAGCCTGCTCCGGGTTCAAGAACCTCGGGCAGTGCGTGGCCGCGGCCCACGTAAGCAAGAACCTGGGCATCAGCTTTGCATGCATGAAGTCCGATATGACCGGAACGGCCCCTGCTGCGGGTTCCGTCTGCCCCGCCGGCACTGGGAGCAAGTCGATGAGCCTGGGCAAGGCCATTCAAACTCTCGACCCAGGAGCTGACAACAAGCTCGAGGCGAAAAAGGGCGAGAAGGAAGCCGATCAGGATCTGAAGGAACCGGATAAGGCTGATAAGGATGTTGACGGATCCAAACCGTCTAAGAATTCGTAACAGTCTTGCCCTTCAGCCCTGAAGGGTATTAACTCGCTTTCGCTGCGTCTGATTCAGATCCCCGGCACACACGTGCCGGGTTTTTCTGTTGAGAGGGGAACACCCGAATTGACTTGCCGTTGTTCACTGCGCTTTGGCAGCGCTCGGGATAACAGATTCGGCTCAGAATGGCTTTCGCGGGACGATCTCGCTGTCGCGGATAAAGAATTGTGCAGCACACTTATCGGAGCCGCACATCACCGGCAGTAGCCCACTAATCTGCTTTCTGGTGATCAGGCCAAGGGTTCCACAGGAAGGACAGGAAAGTACAGCCCAGTAGGGATCGTCTTTTTCGCCGACCTTGCCGGCATTTTCCAGAACAAAAATTGTGCCTGGCTCCATGTACTCCGGAATCCACTCGCTCAGGATATTTAACTCTCCGACCATGTGGCCTCCCGTTGCTCGAAGTTCATGCTACGAAGCCGCCCGCTTCCGGAACATGCGAGCCGATCCGTTATGTTTTCTAAGTCCGCGAATGTCTGCACGCACTTGCCGTACTGTATCGCTGAGGCAAATTGCCAGCATTGGCTGCCGGGCATTCTTCAAAATATCCACAATGTGGCGAGCCGAGGTCTCCAGGTAAATTGTGTCGCCGTCGGTAAGGAGGTGACATTCGGAAGCTCCCGCTACTGTCTCCGCTAGAGTCTTTCCGAATTCCCGCTGCAGCAAACGGATAACCTTGCGCACGCGCTGCAGAGAGAAACCACGGCGGCGCAATTCACAGATAACCACGACCTCGGTCAGTCCCTTGATCGAATAGACCCGGCACCTGCCTTCCCGGCGCGGAACTACAATTCCACGCTCGTCCCACCATTGGAGCTGGCGAGGGGTGATTCCTGTCAACCCAATCACTTCCCTGGATGTGAACTCGCTCCTCATCTGATTCACAACAATAATCCCCAAGAATGTTTTAAACATTTTAGGCCCGAAGCAGCTTGTGTCAAGCAATCACGTGGGCTCTCGGCTGTTGACGAGACGGGTTCCGACTGTGAGGGCTGGGCGCTTCCTTAAAGGGAGAGCAAATCGCCCTGCAGGCGGTTCGAAACTGGACGAAACAATGCCAAACAACTAGACTTTCCGCCCAGAGTGGTTTAACTCCCCGCGCCGTGGTTGCAAGGGAATCCGTTATTGCAAGTGACCTCGGCGGCCAGCGACCCAGGAGAAATGAATGCGACGCATCCTCGCCATCATTGCCATTGCTTGTTTTTCATTGATCGCTCTTGCGCAATCGACGACAGAGCCACAACAAGTCAATCCCAAGCCTCAGGTACCGCAGAAGCCCGGCCCTGAGAGTACTCCGCGCATGACTCCGGCGGTTTCGCCCGCAACGATGCCGCAGGCAACGCCGCCTTCAGAACTCAAAGCGCTCAGAGGACTGGATCCCAACCTGATGGACAAGGCGGCTGATCCGTGTGTCGACTTTTACCAGTACTCCTGCGGCGGCTGGGTCAAGCAAAATCCAATCCCGCCTGATCAGGCTTCTTATGGCCGCGACACCGAGCTGGCCGAACGAAATCGTCTGATCCTGCGCGACATTTTGGAGAAGGCCGACGACGAAAAGGGGCAACGGTCAGCGGTCGAGCAGAAGATTGGCGATTATTACGCGTCCTGCATGGACGAGAAAGCAATCGAGGAAAAAGGAAGCGAGCCTCTGAAGGCAGAACTGGAACGGATAGCGGCCCTCAAATCTAAGTCCGAACTGCCGGACGAACTCGCGCATTTGCACCTGCTGGGATCGAATGCATTTTTCAATTTTGGATCAGACCAGGACTTCAAGGACGCTACTTCGGTTATTGCCGAGGCGGATCAGGGTGGCCTGGGCTTGCCTGAGCGCGATTACTACACGCGTACGGATGCCAAGTCGGTGGAGACCCGCAAGCAATATTTGACGCACATTGGCAACATGCTCGGACTGCTTGGGGAAACGCCGCAACAAGCGAGCGCTGATGCGCAGAAAATCATGGCCCTCGAGACAGCACTGGCAAAAGCTTCTTTGACCGTCGTGCAACGTCGTGATCCTGCGAGCGTTTATCACAAATTATCGGTGAGTCAGCTGGCAAGCATAGATCCGGCTTTCGCCTGGAATCGCTACCTGCGAGCCACCAACACTCCGTCTGTAGCAAGTCTCAATGTCACGGCGCCGCAGTTCTTCAAGGCGCTGAACACTGTTTTGCAGCAGCAAGACCTCGATTCCATTAAGACGTACTTGCGATGGCATCTTGTACACGCCGCCGCGCCCATGCTGTCGGCAAAATTTGTAGACGAGAACTTTGATTTTTACGGCCATAAGCTGCAAGGCCAGAAGGAGCTGCAGGCAAGATGGAAGCGGTGCGTGCGGTCTACCGATCATCAACTCGGCGAGGCGCTCGGGCAGAAGTACGTTGAGCGAGTATTCGGACCGGAGAATAAAGCTCGAACTCTGCAGATGGTGAAAGACATCGAAGATGCCATGGGGCGAGACATCAACCAGTTGTCCTGGATGACTCCGGCGACCAAACAACGAGCGCTCGAGAAACTGCATGCTATCGCGAACAAGATCGGCTATCCAGATAAATGGCGTGACTACTCCAGCTACCAAGTAGAGCGGGGCGACGCCCTAGGCAACTACCTGAGGGGAGCAGAGTTCGAATCTCGCCGCCAGCTCGCGAAAATTGGAAAGCCGGTGGATCGCGGAGAATGGGGAATGTCGCCGCCCACTGTCAACGCATACTACAACCCGCAGATGAATGACATCAATTTTCCTGCCGGGATTCTGCAACCGCCTTTTTACGACCCTAAGGCGGACGACGCCGTCAACTACGGGGACGCCGGAGGCGTGATTGGCCACGAATTGACGCACGGTTTCGATGATGAAGGGAGCCAGTTCGATGCCAAGGGTAATCTGGAGAACTGGTGGACGCCTGCAGACCGCAAAGAGTTTGACAGCCGCACCGCTTGCGTGGCGCATGAGTACGATCAGTTCGTCGCCGTGGACGATGTTCATCTCAACGGTAAGTTGACCCTGGGCGAGAACGTTGCGGATATCGGGGGGCTGAAGCTGGCTCTGATGGCGTTCATGCAACGCGCGTCTGGACTAATCGGAGACCAGGAGAGCGAGTTTGGGCTCTCGCCTGAGCAGCGGTTTTTCGTCAGCTACGGACAGGGGTGGTGTGAGAATGACACGCCGGAAATGATGCGGTTACAGGCGCAAACTGATCCGCACTCCATAACTAAATACAGAGTGAACGGAGTGGTTGTGAATTTACCGGAGTTTCAGAAGGCATTTTCGTGTAAGACAGGGTTAGCAATGGCGCCGGAAAAGCGGTGCGAAGTCTGGTAAGCAGGTGACGTGAGTTAGCTTGCAACCCAAGGTCCCTCGACTCGCAGTCGATTGCTGTGCAATCCACTGCAACGCTTGGTAAGACTCAAAAGTTCCCGCCGCCCACAAAATGCACGATCTCCAGGCGGTCTCCATCGGAGAGATTTGTTTCGGCCCAACGGACGCGCGGAACGATGTCTCGATTGAGTTCGACGGCAACCCGGTCCGGCTTCATGCCCATGCTTTCGATCAAGGCTGCCAGTGTGAGGGGGGATGGAAAGACCTTATCTTCACCGTTGATCTGTAGATGCATCGAACAGATTGTCGCAATCGGCTGCGCATCTCTGCAACTGGAGCGAAACTAGGCTGTGCTTAGCGGGTTTGCAAAGCTTTGCTGCGCAGGGCGGGCGAGGATGTCTGCCCCTAGCTGGCCTTTTTCAGCTTGAACTTTCGAGTAGCGGTGCGGCCGTTACAGTCCGCCTGGACCAGAATAGCTAAATCGGGCAGCACTGATTCATGCAAGTCAATTTTGATTTCGGCAGTGCCGGCCTCATCGCATACTGCCTGGGAGTAAATTGGCTCCGCTTCTGGCCGCTCGACACGGGACACCAGCTTGGCTGAGGGCGCGGCAGCACCACCTTCGGTAACCCGAATCTTCATGACCAAAAGCCCATTGCTGTGAACAGAATCGGCATTAAGCCACTTGAGATCCAGTTCTTTGATGGCGGCCAGAGTCTCGGGCGTGTCCCGTTTGTCGAGAACATCTTCCAGCTTGCCTTCGCGAATGGCGTCCAGCACGTAACGGTGCTGATCGCGCAGCATAGTTTCCTTTTGCTTGTCGGTGAAGAACGGGTCCGGGGCGCGATCGGCGTAGGAGGTAGCTCGTTTCCCGACACACCGGCCGCGAACGAACACCTGTGTCTGGAAAAGAAATTCGTTCTGCCGTGCCTCGCTTTGCACGTGGTAAATCGTGTCGCCGTGCTTCACGTCAGTGTTGAAGCCAAAGATCATGGGATCTTTCTTTACCAGTCGAATCCAAATACGGCGGAGACTCACAACCACTCCAGCGACTCCGCCCGCGTCGCTTGACACTGAACGGATGCGAACAATAAGCTAGAACGTTTAGCGTAGTGCCTGTGCGCGCATTATATATAGCTCTCCTATGCCGGACAATTACTTCGCCCGCTACATCCCACTGCTGATCCATTTTTTGGTAGTTGGGCTCATTGCGAGCGCGATTGTCATTCTGTCCTGGATCCTGGGTCAAAGGAAGCCGACCCGCGCCAAACTTTCTCCCTACGAATGCGGCATGGCCCCCGTGGGGGATGCGCGGGAGCGGTTCTCGGTCAAGTTTTACCTGGTGGCCATGCTCTTCATATTGTTCGATGTGGAAGCGGTGTTTCTTTACCCGTGGGCGATCATTTTACGCGATCTCAAGATGTTCGGGTTCTGGGAGATGCTGGTCTACATAGGCATCGTCCTGGTCGGCTTCTTCTACATCTGGAAAAAGGGAGTGCTGGACTGGGGTACCTCCTCGACCGGACGGGGTGATTTGTAATGCCCGTATCGCCCGCCATTACGGATCCGGAGCAACTCAAAGGTCATCCCGCACTAGCACGTATTCTGACGTGGAACTCGGCGGCCGTCGAGTCAGCTAAGTTCGACCGTGACGAATTGACAATCTGGATCGACAGGTCAGCGATTCGTGAGGCCTGCGCGTTGTTAAGAGACGGCTCTGAGTGTCCTTTTAACTTTCTTTCCGACGTCAGCTGCGTAGATTGGTACCCCTCGGAGCCCCGCTTCGAGGTTGTGTACCACCTGTTATCAATCCCGAACAAAGAACGAGTTCGCCTCAAAGTGAGGTTGGACGGAAGCAGTCCCGTGGTGGATTCGGTTACTTCGATCTGGCCAGCGGCGAACTTTTTCGAGCGGGAGGTCTTTGACCTGTTCGGCGTGCGGTTTAGCGGTCATCCCTACCTGCGGCGCATCCAAATGCCCGAAGATTGGGAGGGACATCCTTTGCGCAAAGATTATCCGGTGGAGGGCTATCGCTGATTATGGCGCACCTGACGCCAACTCCGGTGATGGAACCCGGTCAGGATCGCACCATGATCCTGAACATGGGCCCACAGCACCCTTCAACGCACGGTGTACTGCGGCTTCTCCTGGAGATCGATGGCGAGACGGTTGTTCGAATAATGCCGGACATCGGCTACCTGCATACCGGTATCGAGAAGACCTGCGAAGCCAAGTTTTATCAGCAGGTGGTGCCTCTGACGGACCGGATTGACTATCTGTGCCCGCTCACCAACAATCTTTGCTACTGCCTGGCGGTCGAGAAGCTGCTCGGGCTCGAAATTCCGCCCAAGGCGCAGTGGGTCCGCGTGCTGCTCAATGAGCTGAGCCGCATCAACTCGCACCTGGTCTGGCTCGGCACTCACGCCATGGACATTGGGGCGATGAGCGTGTTCCTGTACTGCTTCCGGGAGCGCGAAGACATTCTGCGCCTGTTCGAGATGGTGAGCGGCCAGCGCATGATGACTTCCTACTTCCGCATTGGCGGGCTGGCGCTGGAGCCGCCCATCGGGTTTTTCGAGCGAGTCGAGCATTTCGTCAAACGCTTCCCTGACCGGATCAACGAATACGAGAATCTGCTGACGGCCAATCCGATTTGGCTCAAGCGAACCAAGGGAGTGGCGACACTCTCAGCAAAGGATGCGATTGCATTAGGGGCAAGCGGGCCCACCCTGCGCGGCAGCGGGGTTGATATCGATTTGCGGCGCGATATGCCGTACTCGGGTTATGAAAAGTTCAAGTTCAAAGTTCCAGTAGCCCAAGAAGGGGACGTGTTCGCTCGTTACATCTGCCGGGTTGAAGAATTGCGAGAGTCGAACTCCATCGTGCAACAGGCGCTGGATGGCATGCCGGAAGGTCCCATCAAAGCAGACGCACCAAAAGTCATCTTGCCCGACCGCGAGAAGATGAAGACCCAAATGGAGGCCCTCATCTATCACTTTAAAATTATTACGGAAGGCTTTGCCGTACCGGAAGGTGAAGTTTATCTGGCAGTTGAATCTCCGCGCGGGGAAATGGGCTATTACGTCGTGAGTGATGGCACAGCGAAACCTTATCGCGTGCACATGCGTTCGGCTTGCCTTGCGAACTTGCAGACGCTCCCAACCATGTGCGAAGGACGCCTGATCGCGGATGTGGTGGCAGCGATTGGCAGCATCGATATCGTGCTAGGAGAAGTTGATCGCTAGTGAACAGAACGGTAATTCACCACAAAGGACACGAAGGAGCAGGAAGGAACGGCCTTTGTGAACCTTTGTGTCCTCTGTGGTAAAGAGTTTATGAAATTTTCAGAAGAGTTCGAGCACCGGTTCAGCGAGATGCTGACCCACTATCCAACCAAGAGGTCCGTACTGGTGCCCACGCTGTTGTATGCGCAAGATGAAGTTGGGTATGTCAGCGATGAAGTGGTGAGCGAGTTAGCCACAAGGCTGGACTTGACCGAACTCGATGTGCGCAACGTGATCAGCTACTACTCCATGCTGACCACCAAGCCTCGTGGCAAGTACAACGTGCAAGTCTGTACGAACATCGCTTGCATGTTGAGGGGGGGTGAAGAAATTTTCGATCACTGCAAACAAGAGCTAGGGATCGGGCACAAGGGGACGACAGCCGATGAACTGTTCTCGCTCGAAGAAGTGGAGTGCATCGGAGCGTGCAGCTGGGCGCCTGCTGTGCAGGTCAATTACGATTTTCACGAGAATCTGACACCGGAAAAGATGGACCAGGTTCTGGATGAGTACAAGAAGAAAGCAACGCAGTAAGTTGGATTTTGTACTTTTGTAATTTAAGACAAACTCGGATTGGATGCCCGGTTTGCCTTAAATCACCAAATTACACAATTACCAAATTGCAAAATGGCGTATTTGGTTTCCCATCCCGATGAAGTGAAGGTCGTGTCCAAACGATTTGGGCAGGGTGCGACCAATATTGATCGGTATTTGGAACTCGATGGCTACAAGGCGGTGCAGAAAGCGCTAGCCACGCAGCCGGACACGATCATCAATGAAATTAAGAACTCCGGCCTGCGGGGACGTGGGGGCGCCGGGTTCAACACCGGGATGAAGTGGTCGTTTGTCCCCAAACAGTCGCCCAAGCCGAAATATGTGCTGTGCAATGGCGACGAGAGCGAACCCGGCACCTGCAAGGACCGTCTGATTTTTGAGCACGACCCGCACTCGGTGATTGAAGGCGTCATGATCGCGTCCATAGCGGTGGGATCGCATACGGGATACATCTATATCCGAGGCGAGTACCGGTATTTGTCGGTCATTATGCAGAAGGCGCTCGCAGACGCATATGCTCGCGGTTTTCTGGGCAAGAACATTTTCGGTAGCGGGTACGATCTGGATATTTACTGGCATGGTGGCGCCGGAGCTTACGAGGTAGGCGAAGAATCTGCCTTGATGGAATCGCTGGAAGGCAAGCGCGGCATTCCGCGCATCCGGCCGCCTTTTCCGGCCGTTGTGGGCCTTTGGGGCGGACCCACGGTTATCAATAATGCCGAAACTCTGGCTAGTGTTCCTCATATTATGCTGGGCGGCGCTGACTGGTATGCCAGTCTGGGCCCTGCCAAAAATGGCGGCACACGATTGTTTTGTCTGAGTGGCAATCTCGAACGGCCGGGAGTCTATGAGCTACCCATGGGCTACAACCTGAAGAAAATGATTTATGACGTGGGTGGCGGCATTCCTAACGGACGCACGCTGAAGGCCGTCGTGCCCGGGGGATCTTCGACTCCATGCCTGACTCCGGAGGAGATTGACGTACCTATGGACTTCGATTCGCTGATGAAAGCAGGATCGATGTTGGGTTCAGGCGGTGTGGTGGTTGTGGACGACGCTACTTGCATCGTCAAGTTTGCTCTGCGCACGATCAAGTTTTACCAACATGAGAGCTGCGGTTGGTGCATTCCTTGCCGCGAAGGTACCGATTGGCTGAAGAAGACGCTGATTCGTTTTCATGCCGGCGGCGGCATTAAGAAGGACATCGACAACATCCAATACTTATCCGAGAACATGTTGGGGCGAACATTTTGCCCTTTGGGCGATGCTGCAGCGATGCCAACGATCGCTTTCGTGAAAAAATTTCGGAAGGAGTTTGAAGACCATTTGGAAGGCAGACCGTGCCCGTTTGAGAAAGCGGGCAGGGTGGAGCAGCTTCCGGTCCTAGTCTGATTTTGTAATCTTGGAATCTGGTAATTTTGTAATTTAAAACGCTCTGTGCCGAGGTCCTGATGCCTACACCGCAACAGGAACTACGGGATCGAACTAAAGCATGCGCTGTTCGCATTGTGAAGCTGTACCGCTCACGCGCTCGAACCGTGGACGCTCAAGTACTAGGAAAGCAGGTAATTCGATGCGGAACATCGGTGGCCGCGAATTACCGAGCAGCTTGTCGCGCGAGATCCCGAGCAGAGTGGGTTGCCAGGATTGGAGTGGTCGTCGAGGAAACGGATGAGACCGTGTTTTGGCTGGAGATGCTCGCGGACTGTGGTGTCGTGCGCGCCGATCGTCTCGAGAGTCTGCTGAATGAAGCGCATGAACTGAGTGCCATCTTCACGGCATCCCAGCACACGGCAAGAAGCAGGTGACTGGTTTTAAATTACGAAATTACCCGATTACAGATTCCAAAATCTTAAATGCCTGACGTAAACATCACGGTCGATGGCAAGAAGGTGACGGCACCCGCCGGAACCCTATTGATCGAGGCCTGCAAGAGTGTGGGGATCGAGGTTCCCTCCTTCTGCTACTACCCGAACCTCTCGCTGCAGGGCGCCTGCCGAATGTGCCTGGTCAAGGTTGAGAAGATGCCGAAACTGCAAACCGCCTGCACAACGGTGATAAGCGAGGGCATGGTAGTTACCACCGACTCTGCGGAGATCCACCAAGCACGCAAAGGGATGGTTGAGCTGTTGCTGGCAAATCACCCGTTGGACTGCCCAGTTTGCGATGCGGGTGGTGAGTGCGAATTGCAGGACATGACGTTCTCCTACGGAGCCGCGGAATCGAAGTTCATTGACATCAAGAACCATCGCGACGAGCAGCAGTGGTCGCCGGTGGTTTATTTCGATCGCCCGCGCTGCATCCTTTGCTACCGCTGTGTTCGGGTGTGTGGCGAAGGCATGGACGTCTGGGCGCTTGGCATTCAAAACCGCGGCGTGGTCTCGACGATCGCTCCCAACAAAGGAGACCACCTCGATTGTGAAGAGTGTGGGATGTGTATCGATATTTGTCCCGTAGGAGCGCTGACTTCCGGGGCATATCGCTACAAGACTCGTCCTTGGGAAATGACCCACATCGATACCACCTGTACCCATTGCGGGGACGGTTGCAAGACGACCTTGGGCGTGCGCCGGTCCGACACTGGGATGGATATCGTCCGGGGCGATAACCGGGACAAGAGCGGCATCAATGGTGACTTCTTGTGCATTAAGGGGCGATATGCTTTCGATTTCGCCGACAATCCAGATCGGCTTAAGGAGCCCTTGATCCGCAAGAACGGCCGGCTTGTGCCATCCACCTGGGAGGAAGCGTTAGATCTGGTCGGCAAGCGATTCGCCGAGATTCGCGATCACAACGGCGGTAAGTCGATTGGAGTCGTAGGATCGAACCGGACAACGAATGAGGAGAACTACCTTCTGCAGAAGTTCGCTCGCGTGGTGCTGAGGACCAACAATATCGATCATCACCGCACAGCGGACCTCCCGGCCTTTGCCGCCGCGGCCGCGGGAAAAGCGGCAACGGCTTCGATGCGTGATGTCTACAATGCGCCTGCCATCCTGCTGATCGGGAATGATCCGACTAACCAGCATCCGCTCTTGGCTTGGCAGATTCGCAACAATGTGCGACTGCACCGCTCGCGGCTTTACGTCATCAATTCGCGTCCTATCAAACTGAAGCGGCAGGCGACAGGGTTTGCTCAGGTGACAGCAGAGGGCGCAGCCGCCGCCTTTCTGTCGAACGATGATGCCGCTCCTTCTGGGCTGGGGGCAGGTCAGACTAACGCGGAAGATCTAAAGCAGTTGCGGGAGACGCTGCGCGGGGAAAAGGACCTGGTGGTGATCTTTGGTTCCGAGCTTCGCGGAGCCGCCATTGAGAAGCTTGTGCGCGCATTCCCAGGGGCAAAGTTTGTTTGCTTGAGCGATTACGCGAATTCGCGGGGTGCCGCCGACATGGGCATGTACCCAGATTTGCTTCCGGGATACTTACCGGTCGCCCAAGACACAAAAATCGCCGAAGAATGGGAACCACTTCCTGAGACTCCGGGCCTCCCGCTTCCCGGGATGATTCAGGCGGCTAAGGCCGGAAACCTGAAAGGGCTTTATATCGTAGGCTCGAACCCGATAGCCCGGCTTCAGATTGATCCGTTCGCGCTGTCGAACACATTCGTAGTTGTGCAGGATATGTTCCTTACCGAAACGGCTGTCCTCGCCGATGTAGTTCTCCCGGCCGCGAATGCATACGAGAAATCGGGTACGTTCACAAATACCTGTGGCGATCTGCAGTTGGTAAGAAAGGCAGGCGAGGTTAACGGCACGAAGACGGATTTTGAGATCATCGTGCGCATCGCGGACGCGATGGGATTTGACTTACGCCGATTGGTGCCATTCGGCACGGCCGGCACGCGCGCCGACATGGGTCAATCGCGGGGCGCGCAGTCGGGAGAGGCCGACCGCCACGCCGTCTGGCTGGAAGCACACGGTCTCGAACCGAAGCTGAGTCCCTTCGATCCCATGGCAATTCTGGACGAAATTCAGCGCCTTGTCCCCGGATACGATGTTTCACGCATGAATTTGCTTTCGGGCGTGGACCAGCATACACAGCTGATGGGTCCCGGCATGCGGCAGGACCCGTCATTGATCGTGTCGGGCAACGATAATCTCTTTACGTCGGGTACGCTGGGCCGCTACTGCAACACTCTAAATTCAGTAATCGAAAAACGGGAAAACGTGCCCGCGGGGGAAGTGGCCGCGGACTGAACGCTGTTTCAAGTAGTCTCTGAACCGGGAATCAGCTTGAGCATAGGCCTATTCATCGTCGTGTCGCTGATTAAGACGGTCATCGCCGTCTTCATCCTGCTCACTGCGGTTGCCTATTCCGTGTGGCTGGAGCGGAAAGTAGTTGGCCATATTCAGAACCGGTGGGGACCAAGTTACGTGGGACCGTTTGGGCTGCTGCAACCGCTGGCCGATGGCGTGAAGTTTATCTTCAAGGAAGACCTGACACCGCCGCACGTTTACAAGCCGTTGTATATTGCGGCGCCTATGATCTCGGTGCTGTTCGCACTGACCTCGATCGCTGTGATTCCGGTGGGCAATTGGGTTGACGTTGCCGGTGTGCGGACACCGCTGCAGATCACCGACGTCAACATTGGTCTTCTTATTATTCTCGGCATTACCTCGATGGGCGTTTACGGAGTGGCGCTTGCGGGATGGTCATCGAACAGCAAGTACTCACTACTGGGCGGTTTAAGGGCAAGCGCGCAAATGGTGAGCTACGAGATCGCGTTAGGGCTTTCGCTCATTGGCGTTCTGATCATGTCGGGCAGTTTTAGTCTGAGGGCGATTGTGGAAGCACAACAAGGCAGCTGGCATCACGTCATCCCGCATTGGAACATTTTTCGAGGTCAGTTTGTCGCGTTCTTTATTTACTTGATGGCGGCCTTCGCCGAAACCAATCGCGTGCCCTTTGACCTGCCGGAGGCGGAAACCGAACTGGTGGCCGGGTATCACACCGAGTACAGCGCCATGAAGTTTGCGATGTTCTTTATGGCGGAATATGCCAACATGATCACGGTCGCCTGTCTGGCGACGCTTCTCTTCCTCGGCGGATGGAATGGGCCCTTGTTTGGTCCCGGACTTTTGCAGGATATCCTGCCACTCTTTTGGTTCGGACTGAAGGTGTTCTGCTTTCTCTTCTTATATATTTGGGTTCGCGGCACGCTGCCGCGCTTCCGCTATGACCAGTTGATGGATTTCGGATGGAAGTTTCTGTTTCCGCTGGCAGTTGCAAATTTGGTCGTTACCGGATTGATCGTGGCGTTGAGGGCATAAAACAGTTCTCAGTTGTCGG
>DASSIO010000145.1:0-27738 GCA_035691825.1 Terriglobales bacterium | reverse complement strand
ACGGTTGAGGCCAACGCTATCACGGTGCAAACCGACAGCGCTCAATTGGGTGAAGTGGTGATGGGCTCACAGGTCCGCGAACTGCCGCTTAATGGGCGCAACTTCGTGGAATTAACTCAGCTCCAACCCGGAGTTTCAGCGGCCAGAACTTTCGACGCGGTCGGAAAAGGCTTAAGGGGCGGCGTCGATATGGGAGTAAATGGAAACTCGGTCACCAGTAATCTTTTCCTGGTAGATGGCGCCGTCAACAATGACGTTGGCTCCAATCGAACAATTCTCATCTACCCATCGATTGACTCGATCGCTGAATTCAAGATGCTGCGCAACTCTTACGGGCCAGAGTACGGCCAAGCGGCCGGCGCGGTGATTAACATCGTGACCAAAAGCGGCACCAACGACTGGCACGGTGGCGTATTTTACTTTGGCCGAAACGATGCGCTGACGTCCTATGACTGGTTCTCGGCGCGTCAGGCGGCCAGTGATCGCGGTGCCAATACCATCCGCCCCAGCACGGGGAGCATCTATTCGAATCCCAATCAGGACAAACCCGTCCTCAGGAGAAATGATTTTGGTTACTCTCTTGGCGGCCCGATCAAGAAGGATAAACTCTTCTTCTTCTGGAGCCAGGAATGGAACCGGGAAATCCGCGGGGTACACCGCAGCAACTGCGTTCCGACCGCAGGTGAGCGCCTGGGCGATTTTTCCGGCGGTATCTCCTGCGGAGACACGCTGCTGGCGATTCCACCCGAATTTCAGGCGGCCGGAAACCAATGGAAAGTAGCCCAACCTCTGCAAGCCACGCTCGATCAGATGGGAAATTACCCATTACCCAACCTCTCTTGCCCGCTCACTCCTCCAGGGCAAGGCACGGCGGTTGACGGCTCCGCAGGCTGCAATAACTGGCTGGCGAATCCGAGCACGAAGCTGAATTATCGCCAGGAAAACGTGCGCGCTGACTACAACTTAACTCGTAATCACGTGCTCACGTTCCGATACACCCAAGATACTTGGGTAAACCCGGCGCCTAGCGCAGGCTACTGGGGCGATGATCAGTTCCCGCAACTGGAAAGCAACTGGGCACAGCCCTCGAAGTCAATCATCGGGAAACTGACGTCAACGCTGGGCTCGAACCTAATCAACACGGTTGAATTTGCGTATTCCAATAACCGCATCAACATTACCGTGGGCGGAACGGATCCGGGTTTGGCTGCCAAGCTGAACTCTGATGTCCCACCGCTGTTCCCGGGCGATCTTAAAGCACATGCCGTCGGAATTCCGAACCTCAATTTCGGAAGGACTGGCGGGACTACACAGATGCTCGCTCCCTGGAATAACAAGCAAGACAATCTCAACTTCCGCGATGACGTCTCCTGGGTCCATGGCAAACATAACCTCAAGTTTGGCATGTTCCTGGGCTTCAATCTGAAGAACGAGTTCAATGGCGGCGGCAGCGCCGAGCGTCTGAATTTGGCCGCAGCCAATGCAAGCATCGACACTGGGATGCCCCTGGCCAACGCCATGATTCCGAACAACGAATTTTCCGGCCTGTCGGAGACATCGACTGATGTTTACAACGAGTTACGTTGGCGCGACTACGAGTTTTATGTCGGAGACTCGTGGAAGGTTAACCGAAAGCTGACTGTCGATCTAGGAATTCGTTATTCGCTGCTGTTTACGCCTTATCAGCCAAACGGGCAAATGACGAGCTTCCATCCTGCTCTTTACGATCCGACGAAACCCGCATCCGATGCTTGCAATGGTCTGTGGATTGTTCCTGGGACCGATCCCTGCGGAAAGATCAATAGCATATTCGGAACGAGTTTCAGTTCGGGTACGCCGGGCCCAAACAAGTACCTGAAGCATCAGAATTACCACTTGTTCGCGCCCCGTTTGGGTATCGCCTACGACCTGTTTGGTGATGGCAATACCGCACTGCGTGCGGGAATTGGCCAGTTCTTCCAGCGCGATCGTACCGCGATCTTTACCACGTCCGCGAATGCTCCGTTTGCGGTAAACGCAAGCGAATATTCCCGCACACTGGACGGCCCTTCGCTGTCGGCCGACCAGTTCGCAACGGCGCGAACCTCACCTTATGGCGGAGTCGATCCTTCCAATGCTTCCCCCAACTCCTGGCAATGGAACGTGAGTGTGGAGCACAGCTTTGCTCGCGAGACCAGCTTGCAAGTGGCTTACGTGGGCAATCGCACCATCCATCAAATCTCGACTTCGGACATCAACGAAGTGCCGCCGAGCCTCTGGGCTCAGGGTGCGTTCAGTAAGCAACTAGTGAACGGTAATCCGAACCCGATCGATAATCCCATTAACCAATATCGGCCCTATCCCAACTAGGGCTTCATGACCTGGTGGGCGCATCTTGGCGATGCGCACTATCACGGCTTACAGACAATGTTCAAAGCCAAAGTGAAGCGGATGCTGTTCAATTTCACCTACACCTACTCTCACTCTATTGGGAATCTCCCCATGGATGAGTCAGGTGGGACGGCCGGTATACAGACTCTAACCTGGGCGGGAAATCCCAGCTTGGACAAGGGCAACACGCAAATCAACCGGCCCCATATGTTTGTAGGCAACTTGGTCATTCCACTTCCAGAACTCAACGGCAGTAATCCCTGGGTGAGAGGCGTTGCGGGAGGCTGGCAAGTCGGCGCCATCACCATGGCGCAGTCCGGTCCGTCAACCACGATTACTCAGCCGGGACTCTCCGAAAATACCGCTGCGCTGGTCGATCCCAGCATGGCGCTCGGCCTCAACAGCCTGTATGGCACAGGCAACAACGGCCCACCATGGCATCCCGGTGAGAATCGTCGGCCCGACGTTGTGCCCGGGGTAAGTTGCACCTCCGGCAGGCATGGGCCCCAAATTTACAATCCTGCCGCGTTTACGGTCATTGGTCACGTAATCGGAACTATCGGCAACGAACCTACCGGCTTCTGCCAGGGACCGAGATTCGTGAACACGGACTTTTCGCTGCAGAAGAACTGGAAGGTTGGAGAGCGCGTGTCGCTCCAGTTCCGCTTGGACGCGTTCAACCTCTTCAATCATCCGAACTTCCAGCCGAACTACAACCAGTACTCGCCGCCAATCGGCAGCGTGAATTGCGGTGCGGCTGACGGGAACGGCTTGTACCAGCCCTGCAGCCCAATCAACAACTTGATTACAGCCGCAACGCCAGGCGGGAACCTGCAGGCGACTGCAATCGTGGCCAACAATGATCGCGAAATTCAGTACGGCTTCAGAATTACCTTCTAAACCGTTCTGAACCTTCGCCCCAAAGACCGGCAGGACTTGAGTGATCAGGCCCTGCCGGTTCGTGTTAGACTGCGATCTCGCGCAGGTTGTCTTGTGTCATGGATAAGTAGTGCGCCCGCTGACCTCGCCTTGACTCACCAACGTCGTTCTCAGACCTCATTCTTGCTGGCTCTGATTGTTTTCTGCGCAGCGTCCATCAGTCTTGCTCAACAGCCCAGGCGCACCAAGGTTGCACGGGCGGCACCACCCGCAAAGCTCTCGTCAGAAGCTACTGAACTGGAAGCCCGAATGCAGGCTTTAGTATCGGCAAAGCAGTCGGGTGAGGCGCCTGGCATTATTCATGCCAGCCGCAACCTGGCTGCTATGGCGCTGGTTCAGATTGGCGACCTTGAGGCGCTGCGAGGCTCTGCCAACGCGGCCGTAGAAAGCTATCGCAGATCGCTGCAATTTGAGGATGCCCCAAATTCTCATGTCACGCTCGCGCTTGCATATCAGCTTGCCGGAGACCTCGACGCGGCCATGAGTGACGTTGCAAATGTTCTGGTTGCCGATCCGCACAACGCAGATGCCTGGCTGGTGCAGGGGCAGATCTGGAGCAAAAAGAGGGATTACCCACGGGCGGCTGAATCGTTCACTCGATCTTCCCAACTGCGGCCGGCGCCGGGCGCCGACGCATCGCGCGTGGCAGTGCTGTTGCAATCGAAACAGCGGAACGAAGCAATGGGCATCATCTCGGCGCTGTTGCGGACATCGAACGATCGTGCCGCCTCGCATGCTCTGCTATCTGATCTCTATCGAGACGCCAACTACCTCGACAATGCCGAACACGAGCTAAGCGAAGCCCTGCGTTTGGATCCTGCCCTCCCGCGCGCACACTACCGCCTCGGCCTGATTTCTCTGGCCAGGCATGAGTGGGTGCTGACGCCCGAGTCGCGGGACCATTTCGCCAAAGCCTCCGCTCTCGATTCGCAAGATTTCTTTTCTCAGTTCGCACTCGGGTTGGTTCAATTCTTCGATCAGCAATACAGCGGCGCGGAGCCTTACCTCAAGGCTGCGCGGGAGATTGCGCCGGAGTGGCCAGAATCCTGGCTGTATCTGGGCCTGACCGCTTATGCAAGCGGTGACAAAAACGCTGCTTCGGAAGACCTGCAGAAGGCGATTGAACTGACTGGAGGCAACGGCGCACGCGGCAATTTTCAGATTCGCCGCGCGTACTACACCCTGGGACGGCTTTACAGCGAGCAAGAGCGCAAATCGGAAGCCGCCGATGCGGTGCACCGTTTTCGTGAACTCCAGGGCGAGATGCTGCTGAAGAGCGCGTCCATACCGGAGATGGCAGGCAGCGGCATGGCTCAAATGGCAGCCAGCACAGCCGCGTTCCGCGCCCTGCCCCAACTGGAAGCGGATCTGCGCGATGTGGCGATTGCACTCGACAGCGGACACAAGTGGCCCGAGGCTGTCACCTCTCATGCCACACAGGAAGCGCGGCGCAGATATGAGAAACGCCGCGTCGAACTTGCTTCCATCCTTGCCGCCGCACTTAACGACCTGGGCGCAGCTGAAGCTCGTCAGGAACAATTCTCACAAGCACTGGCGCACTTTCAGGAAGCCGAGCGCTGGCATGCCGACACGCCTGGGCTGATGCGCAATCTTGGGATGGCGGCCGCGCGCGTTTCCGACTATGGCACAGCTGCGCGGGCATTACGGCCGGTAGTCGCGCAAAATCTTGACGACAATATTGCCCGTAGCATGCTGGGCATGTCATTGTTTGCGACAAACGAGTTTGCAGAAGCGGCCCAGACTTTCAGTCCGCTTGGAGATTCGGCGCTGGATCGTCCTGAGCTGGCGTACACGTGGGCCGCATCTCTGGTGAAGCTGAACCGGTACGCGGAAGCGAGGGGTTTGTTGGAGAAACTTGAAACACGACAGCTCTCGCCAGAGACGCTGATCCTGGTGGCACAAACGTGGTCGCAAATGGGAGACTATGCGCGCACGGTCGTGGCCTGCCGAAAAGCCGTGCAGCAGGATCCCAAGCATCTTCGTGCCCATTACATTGCCGCACTGGCGCTCATCCGGCAGGATCGGCCTGTCGAAGCCGCCGCAGAATTGAGGCAGGAATTACAGCTGAATCCCGAAGATGTTGAGGCGGAGTACCATCTCGCATTCGTTTTGTTGCAGCAGTCGCAGACCGATGAGGCGCTTCGACTGCTGCGAAGCGTGCTGGCACGCGATCCTGAGCATGCGGAGGCGAACTACGAACTGGGAAAACAGTTGCTGAGCAACCATGATCCGCAGGACGCCATTGGCTATCTCGAGGCCGCCGCGAGGCTGAAACCGGGCTTCGAGCCGGTGCACTATCAGCTTCAGGCAGCCTATCGCTCAGCTGGGCGGAAGGAAGATGCCGACCGCGAAGCCAAGTTGTATAGGGAATTGAAAGCCAAGAGCCGAAATATCACTTTGCCACCCCCGCGCGCGCAGCAGGTGGAGGAAACCGAGTCAAGCAATCCAAACTGAACTGTGACTGCCTCCGACCGAAACCGCTTCTCGCTCGCTTGTTTGCTCCTTTTTGTGGCGGTCCAGCTTGCCGCGCAGGCCGGGCATGACGCAGCCCATCCGCCACCCGCCGGGCTCAAGAAGATGGTCTGCAGCGGGCGCACGGTCCCGCAGTTGGAAGATGTCGCCGAAAAGGCGGGGATCCGCTTTACGCATGCTTATTCGCCGGAGAAGAAGTACATTCCGGAATCCATGAGCGGCGGCGTTCTGATTCTTGATTACGACCGCGATGGCTGGCCGGACATCTATTTCACCAACGCTCCCAGCCTTGCGATGGCTCTCAAAGGTGAAAAGGCGCGCGGCGCGCTTTACCACAACAATCATGACGGAACTTTCACCGATGTCACTGACCATGCCGGAATCGGAACTCCCTGCTTCGCCAACGGCGGCGCGGTGGGGGACTACAACAACGACGGATGGCCGGACATCTACATCACATGCCTGGGAGCGAATGTCCTTTACCGCAATAACGGCGATGGCACGTTTACCGACGTGACGGCCAAAGCGGGCGTCGGCGACAAGCGCAATTCCACGGGGGCCGCGTTCGGCGATTACGACAATGACGGCCTTGTCGACCTGATGGTCACGAACTATGTCGATTTCCACTTCGATAATCTTCCCGGGTTCGGGAAGATCCCTATCTGCACCTATAGAGGCTTGGATGTTCAATGCGGACCACGAGGTTTGAAAGGCGCGGGCGACAGTCTGTATCACAACAACGGTGACGGTACGTTCACGGAGGTGTCAAAAGCTGCGGGTGTGGACGATCCTGACGGCTATTATGGCCTGGGAGTGACGTTTGTTGACTTCAACAACGCTGGCAAGCCCGACATCTTTGTCGCCAACGACGCGACGCCGAATTATCTCTACAAAAATGAAGGCAACGGAAAGTTCTCGGAAATCGGATTGGAATCGGGCACTGCGGTCAGCCAGGACGGCACCGAGCAGGCCTGCATGGGGGTTGCGATTGGCGACTACCTGCACAACGGCTTGCCGTCGATCTACGTCACCAACTTCGAGAACGAATACAGTACGCTTTATCGCAATAATGGAAATTGGCAGTTTGATGATGTCGCCTACAAATCGGGAGTGGGCCTTCCATCCATGCCGCTGGTGAAATGGGGGGACGCGTTCTTCGATATTGACAATGACGGCTGGCTCGATTTGATTGCAGTGGCCGGTCACGTGTATCCCCAGGTCGCCACCCTGCCATCCGGCGCCGGCTACCAGGAACCGGGCCTGCTTCACCTGAACCAGGGCGATGGCACATTCTGTGACGCCAGCCAACAGGCTGGTCCCGCCCTGATGAAGCCGCGAGTCTCTCGCGGCCTAGCAGTAGCGGATCTTTTCAATGATGGCCAGGTCGACGTTGTGGTTGAAGATCTGGATGGGTCACCAATGATTCTCCGCAATCATGGAGCTGCCAGCCGGCACTGGGTCAGCTTCGAATTAGCTGGTGCTAAGAGCAATCGCCTGGCAATCGGGGCTCGCTTGAAAATCACAGCCGGTGGGATGCCCCAGACGGAGCAGGTTCGCAGCGGGGGCAGCTATCTCTCGCAGAGTGACTTCCGCGTCCACTTTGGGTTAGGGAGTAGCACGCGCATCGACGCGGTCGAAATCCGCTGGCCTTCAGGAACCGTAGACCAACTTAAAAATGTAGCGGCAGATCAGTTCTATGCAGTTCTCGAGGGAAAAGGGATTGTGACGCGAGCAGACATCGTGCCGAAGCGCCATTAACGTCGCTAGCTGCAAAAGCAAAGGCGGCCAAAGGCCGCCTCCGAATAATCTGCTTTCGGCAGTCTAACTTCCAGACTGCTTATTTTCCCGCGCCTGATTCGCATACTTTCGAATCGCGGAAAGGAAAGTCTTACTGTCGGCCGGCGGGTGAACCGATCCCGACAAGATGGTCTGAAAAGGAATGATCTTCCCATAGAGCACGGCTGTCTCATCTTTGTCCTGTTTGACGACGGCACCGTTCAGGTTAATGCCGCCGAAGAGTCCGCGGGCGCGCGAATACGTGAGAATGTCGGACTTAAACTTGACGTCGGTGCTGCCTTCGGCTTGGCGCCCGACTGGTCCAGCCGCACCAGAAGCGCTCGCGCCAATCTTGAACTTGTCGGTGAGTAAACTATCCAAACCCTTCTGGCTCATGACTAGCATCACCAAGTCCACTGCTTCGCCGCCAGCCTGCAGACCCCAGCTTCCCCCCGCGATCCCCACCGGCGCGGGAGCGCTCCAGCCGTTATTGGTCCTGCACGTGGCAACGCCCTTCCCATGCTCTCCGCCGAACATGAAGGCGATCTTCACAGTCGAAGGGATCACGACCACGCACTTGGCATGCGTCAGCGCGTCTTCAGGAATACCTTTTTCCGGCACCTTCATGATGGCATCAAGCACGTCTGCCGCGGCGTCCAGGCGCTTCGCAATGTCGGTCTCTTGACCCGAAGTGCCGGGTTTTGAAAACTTCGCGGTGTCCTTGTCCGACGTACTGGACGACTGCGCTGTGGACTTATCTGTATTTGTAGAGGAACTTGGATTCGTCTGATCCGTCGACGATTGTCCACCGGTATTGGCACCCGGTGTGGCGCTGGTATTCGTGTCGGAACTGCTACTCTGCGCCCAGACGAAAGTCGTAAGGACAAAAAAGAAGACCAGCGTCAGCCGAGCCAGATGTTTGCTTTTCATGGAAACCTCACTACCCCACGTATCCCAATGAATCCTAACCGCGAGGGCAAAGCTGCGCCATACCGTCGAGGCTGTAGACACACCCGCCATGTTCCTTAACGGCAAACGCCCGACGCAGAATCCGACGCCAGCGAGCAGCCTGGGATTCGGCTTGTACCTAAGGTCCGGTCTTAGTACCCTCTCTTCACTGGCACACGCTGACCCAAAATCCGAATGCGTTCGCAAACCAAGTCGCTGCGGTACCGGGCAAGCTGGTTCTTAGCTCTTACATTTGCCTGTGTATATCCACTCGGCTCGCACATCCAGGCCAAGCGCACCCAAACGAATGCTCAAACCATTCGATGGGCCGAAAACGTCCCCGAGTGCACCCTAGTAAAGGATCCTGATGGTATCTATCGCTACTCGCTCGAATACGAGACCCTCAAGGTCACGATGGCAGTGGATACCCAGGAAATTGAAAAAACGCGGCGAACTCTGAACCACGTTTTTCGCATTCTCCTGACCTTTCACAATCGGGGTACGCTTCCGGTCCAGGTTGGGCCGGGGCACATCAGCCTGGAATTTGCGGACCACTACCACATACGGATGGGCGCGCTGGACCCGGACGATTTCTCCTATCGCCTTCAGGACGACTCCGATGAACTCGTGCACCAAAGCGAACGTGAGTTGAAGAAACACCCAGAGAGGAAGGAGCTTATCGAGGCAAAGCTAAAGGAACACGAGAAGCTCGTGACCGAGTGGCTGGAGTACCTTAGCACTCACGCTTTGCAGGACACTACTTTGGACACCGGACAGCCTGAAGTTACGGGCATGGTGTTTTTCAGTACGAAAAGCAAATGGAAGGGAGACTGGAAAAGCCAGGAAAACTTTGTCCTGCGTATCCCGATAGAGAAGGAGACCTTTGAGTTCCCTTTTGCCTTGCCGCCGGCGGGAGAAGTCCCAACACTGCGGCAACGACCTGAGGAGTAGGAAAACACTAACACCTATACGGCTTTTCTAAGCTGCTGTTCCCGCCCCGAGTCGAGCAGATCTCGAAGCGAAATCAGCCCTTTCAACTGGTTCCCTTCACACACGGGAAGATGTCGAAAACCGAATTCCTTCATCAGGAACAAACAGTTCTCGATCGACTCTTCCGGGGAAACCACGCGCGGATTCGTGGTCATAACCTCGGCGACTCGAGTTTGGCCCGGCATGCGACCAACCGCTACGACCCGGTTCATCACATCCCGTTCGGAAAAGATTCCAGCCAACTCGCCGTTGCGGAGCACGGGTAAAGCGCCGATGTTGTGCTCCATCATTAAGCGTGCGGCTTCGACGACGGTTTTGTCGGCGTCGATGCAGTAAACGCGGCGATTGTCCACAAGATCTTTGGCCGTGGTCATGACGGTCACCTCTTCACAATGTTTCGGCGCGAGAAATTCCCAAACGAGACTGCGGGGCATCAATGTACCATACAAAACTGTGGTTAGAGTCGCGGCCGGACCTAGAAGCGGAAAGTAGGTCCAAACGTGCCTCGAATGTTGTTGTATCGATGTCCATGATCGAAGTAAAGATCATCGCCCACGTCGAACCTCAGCCCGAAGCGCCCAAACGAGTACTCAAGTCCGCCTCCCGGGTAGACAACAAAGTCGTTCCCTCCACCCGTCGCCGGCACCTGCGGATTGCTGAAACCCTGCGGAATACCGGACGTCGAAGAACTGAAACTGATGAAACCAACTTTTGTGACAGCAAAAATCCTTAGCGGCCGCTTGCCAAGATGCTTATCGAATTTCATGCCTCCCAAACCGCGCAGCACTCGCAAGTGCGTGTCCAGCAGATCGGTAGCGAACCCATTCGTCCACGAAGAAGTGAATGTCTGGGCGAAGTTATAGCTCATTTCAATTTCGAGCTGAACCGGGGAAGTCGGAAAAACTGAGACACGTGCCCCGGCCCCGGGCATGTCCAAAGTCGGACTTACCCTGCCGAACCGAAAATCTTCCGCGAACATTCCGATCTCGTAGCGGTAACTCGGGTTTGTCTCCTGTGCCCGAACGCCTGCAACGGCTATCACCAGCACCAGCACACTCCATAACGCAAAGCGTCTGTTCATTGTCCGTAGTTTCTCCGTCGACGACTCCGGCTGGGGAACACTCCTGAGAGCGTGACTCTTGATGCTATCGCAAGTACGTGCAAATGAGCGAATCGGAAGGTGACAGTAGAAAGGGCGCGTACGTACAAGGCTATGTAGAGCATGCCGTATCATTTATATTTCTATTTCTGAAGAGGGTACCCGGGACGCAGTTTATCCCTACCTCAACCAAACATTCGGGTCAACGATTTGCCAGGTACGCGCCGAAAAAGAAAACGCCACTCGACGGAGTTCGTGAACTCGGTACTCCGTCTCAAGCCAGCGGTGGCCGCTTTTGATTGCGACGGAACGCTGTGGGCGGGCGACGCGGGTGAAGGATTCTTCAGTTGGGAGCTGGATCACGGGCTTGTCACACCCGATGTGGCTGATTGGGCACGGCAGCGCTATGCCGACTACCGGGCGGGCAATGTTCCTGAAACCGAAATGTGTGGCGAGATGGTTTTCATGCATGAAGGTCTGAGCGAGAACTTAGTGGAACGTGCCGCCATTCAATACTTCGACGAGAACTTTCTCGGCAAGATTTTTCCCGAAATGCGAAACCTCATCAGCCGCTTGCATGAGCAGGGCTGTGATGTTTGGGCAGTCTCCTCTACCAATGAATGGGTCATCCGCGCGGCCATGCGGTACTTCGGAATACCCCGTGAAAGGATTCTGGCTGCCGCAGTCGAAGTCAATGACGGAATCATTACGGACCACCTGGTCCGGGTACCGTCAGGAGACGGTAAGCCGGAGGCGTTACGCGCCGTTCTTCAAGCTCCTGTTGATGTCGCATTTGGTAATTCCAAGTGGGACATACAAATGCTGGCTATGGCGGGACATGCTTTTGCCGTGAATCCCAATCCTGACCTGGAAGAGGTCGCGCGCAAGTTCCGCTGGCGGATCTACTTCCCGGACATCGCCGAAAGCTGACAAAGGAAAAGCGCCCAGCTGGAGAGAAGGGCGCTCAAAGTTTACAGATCCGGGATCTTGAGTTATCAGCAGAATATGACAGCAGGTCAGAGGAAGAAATCAGGTTCTTACTGTAATTCCTGTGCAGCTGTGCCGTAAAGATGGCACGTTCGCTGTCACGAACTTTGACCCTCCAGTTTGTTCAACAGTTTTCTGAGTGTATCGACAGCCAAGGCGCTGGCGTGCGAGGAAGCTTCCGGTAAGCCGCCAACTGCGCGCTCGAGGTCAGCGGGTGTAATTGCTCTGGCCTCAGCTATCTGCAATCCCTGGGCTAATTCGGTCAAGGCCGAGCCGCAAGCCATCGCTGGTACGCATCCCTTCGCTTTGAATCGCAGTCGAGCGATCTTGCCGGCTTCCACTCTGGCCGAAAGCCGCAATATGTCACCGCAGGCCGGGTTCTCGAGCTCGGCAGTAGCGCTGGCCTGCTCCACCTCTCCGGGATTTCGAGGGTTCTGGAAATGTTCGAGTAGTTGGGGTGAGTACACAGCCTTATTGTAATGTGTGAGCTTACGTAGAAGACCCCCACCAGCAGGAGTTCGTGGCTAGATAGAGGCATGTCTCATCTGCCGGAACGAATGGTTAGTCTTCAGCCAAGCGCAACAGCAACCCTGGCGGCCTTGGGCCAACTCCATCGGTTGGTCGCTTGGACGAAGTACTGCATTGACCTCTCCTGGACAGCGAAGGCGCCGGAAATTTTGGCCGCAAATCCGGGCCTGGTGATCGCTTCGGTTCCTTACCAGGAGAAAGCGGTTTCAGAGATCCTCCGCGCCGGCATTCGCTTCCTTGCCCTGGCGCCGCGAACGATGGCGGACATCTACTGCGACGTTGCGACTATAGCTGACTGGTTGGGTTGTCGGATCGAGGAGAACAGATCATTGCCGATATTGCGCCAGCAGATGGAGCTTGTGCGTGCCCGCGTTGATGGCCGGACAGTTCCCAAGGTCTTTTGCGAAAAATGGGGAAAGCCCCTGGTTGCTTCGCGGCGCTGGGTGGCAGAACTCGTCGAAGCAGCGGGAGGCGAGTTCATAGGGGAGCCCGGCAAACAGATCCAGGCAAGTGAAGTAGTTACCGCAAATCCGGATGTCATAGTTGCAGCGTGGTGTGGCGCTGGAAACCGGGTGCCACTGGAAAAAATTGCGCTCACCCGAGGGTGGGATCACAGCTCAGCCAGCGTTCTCCTTCTCGATCGCGCGGGGAAACAGGATGTTATTTTCGAGGTGGATGTGCTGGTGCAGATCCGCTTCAAAAGCAGCCAGCGCCTTGTACAGGGTTTGATAGCTGACGCAGGCATCCGCCGGAGGCGTATAACCGCCGCTGGCTTCGCGCATTGAGCGCAGGGCCTCGCCCGCAGAGTCGTGCTCATGGATCATCATCGTAACGGGATTCTTGACCGTGCCGAAGGGCGCGGGGAGAACCGGTTCATGCTGAAGGCAGGCTTCCTCCATACGAACGATGTAAGGAAAGAGCACCATTTCTTCTTTCATCATGTGCATGGTGAGTTCTCCGGCTAATCCGCCGAAAACCGCACGCATGTTCGACAGCTCAGGATGGTTCTTGCCATGGACGGAGCAAACCTTGTCGAACAGCGGCCCCAGGCGGGCAATTTCTGCGCGCGTGTATTTGTGATGGGTATTGTTGATATGGTCGACCAGTTCGGCAAGAGGCTCCTCCTGCCAGTTGCGGTCGGATTGGCTCAAGCGGGCCGAAGCCTCGGCCTGTTCCAGGCTGTCGATGACCTGGTTGACGTCGAGATCAGCGGCCGCGCAGGCCTCCTCCAGCGATTTTTGCCCGCCGCAGCAGTAGTCGATTCCTAATTTTTCAAAGACCCGGGTAGCATTGGGAAACTCCAGGGCCAGATCCCTCACGGTTTTCGCGGTTGCGACGCTCATCTTGAATATGTCTCCTGTTCGCAGCGGCTTGGTCGGTACCGTACAGCCGCGCTCTACAATTCAAGCTACCGGGGAGGTCAGCGGAGGGCGATGACTTTTGTCACGCGGATCGCAAATGCTTGTGACCCATAAACGTGAAAGTGGTGGGATAGGCTGTCGGCGCGCTATTCCGCGGAGTCGAGTTCGGCCTCTAAGGCTTTGAGGTCGCGCAAGGTAACCTCTCGGCCGTCGATTTCGATCATTCCCTCGGCTTGAAAGCGGCTCAGATTGCGCGAGACCAACTCGCGCACGGTGCCGATCTGAGAAGCCAATTCCTGATTGCTCGCAGGGAGCGTTATTTCGATCCCATTGGGCGTACGTTTTCCTTCTTGTTTGGCGGCTCTCACTAGAAACGATGCAAGCCGGTGGCGGACTGTAGTGAAAGATAGTTCTTCGATGATACCGACCAGCCGCCTGAGACGCGCTCCCACCACGCGTAGGACTTTGAGAGCAACTTGCGGGTGACTCAAACACAGTTGCTGGAAGTCCTGCTTGCTGACAAACAACAGAGTGGCATCCCGGATTGCGGCGACAGATGCCGGATAACTGCCGCCGTCGAATACCGGCAATTCGGCCACGGAACTGCCCGGTCCTTCGATGCCCAAGACCTGTTCGCGGCCGCTGGCAGAACTCTTGAAGATGCGGATGTGGCCAGAGTCGACCACATAGAGTCCGGAGCATGGCTCACCTTCGCTGAAGACAATTTCGCCCTGCTGATAATGGCGAGGAACCGTACGCTGCGCCAGGAACTGGAGTTCCGCGTCGGTGAGCCCCGAGAAGATAGGGACTTTCTTCAGGGTCTCGGCGTGATTGGTCCTGCCCTCCGGCACGTGAGCATTGTAAATGGAGCGCCGCGGCCGTTCATGGGGACGCAGGTCTCTGGAGATTCCCAAAATAGGCTCCGGCACGTCCTTCGGTGATGGCCGTTCAGCTCTCGCGTACTTTTCCAGAAATTCGCAGAAAGTTACGCTTGCGTTGATGGCAGTTCAAAAACGTTAATCGTTGCTTGGTTTCTGCCGATCACCATTGATGCGGTGTCCCGAAATTGATGAGAAGGCTTGAAAACGACGATCCCGTGAACTCAGGAGCTAAAGCCCTCTTCGTTGAAATCTTTGCGGCGCGGCTGAAGCTGCGCCCTTTTATAAGGCCCAGATCATTTGTGCTTCAAACTTTCGAGACATCAGCCCAGCAGGAGCGTTTATATGTCAATACGTAATGCGGGCAAGACCCGCGTCCGGCCAGCCGACAAGCTGCCAAAATCCCCGACGGGTATTCGGGGTCTGGATGAAGTCACGTTGGGTGGGCTGCCCAGCGGACGACCCACTCTGGTCTGCGGCGGCGCAGGCTGCGGCAAGACAATTTTTGGACTGGAGTTCCTGGTCCGCGGTGCGCGCGAGTATGGCGAAGCCGGCGTATTCATGTCCTTTGAAGAAACCGACCGTGAATTAACCACCAATGTAGCTTCCATGGGCTTTGACCTGAAAGGACTAGTCGACGCCGGCAAGCTCGCCATCGATCAGGTGCGGATCGACCGGGCCGATATTGAAGAAACCGGCGAGTACGACCTCGAGGGCATTTTCGTCCGCCTGCAGCAGGCGGTTGAGTCGGTGAAAGCGAAACGAGTGGTGCTCGACACTATTGAGTCGCTGTTCTCCGCTTTTTCGAACGAAACCATTTTGCGCGCAGAGTTGCGGCGCTTGTTCCGCTGGCTGAAAGATCGCAATTTGACCGCCATCATTACGGGGGAAAGCGGCGAACGGACCCTGACCCGCTTCGGGTTGGAAGAGTATGTCGCAGATTGTGTGATCGTACTCGATCACCGGGTCACCAACCAGGCGTGCACGCGGCGGCTCCGGGTGGTGAAGTATCGCGGGACCATACACGGCACCGGCGAATATCCCTTCATGATCGGCAAGCATGGAATTTCTGTGCTGCCGATTACGTCGCTGGAACTTGGGCACGAGGTCACCGACAAGCGCATATCGAGTGGCATTGCCCGCCTCGACGACATGCTAGGCGGGCGCGGCTACTACGCTGGAAGCAGCATCCTGGTCTCGGGAAGTGCCGGCACTGGAAAAAGCAGCCTGGCAGCCCATTTTGTGGACGCAACCTGCCGGCGCGGCGAGCGCGCGTTGTACTTTGCTTCCGAGGAATCTCCTGCGCAAATCATTCGCAATATGCGGTCCATTGGCCTGAATCTTTCCCATTGGACGGCAGTTGGACGCCTGCGATTCCACGCCGCGCGCCCGACTTTCTATGGCCTGGAAAAGTACCTGGTCACGATTCAGGACGAAATGCTAGCGTTTGCGCCCCAGGTGGTGGTGTTTGATCCGATTTCCAGTCTTTCCGCTATCGGACAATTTCAGGATGTGCAATCGATGATGAGCCGGATGATCGACCTGTTCAAGAACCATGGCATCACCGCGCTGTTCACCAGCCTGGTGGGAGGACAAGATGCCGTAGAACAGAGTGAAGTGGGGGTCTCGTCACTGATGGACACCTGGATTCTGTTGCGCAATCTGGAGTCCGATGGCGAGCGCAACCGCGGGCTGTACGTGCTTAAGTCGCGCGGCATGGCACATTCCAATCAAATTCGCGAATTTCTTCTGACCAGTCGGGGCATTCGGCTGGTTGACGTTTACGTTGGCAATGCAGGAATGCTGACCGGCTCCGCGCGTATTGCGCGAGAGGCCGAGGAACGCGCCCGCGCCCTTGCTCGCAAGCAGGATGTAGAAAGCAAGCAACTGCAACTAAAGCGCAGGTATGAGGAGATGACGGCTCAAATCAGTTCTCTGCGGCGGCAGTATCGCGCGGAGAAAGCGCAGGTGCAGCGCGAGATTAGAGAAATTAAAAAACAAGCGCACCAGCTCGCGTCAGACGAAGCCGTCATGGCTATCCAGAGACATGCAGATCGCGGCTCCAATAACGGCCACGGGCCACACACTCAAAGCGCTCGGGACGAGGTAACGCAACATGCCAACTAGTACTGCCATGAAGCGAATCGTGTCGAAATGGATCCTGCGGCTCTATGTGGCCGGGCAAAGCCCCAATTCGGTGGCTGCCGTCATCAACCTGCGGAAAATGTGCGTCAAACATTTGCCGGGCCGCTATCGGATTCAGGTCATCGACTTGCTTAAGAAGCCGGGCCTGGCGAAGGACGATCAGATTGTGGCGGTGCCTACTTTAGTCCGAAGGCTGCCGCCCCCCTTGAAAAAAATAATCGGCGACCTATCGAACGTCGACCGTGTTCTCGTAGGCCTCGATCTTCGCCCGGTGAGAGGGCGGAAATGAAAAAACGCAGTCGTTCCGCTGTCCGAATGATGCCCCCACCCAAGTACGTTCTTCGTTTGTACGTGACCGGCACCACCGCGCTATCGCAACTGGCAATCGGCAATCTCGACACGCTTTGCCGGGAATACCTGCGGGATCGCTATGAGCTGGAGATCATCGATGTTTATCAAAGACCGTCTCTGGCGCGCGAGCAAGACATCGTGGCGGCGCCGACTCTGATCAAGCTTCTGCCGCTGCCGATCCGGCGGTTCATTGGGGACTTGTCAGACAAAGAACACGTGTTACTGGGAATGGATATCAAGCCCGAGGACGAGCATGGCCCGCCAGACGAAAAAAACGGTGTTCGCTGAACTCAGGCAAGCGCAGGCGCGGGTTGCGGAGTTACAAGCGACGATTGAGGCTATTCGCTCAGGCGCCGTCGATGCGGTAATCGTCTCCAATGGCAATGAAAGCAAAGTATTCACCCTCAAAGGGGCGGATGAGGTCTATCGCGTGCTGCTGGAGCAGATGAGCGAAGGCGCAGCAACCATAGGCCCGGACGGCCTGATCATGTTCTGCAATCGTCGTTTTGCGGAGATGGTGCAAAGCCCGCCGGAGGCGGTGGTTGGCTCGAAACTGGAACGCTATCTGCCGGCACGCGAGCGGCTGCACCTTAAAGCCGTGCTGGGTTCTCTAAGTCGGGCAGGGACTCGTTTTGAAAGCATGTTGATTCAACCGAGCGGCCCGCCTCTCGCGATTCTGATTTCCTTGGCGAAGCTGAGTGTGAGTTCCAACCCGCTCATCTTCTTAGTAGCTACCGACATTACTCTACAAACCGAACAAAAGCGCCTGCAGGAAGAGGCGGAACGCAAATTGGAAGAACGGGTCCGGCAACGAACCGCAGAATTGGAGTATGCCAATTTCGAACTGGAATCGTTTTCCTATTCGGTATCGCACGATTTGCGGGCGCCGCTGCGCGCAATCAGCGGCTTCACTAAGATGCTCATGGAAGACTTCGGCGAGCAGGCCAGTGCCGAGGCGAAGCACCGCATGCAGATGATTTTGGAGAGCGCCGCACAGATGGCCCAATTAGTCGACGCATTACTCGGTCTAAGCCGCCTTGGCCGCCAGGCACTTTCATCAAAGAAAGTAAATCCCACAGAAATAGTCCGCCACTGCATTGAGGAACTACTTCCCGAACACGCAGGCCGTGACATCCATTTCGATGTAAGGGAACTGCCTTCCTGCGAGGCCGACCCCGTGCTGTTGAAGCAGGTATTTACTAACCTGCTCTCGAACGCTCTGAAGTACACGACGCCAAAGAAAGTTGCCGACATTGAGATTGGGTGGGTGAAGGCAGGAGATCTACGCAAGCAGGAGGAGCCGGGTTCGATGGTTCCAGGTATTTGCGCTTCGGAAGCGATCGTGTATTACGTACGCGACAACGGCGTCGGCTTTGACATGCGCTATGCCGATAAGTTGTTTAGTGTTTTCCAGCGGCTGCACAGCCGTCAGGCGTTCGAGGGTACCGGTGTCGGACTCGCTACCGCCCAGCGGATCGTGCACCGGCACGGCGGACGCATTTGGGCCTGGGCGCGGCGCGACCAAGGAGCAACCTTCTACTTCACCCTTGGCGCAGCCTCTGCAGCCGAGGCCCCAAAAGACAAACAGCTAGGCAACTCAGCCGGCGCAATCTGAAGACCTCCAGCTTACCCCCTCGCAACTCTAAGCCTCTCTCCAAGAATGCTTTTGTAAGTCGGTGGGGATTAAGTGTCGTAGGCAGCGATCTACAATAAGCCACTGCCACACAGCAACTTACGGCGTGCAACCATACCCGGAGCCAGCTCAATCAAACCTCGTGGACAGAATGGAGGGTGGAGGTGCCTATGTTCGGTAAGCTACTTTCGTCGAAGCCGAAAGGTTTCGCCCGCTGGATACGTTCCGCGACCGTGCTCGCGGCACTCACAGGTATGGCAGCGCTGGCCAATGCACAGAGCGAGCGGCGCTGGAGTGCTGATGTAGGCGGCGGTTACACGCCGCTGGTTGGCGCGCTTTCTAATCGGCTTAACAATGGCTGGAACATGAAAGTTGGCGGTGAATACAACCTGACCCGTCACTTGTCTGCCGGCCTGCGGTTTTCCTGGAACGGTTTGGGAGTGACCCCCGGCGTGCTGAGTGAGGCCAAAGTGCCTTCCGGCAATTCGCACATTTGGTCGCTCACGGCAGATCCACGCATTCGCTTTGCGCCCTTTCATCACGTGAATCCTTACCTGGTTGGCTCGGTCGGATATTATCGCCGCGTGGTCGAGTTTACCCAGCCGACGTTACAACCGGTTCTGATTGCGGATCCATTCTTTGGACTGTTTCAGGACTTTGTTCCCGCCGACAAGGTACTCGGCAGAATTACTCGGAACAGTATCGGCGGAGGCGGTGGATTCGGCTTTGATATAGGCCTTGGACACCGGCTCAGCAATACACGTTTCTTTACGGAAGCGCGTTATGAGTATGCCGCTACAGGAAACATTCCTACGCGGATGATTCCGCTGACGTTTGGATTCCGGTTCTAACAACGACTGGATGCACAAGTTGGGCCTGCTGCACGCGGGCCCAATCTTCTTTTGCAAGCTCTATTCGTGAATAGGGATTTGTGGAGCTGCCGTCACAACGACAATCTTATGAGAGGCAACCAGAAGCATTCCCGTAGAATATGTTCATGATCCACGAGATCCTTCCAGTGGGGCCGCTGCAGTGTAACTGTTCGGTTATCGGAGACGAAGGCACGCGCGAGGCGATCGTCATCGATCCGGGTGATGAGATCGATGAAGTTTCAGCAATAGTCAAGAAACACAAGCTGCGTGTAACCCAGATTGTGATCACCCATGCGCACATCGATCACGTTGGCGGAGCGATGAAGCTGCGGAAGATAACTGGCGCCCCTATTCTGCTCAATCTGAACGATTATGCGCTTTTGAAGATGCTGGATGTGCAGGCCACGTGGATAGGAATGCCCTCGCCGGGACCGGTCGAGATTGAAAGCAGCCTTTCGCAAGGAGACAAGATCACGGCCGGCTCCTTAGCTGCCGATGTGCTGCATACGCCCGGACACACAGAAGGAAGCATCTGCCTCTATTTCGCACCTGAGAAGAAACTCATAGCCGGAGACACTCTGTTCGCCGGAAGCATTGGGAGAACCGATCTGCCAGGCGGCTCCTTCAAGAAGATTATTGATTCTCTGCACGAGCGCGTTCTTGCTTTGCCTGATGAAACCATCGTTGTTCCCGGACACGGGCCTCTCACCACAATCGGCGAGGAACGTGAAAGCAATCCTTTCTTGGTGAAGAGCTAGTCCGAGACTATCGTCAGCGCACCTCGATCACCTCCAGGGCCCGGTGCACGCCTTGGCGAAAGTGCTCGGAAGGAGTAATCAAGCTCAACACCAAATGTCCGTCGGCGTGAAAGTCATAAAAATGGCCGGGATGCACCAGTACGGAAACACTTCGCAGGATGCGGATTGCCAGCTCTTCATCGGACTCAGTGACGGGGATGCGTAGCACGACGTACCAACCGCCCTCTACTTCCAAACGCGAGCAGCTAGGCCTGTCAGCGAGCTGCCGATCGAGTTCCTCGAGATTCGCCCGCAGCCGGTCACGCAGCACCGGTTGAATGTGTTTTCTCTGTTCGAGGAGAACGGGAAGAGCGAGCTGAAGAGGAGCGCTCATCGACAGAAATGTATCGGCGATCACCTCCAGACGCGCAATGGCTGCGGGGACGCGGTCTTCCGGTCCGCTGGTCACGATCCATGCCAACTTCATCTGGGGAAGCGCGGAAATTTTCGACAGGCCGCTCAGCGTAAAGGTGAGCACGCCCGGGTTGGCGGCAAAGCTCGGCCGGGGTGCACCGTCATGAGCGTAGTCCAGAAACACCTCATCGACAACCAGCGCAAGGTTGTAATCGCGGCAAAATGCATAGAGGGGCGAGATCTCTTCCTGCCGTACGTAAGACCCGGTGGGATTGTTGGGGTGAACAATGAGGATAGCTCGAGTGTGGTGGTCAACCTGTTTGTAGAGAGAGGCAAAGTCAATCTGCCAGCCATGATCGTAGACTAGGGGATACGGGACCAGGGTAACGTCCTGCAGATCAGCAAGAAACTCCAACAGTGGATAACTGGGGTTTGGAACAAGGATTTTGTCGCCAGGGTTGCAGAGCAAACGGAAGACATAGGAATAGCCCTCACTAGTGCTGGCCGTGAGTACGATGTTCTCCGGATCAATGCCGAAGGCGTCGTGCTGATCGCGATAGTAGGCCGCCACCGCCTGGCGGGCGGACAACATGCCCTTCGGTTGGGGATCGTAGTCGAGAACCTGAGGTTGCGATAAGGCAGTCAGGATCTCGTCCACATCGTAGTTCAGGCCGACGCGCGTGGGGTTGGAAACGGTAAGGTCCAGCACTTCCCTTCCCCCAGCTTTCATCTCCTCCTGAGCCAGGGTTAAGGCATTGGGAACAAGCTTCCAATCGGTGCGTTTGGAAAACATTCTCGTCTGCTTTGCGGAACCATGATACAGAACGAGAATAGACGGTGGCAGCAGCACGAGGCAGCGCTGCGATTAGATCTCCTTATCGCCGTCGTCGGAGGACAGGAGATAAGACAGCGAGATGCCGCCCAGAAACATCCAGACGACGCTGGCGCGTTCGCTGGGATCGTCAATGCGAAGCTGACCGAGCGGCGGGAACAACGAAAACGCAAACACCACGGTAGCGAGAATAGAGCCGATAATACCTGCCCGCGCACCGTAACGGATCGCAACCACAACGATCAAGACCAGGCACACCAGAGGCAATAATGCGCGGCTGGTACTGCTCTTAAAAAAAACACTCAATACACCAGCCGCCGCGGCGCACGCCACGCTTGCAAAAAGCCATTTCCAATTCGAGATGCGCTGCGCCTGGGTGATGAATAACCTGCGAAACGAAACCGTCCTCATGTGACACCTTGCCGCTTCGCTCAAACCTGTTCATGAGCAAAATTGGCTAGAGTTCCTTTGGGGGATGGAACCAATAAGCGCACCATAGCAGAAATCCAGCTCTGGTTCAGCCACGGCCAGAGTTGCACGCCGACAAATCTGCAGCAAAAAACGTGAGCCTCTCCGGGATCCAGGGTATGGGAGGTCTCTCTCGAAACCTATATTGTCACTCTTGAGTTCTGGCGGACTCCCGGGGGCGTTGGTCAATCCGTGTAATTATCGGCAAATTGCTTTTTGATTTTATAGAACTTTTAAGCTTTTCACCTGCCATCCCGAGTACCCGCCTGATAAACTAACCTGAGAACAGGCGAGTCATGGATTACGATTTCATCCTTCAACTTTGCATCGGCATCCTGATGGTGGTGCTCTTGGCGTGGTTGGTATGGCACCGGCCGGAGGCAGAGTGATCCGAGTGTAGATCCGCAGGACAAGCTTCCCTGCCCGTTCTTCAGCAAACCTGTCCCGCAGAGTACTTCGTGTGCCCTGCATCCGAACGGTTAAGTTTCCTAAGCCTTAACCAGTTCCAGCCAGGGCTCCGCGCGGCTTGCTTCATGAGCTAAACGATTTCGCGGATTTTGTTTTCTGCAATCGTCTTGACAATGTCGCCGCGGTATTTCTCGCCCTTGGCAAGCGCTTCAGCCATGTGCAACGCCTGCTTAAATTTCACGTTGCCCGGCATCGGGGGCTCATTCTTGTCTACGAGAGCGTGAATAACGGCCGGGCCACGATGACGTAGAGCTTCCCTTAGCGTCCCTTCAACTTTTTTGGGATCGTCGATGCGGAATCCGGCTGCGCCCACAGCTTCGGCGTATTTGGCGAAATCAATCGGTTGAAGATCGACGCCGAACTCAGGATTGGCGTCAAGCACCATCTGCTCCCACTTAATCTGGCCCAGCGAATGATTGTCGATGATGACAATCTTGACTGGCAGCTTGTATTTGACCGCGGTGGCGATCTCGCCCATCAACATGGTAAAGCCGCCATCGCCGACGATGGCGACAACCTGCCGGCCAGGATAGGCAATTGACGCGCCGATACTATAAGGAAGGGCATTGGCCATGGTGGCCAGGGTTCCCGACAAGGAAAACTGCATCTTGCCGCGTATTTCGATGAAGCGCGCCGCCCAGGTTGCAATCGTGCCGCTGTCTGCAGAGACAATAGCGTCATCATCGAGCAACTTGTTCAAGGCATAGGTGACAACCTGGGGCTTCATGGGTTTATCCATGCGCGTGCCACGCTCTTTCATCAGCTTGCGCCAGCTGTCCATGCGGCGCTGCGCAGTCTGCAGGAAGCTGCGATCCTTTTTGCGCTTCAGCAGGGTCAACAAATCCTGAAGTACCGCCCGGCTGTGCCCGACCAGACCCACTTCGACTGGGTAACGAAGACCAATTCGTGTTGCATCGAGGTCAATTTGCACGCAACGCGCCTTGCCCGGTTTCGGATAGAAATCCAGATAAGGGAAGCTGCTACCCACGATCAACAGGGTGTCGCATTCCTCCATGGCATCTTGCGATGGAGCAGTACCAAGCAGCCCGATGCCGCCAGTGGTATAGGGACTGTTGTCCGGTACAGCAGCTTTGCCGAGCAGGGCCTTGATGATGGGGCCGGCAACGATTTCGGCCAGCTCCTCCAATTCCTGGCGGCAGCCCAAGCCGCCACGGCCGGCGAGGATCGCGACCTTATCTCCACGGTTGATGACGTCGGCGGCGCGTTCGAAAAGGCGTCGCGGCGGGTGAGGATAGGAGGGCACGAATATGTTCTGGCTGTGCTCCTTGATATTCATGTCGGAGCGTTGCTCGTCGGAAAGCTTCCACTCCTGAATGTCCTTAGGAACAGTGATATGAGAGACCGTGCGATGGCCCAAGGAAGATTTCACCGCCTCGTCGACGACGTTCACAACGTGCGCCGGTCCCATCACCCGCTGGTTATAACCGGCAACGTCCATGTAGAGCTTGTCGAGATCGACGTCCTGTTGAAACGCAGTGCCGATCAGATCGTGGAAGGTGTGTCCGGTAATTGCGAGCACCGGCTGGCCATCGCACTTTGCATCGTATAAGCCGTTGAGGAGGTGAATGCCGCCAGGGCCGGAGGTTGCAATACAAACACCGAGGCGCCCGGTGTACTTGGCGTACCCGCAGGCGGCGAAAGCAGCAGCTTCTTCGTGCCGGACCTGGACGAACTTCAGCTTGTGCTGGTGCGTGCGGAGGGCCTCAAACAAACCGTCGACACCGTCGCCCGGCAGTCCGAAAATCGTGTCAACGCCCCAGCTGATCAGACGCTCAACCAGCAGATCGGCTACTGTCTTCGCCATACAGGTCCCTCCTTACCATTACTGTGCGCGAACACCTTTGGGATGAAGGGGATGAAAGCGTGGTTGGCCCGTGGATAGAAAACACCTCAGCGCATTTTCAGAGATTCTCTTTCTGGTTCTTCGGGTACTTTCGGTTGCGACGCAAGCGGCGTGATTTCGTATAATAAATAGATATTGCCTAAGTATTCCATCGTAGTACCCCTGCACAACGAGCAGGAGAATGTCACCGATCTTTACGACCGGCTCAAAGCCGTCATGGAGATCCACGGCGAGAGCTTTGAAATCGTGATGGTCGACGACGGCTCTCGCGACAGTACTTTTTCACTGTTGAGCGAAATTGCTGCTGTCGACAGCCGCGTCACAGTGGTGAAGCTGCGCCGGAACTTCGGGCAGACCTCCGCGCTGGCGGCGGGTTTCGATCATGCGCGCGGCGAGTACATCATCGCCATGGATGGCGATTTGCAGCATGACCCAGCTGACATTCCAATCTTCCTGGATAAAATTGCGGAGGGTTACGACATTGTCAGCGGATGGCGCAAGCAGCGCATCGACAATCTGTGGCTGCGCAGGATTCCTTCGCGCTGTGCGAATTGGCTGATGGCCAAGCTGAGCGGAGTCGATATTCACGATTTCGGAACTACGTTCAAGGCGTACCGGCGCGACATTCTGGAGCAGGTACCGCTTTATGGCGAATTGCATCGCTTCATTCCGGCTCTGGCTTCCTGGCACGGCGCCTCCATCTGTGAAGTGCCCATCCGCAATGTGAACCGCGAGCGCGGGGCGTCCCATTACGGACTCTCCCGCACGTTCCGCGTCTTTTTTGATCTCATTACCATTCGCTTTTTACTGAAATATCTATCCCGGCCGCTGCACTTTTTCGGAACCGTTGGCATGGTCAGCATTTTGGGTGGAATGGCAGTGGCTGTCTGGCTGTTTCTGGAGAAGCTGCTGCGTGCGTCGGATGTCATGACTCAGCACGGACCGCTCATGATATTCGCCGCGGTGTTGCTCCTGGCTGGACTCAACATGCTGGCCGTGGGATTGTTGGGCGAAATGCAGGTACGGCACTACCATGAGCCCTCGCGGCGCGCACCCTACTCCGTTGACCGCGTCTTGCGTTCGCAAAGCGAAGAATCCACCATTTCCGAGTAACCCGCTACCTCGCGAGTCCGCATCACACGCCCGAGTGATCTACGTTCCTGAACTCAGCCGCAGCCTGGGTTGAGAATGGGCTTTACTGGGCCGCGTTTCGGGAGGGGTATAATGCCAACGCTTACGACTATGGAACAAACCAGCACACAATTCGAACTCCGCCTGGCGTCGCGCATGGCGCGGCTGGGAACAGAAACCGCCTTCGAAGTTCTCAACAAGGCGCGCGCACTGGAGAAGCAAGGAAAGAATATCGTTCATCTTGAGATTGGCGAGCCCGACTTCGACACGCCCGCCAATGTGGTAGACGCAGCCATTGATGCCCTGCATAAGGGGTGGACGCACTACGGTCCCTCTGCCGGCCTTCCCGAACTGCGGCAGGCCATTGCCGAGGAGGTTTCGCGCAGCCGCGGAGTCAAATGCAAAAGCGATGAAGTCGTCGTTGTACCCGGCGGTAAACCGATTATCTTCTTCAGTGTTTTGGCATTAGTGGATGTGGGGGATGAGGTCATTTATCCCAATCCCGGATTCCCGATTTACGAGTCGATGATCAATTACATTGGCGGGCGCGCGATTCCGATCGCACTGCGGGAAGAACGGGATTTCCGGCTCGACGTCGACGAACTGGCTTCGCTGATCACCGACCGCACCAAGCTGATCATCATTAATTCGCCGCAAAATCCGACGGGCGGCGTTCTCAGCCGGCAGGACATTCATGACATCGCCGAAGTAATCGGCGACCGTAACATCATGGTTCTCGCGGACGAGATCTACAGTCGGCTGATTTTTGAAGGCGAACACTATTCCATCATGGCCGTGCCGGGATTCAAGGAGCGCACCATTCTGCTGGATGGATTTTCCAAGACTTACGCCATGACGGGTTGGCGAATGGGATATGGCGTGATGCGCCCTGATCTGGCCGCCCACATGACACGATTGATGACCAACTCGAATTCGTGCACCGCCAGCTTCACCCAGATAGCCGGAATCGAGGCGCTACGCGGCGAGCAGGCGTCCGTGGACAGGATGCGAAATGAATTTCAGCGCCGGCGGGACGCGTTCGTCGCCGGCCTCAATCGGATCAAGGACTTTTCCTGCCGGATGCCCAAAGGGGCGTTTTACGTTTTCCCGAACGTTCAGAAAACCGGCTGGAAATCCAAAAAGCTCGCCGATGCGCTGCTCGACGATGCAGGCGTGGCCTGCCTCTCCGGGACTGCGTTTGGCGACTTCGGCGAAGGTTATCTGCGGTTCAGCGTAGCTAATTCGTTGGAGAATTTAAAAGAAGCCCTGGCTCGCATCGAGAAGTGGACGGCGAAGAACCTGTAAGACAGCCACTGATTCCCGCGGATAATCGCGGGTAAGAACCCCCGCAGGCTGCATACCCCACGGTCGCGCATCACTCCTTCTTGTGATCACACTCACTGCCCCGGCGGACATGGCGGGCTAGCCTCGATCAGCAGCAGATTGCCGAATGCAGGCGTCTGCCGGGAGGGGATCGTGGCCATCCGAAACGCTGCAACCGGCGAGGTAGTCCGCAATTATTCCATCAGCGAGATTAAAGAAGCCGCCAATCTGATGCGGGGGTACAACCTGGTTGCGCTATGTGCCGCAGGCAGCGGCCACGCCGGCGGGACGCTATCGATCATGGACATCACCGCCGCGCTCTACCTGCGGGTGGCCGACCACGATCCCGGCAATCCCTTTTGGGAGAATCGCGACCGCATTGTCTGGTCCACGGGACACAAGGCGCCCGCTCTTTATCTCGGGCTCGCCTTCGCCGGGTTCTGCCCGGTTGAAAACGTCGTACTTCTGCGAAAGCTTTACTCCCCCTACCAGGGCCATCCGCACTGGCCGAAACTGCCCGGTGTGGAAGTCTCTACCGGGTCTCTGGGGCAAGGGCTCAGCATGGCAGTCGGGATGGCTCTTGCTGGGAAATTGAACAACAAGAGTCACAAAATCTTCTGCATTATGGGCGATGGCGAGCAGCAGGAAGGCTCCATTTGGGAAGCCATTATGGAAGCCGCGCACTATCAACTGGACAACCTGATCGGAGTCGTTGACTGCAATCGCCTGCAGATTGACGGCAAAGTGGCTGAGGTCATGAATGTCGAGCCGTTGGAAGACAAATATCGCGCGTTTGGCTGGCAAGTCATTCGAGTCAACGGCCATGACATGGAGCAGGTTATAGCCGCTCTGCAAGAGGCCAGAACGCGCGTTGGCAGCCCCACAGTTATCCTGGCGGAAACGGTCAAAGGCAAGGGCGTCAGCTTCATGGAAGATGTCGCTGGCTGGCACGGTAAATCACCGAACTTGGAAGAAATGCAAAAAGGATTGGCGGAACTGGGCTTGACCGGAAAGATTCCAGTCCAGGAACTGCTTGCTAAAGCCAAGGCCTACCAAACAGAAGTCGACCGCAAGCTCGACTCCAAGATGCCGAAGTTTCACGCGAACTACTGGTGGAACTTGACCAACACT
>DASSIO010000144.1:0-40398 GCA_035691825.1 Terriglobales bacterium | reverse complement strand
ATGGAGAATCTGATCAGCCGCCACCGGAACATAAGCATCCTGGTGGCGGTTTTATTTGCGCAGGTACTTGGGCTGGCGGTGCAGGTCAAACGCAGCACCCAATCGGAGGAGACGCGTCTCATTCGAGTTTGGGCAGTGAGCGTCGTGACCCCATTCGAAAAGGCGCTGGTCTGGACGCAGCAGAGCATCGGGGGCGCGTGGCGCAATTACGTATACCTGCGAGGGGTTCGCGCGGAAAATCGCGAACTGAAGCAGCAGATTGAAAATATGCGGCTGGAGCAGGTGCGCCTTTCGGAGGATGCGGGCCAGGCCCGCCGGCTGCAGGTGCTGTTGGGTTTCAAGGAAAAGTTCATCGCCAAAACTGTAGCGGCGCAAGTGGTTGGGTCGAGCGGAAGCCAGCAGTCGCGTTCGATCTATATCGACAAGGGATCGGCCGATGGGGTAAAGACGGACCAGGCGGTGATTACCGCCGACGGCATAGTTGGCAAAGTCATTGACGTGTTGCAGGATCACACCGCGAAGGTGCTGCTCATCAACGATCAGAGCAGCGGCGCCGGAGTCATTCTGGAGAAATCGCGCTTGCAGGGCATCGTGCGCGGCACGCCATCAGGTGACGTAGTAGTCGAGAAGATCATGAGCGATGAGTCGGTGCAGCCAGGCGAGCGCGTGCTGACCAGCGGCGGAGATCAGATTTTCCCCAAAGGCCTCGATGTGGGAGTGGTGACCAAGGCAGCGCCCGGTTCCGACTCGTTCCTTAATATCCGTATTAAACCTGCAGCCAATCTAAGCAAGCTGGAAGAGGTCCTGGTCATTACCGAGTTGCAATCCCGTCTGCCGTCGCAAAGCGAGGCCAAGGCAACGCTGCGTGCAGTCGACATTTTGGCCGAACGTTTGCCTACGGTTCCCCAAAAACCGGCCGCTGAGGCGACCACTCAGGATGGAACAAATCCGGCCAACGCGAAAAAGCCGGCGAGCGCAGCCCCGTCGAAGCCCGCATCTTCGGGAGCTCCAGCAGCTCAAACTGCTGGTGCACCCGGCACGTTGCCGTCCGGCAGTATCAGCCAGCCGAGGAGTGCACTCGGAACGGCCCCTAAGAATTCTGTGAGTCAGCAGGCTGCTCCCAAGCCGGACAGCGGCATCGCTCCCAAATCCGTGTTGCCGGGGAAGACGTCTGCGACGGGAACCCCGGCCAGTGCCGCTTCGGGGGCGACCACCAAACCACAGGCGACACCCAAGACGCGAACGCTCCCCCCAGCAGTTGACAAGAGCGCTACGCCGGCTACCAGTCAAGTGCCGGCTCAGCCGCCGGCGGAGGATAATCCCCAGTAGCGTGCCCATCCTCTACGATTCCCAGGAACAGGTTGAGGTATTCCGATTCAGTCTGCCCACTGCGATTTTCGTGCCTTTGGCGGCGCTTTTTCTGCAGGCCTTCGTGCCCCTGCGACTGTCCTGGTTCGCGATGTTCGACCTGCCTCTTCTGGTGGTCATCTTTTTCTCGATTGCCCGGCGCAGCCAGGTTTCCGGACTTCTAACCGGAGCGGCAATTGGCCTGCTGCAGGACTCGCTGACGCATCAGCCGATTGGGCTCTACGGCATCGCTAAGACCGTAGTTGGTTATACCGCGTCGTCCTTGGGCGCCAAGATTGATGTCGAGAATGTCGGCGCACGCTTTCTTGGAACCACGTTGTTTTATCTGCTTCACGAGTTCATTTACTTCGTCGTGGCGCGTGGCATGGTCAGACTGGATCAGCACTGGCTCTGGTCGCACGAGATGCTGGCCGCCGTTGCCAATGGTCTGCTCGCTGTGGCACTGTTCGCGGTTTTGGACCGGCTGAAGCAGAGAACGTGAAGGCAGTTGTCGGTTCTCAGTTGTCGGTTCTCGGGTTCTTCGTTCTTGGTTGTTGGTTCTCACTTCTGATGGATTGTGAGACCACAACTGGACACTGAGAACAAATGAGCGAGAACCAATCCACGAACCAAGAACCAGGAACCAAGAACACTCTTGTGACCTTCGTTACTGACTGCAGGGATGAACATCTACCCCGGCCAGAGTAGAGTTACAATGTAGGCAATATCCCTTTCTACTTGGCGTCGCCAAGTCCGACGTGTGATGCTCGGACCAGCGGAACTGAGAACCGAGAACTTGAGAACTGAGAACTAATGCTGTCCCGCGACGAAAAAATCTCTCCTTTCCGGCTGACCGCCGTGCAGTACATGATCGTCGGTATTTTCTTATTGCTGGCTTATGGTTTGTGGCGTCTGCAGGTGATGGACAACGACCTGTACGCTTCCTTAGCGGAGAAGAACCGCATTCGTACCGTTCCGATCCTTGCGCCGCGCGGGAAAATTATGGACCGCGAGGGTCGAATCATCGTCGACAACTACCCGTCGTTTTCCGCCTTGCTGCTCCGCGATCAGACTCGCGATCTGAATGCCGACGCAGACGTGATCGCCCGCGGCTTGCACTTGAACGCGGATGAAGTTCGCGAGCGCATTCGAAAAGCCTCCTGGATGCCGCAGTACCAGCCCATTTTCCTGAAAGAAGACATTACTCCCGACGAGTTGGCGTTCATCGAATCGCACAAGAACGAGCTGCCGGAGCTTGACACCATCATGGCGCACCGGCGCCTGTATCCCCGCAATGGGTTCATGGCTCACCTGGTTGGTTATGTGGGCGAAGTGACGGAAGACATGCTTAATCAGCCGCAATTCGAGTTCTATAACCCGGGCGACGTGGTGGGCATATCGGGCGTAGAGAAGCAATACAACCAGTTGCTCATGGGAAAGAACGGCTCGCGGCGATCGGTGGTGAACAGCCGTGGCAAGGAAATGCAAAGGCTGGATGAGACACCTGCGGTGCCCGGCAAACAATTGAAGCTGACGGTTGACGTCGATCTGCAAATCGCGGCGGAAGAGGCTCTGGGCGATAAGAATGGCGCTATTGTCGCGATGGATCCGCGCAATGGTGAAATCCTGGCGATGGTGAGCCGGCCGACCTATGATCCCAACGATTTTGCCGTTCGCATCTCGCGCGGCGAGTGGAATAAGCTGGTTACCGATCCTGACAAGCCGCTGCTGAACAAAGCGATTCAGGCGCAACTGGCGCCCGGTTCGACCTTCAAGATCATTATGTCTTATGCGGGATGGCAGGAAGGCATTGCCCAAAACCTGCATGTCGTCTGTAACGGCAGCGCCAATTTTTATGGCAGGAACTTCAAATGCTGGGTCGCCTTTGAACACCGTACCCATGGTGCAGTCGATCTGGAGAAGGCGATTTACCAGTCTTGCGACGTGTTCTTCTACACCTTGGCTGAGAAACTGGGCATAGCTCGTATCGCGCAATATGCAACCGCCCTTGGCCTTGGTCAAAAGACTGGAATCGATCTGCCGAACGAAGTCAGCGGCGTTATGCCTTCCGAAGAGTGGAAGATTCGCAATTTCAAACAAAAGTGGTTCGCTGGCGAAACCATTTCGGTCGGCATAGGACAGGGCGCGATCGCTGTCACCCCCGTGCAACTGATGCGAGCCATTTCGGCAGTGTCCATGGGAGGGCGTATGGTCGTTCCCCATGTTGTGGACCCCACCGATCTGCCGGCTGGCTATGTCGAAGTTTCCCGCTACACGCAGGTCAAGAGCTTGCCGTTTGACTCAAACGGATGGAATTTTATTACCGACGCGATGGGGCGGGTGCTGCTTCCGGAGGGTACAGCTCCCTCGGCGCATATTCCCGGGATTGACATTGCCGGGAAGACCGGCTCGGCCCAAGTGGTTTCCTTAGCTCTGCGCGCAAAACATGACAACAGCGAAGAGTTCGCCCAGAACGGATGGTTCGTCGGCTTCACGCCCCGGCGGAGTCCGGAGATTGTCGTCTGCGTCCTCTTTCAGGGCGGCGAACATGGCAAGCTGGCCGCCAGACTCGCAACTCAGGTCATCAAGGCTTACGTAGATAAGCAACGGCGTCAGCCGACCAAACTTGCCCGGGTGCACGTGCCAGCAAAAGTAGATGTAGGAGGACTCTGGTCTGATCCGGCCGACAGTCCAGACGGAAAAGATAGCCTGCACGCAGCCCATTTTTACGTAGACATTCCGGCGAAGCCTATGCCGCTGGCCACGGCCGCGCCGGGGGTGGAGTGAAAGGAGCATTCAGCACGTGGCATTTGGCACTTAGCACTTGGCACTCGCTTAGCGAAGCCTCCGTGGGGCGGAGGAGAGGTTCATTCTGCGGTTAGGTCAGGTAGACGGAGCAGGATTCTGAGCTCCACTCAGAATGAGTGAATCGTTGGTCACGATCGATGGCTAAGTGCTAAATGCTAATTGCTAAGAGCTGAATTTCGATGTCCCGTTACGTTTCATTCCGCGATTTTGACTGGTCGTTGTTGGGATTCGTGTTGCTGATCTGCGCTGTGGGAGTGACGGAGATTTATAGCGCCACCCTGCACACAAAGTTTGCCGGCGCGCACATCAAGCAGGTTTACTGGATCCTCGGCGGCGTCGTCGGCATGTTCCTGATGAGCCTGATCAACTACCAGGCCATGCTGGAGCAGGTTCACTGGATGTACATCGCCTCCGTGGCCTCGCTCATGTCAGTGCTGGTGTTCGGGCAGAAGTATCTCGGGGCGCGCCGCTGGATCAAGATGCCCGGGTTTCATTTTCAGCCGTCGGAGTGGGTGAAGCTGATCCTGATCTTGGCGGCGGCACGGTATTTCGCCGAACTCCGTGAACGCGAACTTTCCTGGTCCGACCTGGTCAAAGCAGGGATGCTGGTCGCGATTCCCATGTTGATGGTTCTGGCCCAGCCTGATCTCGGCACAGCTCTTACTTATATGCCGATTGCCATCATGGCGCTGTTTCTAGGCGGGCTTCGCCTGAAGCAGGCGGCGATCATCCTTCTACTCGCGGGGATGATGTTGCCGATGGCGTGGCATGTTCTGAAGCCGTACCAGCGCGAGCGGTTGACAAGTTTTATGAACCCGGATGCGGACAAACAGGGCTCCGGGTACCAAGTTATACAATCCCAGATTGCCGTGGGTTCAGGCGGAATTTGGGGCAAGGGCACGGCAAAAGGGTCGCAAACGCACCTGGCGTATCTGCCCGTGCCCCAGACTGACTTCATTTTCGCGGCTTTCTCCGAGGAACATGGTTTTGTGGGTGCACTGGGAGTTCTGCTGTTATACTTCATAGTGCTGATGCGTTTGATACAGAACGCGCAAACAGCGCCCGACCGCGCTGGCACGTTCGTGGTAATGGGAGTGGTAGCGGTGCTTAGCTTCCACATCCTGGTCAACGTCGGCATGGTAGTCGGCTTTATGCCGGTCACCGGAATACCTTTGCCTCTTATGAGTTACGGAGGGTCTTCCGTCCTGTTCATGTTTCTGGCGCTGGGGATTGTGATGAACATACGTATGCGCCGCTTCGTTAACTGAGCAGGCAGAAGAAGGGCAAAGATCAGCAGCACCAGCCGTTTACGGCTGAGAAAAAGATTACGACAGCCCTCGCGTGAAGAGGGTATTTCACCGGCACTGAGGAAAGTGAAGGCCGGGCAGGATTGCAGCAAGTGCTACCGGGCGGGTAACGGCCCCCTCGCTTTGTGAGAGAGCGGTCACAGACCCGGGCACAAGCAAGTGCGATAAGTGCAAACGATTTCCAAGCTTGTACGAATAGGTTCGCCCTCGGGGAACTCCTTTGGGCTGGAGCTGGTCGCTTTTATAGCTCCCATCGCAACGCTGGATCCTTCCTGTCTTTCCTCATCTTTGAGCCGGTGCAACTAGCTTCCGTGTAGCGGAAGCGAACCGGAGTCAACATGACAAAAGAACTATTTGTGTCCTCGACCCCGCACGAAACCAAAGTCGGGCTGGTTGAGGATGATCAACTTGCCGAGATTTATCTCGAGCGCGAAAACGAGTACACACTCGCGGGATCCATCTACAAAGGCCGGGTTACACGAGTCCTTCCCGGGATGCAGTCGGCATTCGTGGACATTGGACTGGAGCGCGATGCCTTTCTCTATGTCTCCGACTTCATGGAGTTGGAAGAGCATGATGAAGATGTGACCGACGTCGTTCCCGTGAGCCGGGGCGTGCAGGAAGTGCCCATGAGCGGCGAAACGGCGGCGCCACAAGAGTCCGCCCAGGTTCAGGGGACCAATGGGTCGCAAGGCTCGGCAGCGCCAGGACCGAGTTTCGTCATTGAGTCGGAGTCGTTCAACGATGACGATAGCGAAGCAGAGAAATCCGAAGAGCCGGAGAGCCGCACGGAGCCAGCGAATGCATCCGACGCTGAAGCACGAGAGCCACGGGGCTGGCGAGGCAGACGGCGGCGGCGGGGCCGGCGCGGGGAGCGCCCCGAGCGGGGATTACCCGAATCGCGTTATGCACGGCCAAATGAGTCGAACAGTTCGCGTCCTGTGGAACGGCCAGCGCGCTCCGAATATGGTCCGCCTCCGGGCTATCAGCCGATCATCCTCCCCGGTGAATCCATTTCGAAATACCAGCGCTATCAGAGTCAGCCGTCATCGCCGGTAAATCAGTCGCAGCAAGAATCGGTCACTGCCGCACCCGAAGCGGCGACCCCGTTAATTGCGGAAGCATTTCCCCAAGACGAGCCTCTCTTTGCAAGTCCAGAGGAGGTCGCGCAGCACCAGCCTGAAATGACTTACGAACCCTCTCGCGCGGGAACACCTGAGGAATCCGTGGCTGACGTACGCGACCACGCAGAAGTTCGGGAAAGTGCCCAGATCGCCCCTTTCCGCCGCGAAGCCGAGGAGCGGTATGAGGAAATGAATGTCGCTTCGGTTTTCGGCGGTGATGCCGCCGATACGGCGAGCAGAGAGGACTCTGAGCAAACCAGCTCAGAAGAACACTCGGGCGCTCAACTGGAGGCTGCTGATCAGCCTCAGTCGGAATACACCGCCAGTGCCCAGGCCTTGGAGGAGGAAGAAATAGTAGAAGAAGAGGCGGACATTTCTTCTTATGTCGAGGAACTCGACGAGGATGCTCAGTTCGAAGAACTCGAAGAGGAAACTACAGAGGCGGATGGAGGACCGTCGCATACTGAAGTGACATCCTTTGGCCAATCCGCAACGGCGGATATTTCCGAAGAGGCAGCCCCGAGTCCTGAGGCACAGGGCTCGGAAGAGAGCGGCTCGGAAGAAGAATTTGAGGAAGCCGAAGTCGAGCAGGCCCAGGCAGAAGCGGAGGCGCTCCTTGACGCCGAAGCTCGCGGCAATGGCAGCATCGATGCCCGCGCGGAAGTTCGGGCTCCGGCCGCAACCGCAGGTTATCAACAACGCGCCCAGCGTCCGGGTTGGGATCGCCGCCGTGGTGGCGGCGGTGGACGTAGACCCGGGCAACGGCATTTCCGGTCGCGGCGCGAATTTCAGTCTCAGCCCGGCCCCCTCATCTCCGACCTGCTGAAAGAGGGTCAGGAGATTCTGGTTCAGATCGCGAAGGAGCCCATCGGCAAGAAGGGCGCTCGCATCACCAGCCACATTGCCTTGCCCGGACGCTTTCTGGTCTACATGCCGACTGTGAATCACACGGGCGTGTCGCGCAAGATTGGGTCAGAAGAAGAGCGCCAGCGGCTCAAGCGAATCGTGCTCAGCGAGCGCGAAAACGGGCACGGTGGCTTCATCGTTCGTACTGCCGCCCAAGGCGCCGCGGAAGAGGAATTGCGCGCCGATATCCGCTTCCTGAAGGGCCTGTGGAACGAGATCAAGAATCGGGCAGAAAGCAACAAAGCTCCGGCGTTGATCTACCATGATCTGAACGTTGTCGAGCGCGTGCTGCGCGACCAGGTGACCTCTGACTTTTCGCAAATCTGGGTCGACACCGAGCAGGAATATGAGCGCATTCTTCGTTTCGCTAACCGCTTCCAGCCGGGTCTGGTGAAGCGGGTGAAGCTCTACACCAAAGAGACTCCGCTGTTCGAGCAATTCGGGCTGACCGAAGAGATCAATAAGGGATTGAAATCGAAGGTCTGGCTCAAGAGCGGCGGGTACATCGTCATCAACCAAACCGAAGCGCTGGTGGCGATTGATATCAACACCGGTAAGTATGTGGGCAAGACCTCACGCCTGGAAGACACGATTGTCAAAACCAACGTCGATGCGATTAAGGAGATTGTGCGGCAGATCCGTCTGCGCGATCTGGGTGGGATCATCGTTATCGATTTCATCGACATGGACGAGAGGCGCAACCGGCAAAAGGTCATGCAGGCGCTGGAGGAAGCTTTGCGCAGTGACCGAGCGCCATCGAAGGTTCTTCAGTTCAATGATTTCGGATTGGTGGCGATTACCCGCAAGCGCGTCAAACAGTCGCTGGAGCGAACGATTGGAACGCCGTGTCCCTACTGCACCGCGACTGGCTACGTGAAATCGGTGACCACCGTCTGCAACGAGATTTACGTCGAGATGCGCAAGATTGCCAAGCATCTGGATCACGCGGACGTGCTGCTACGGGTCAATCCCGAAGTTGCCAAGGCGCTGAAGAACAACAATGCACGCTGGCTCGGCGATATGGAAGAATTGACCAGCAAGACCATTATTGTGAAGAGCGATCCGGCGTTGCACCAGGAGCAGTTCGACATTAATTAGCTGGTGGAAACTCAGCTTCGCGCGCGCGAAGTTGAGCCGAGTCCACGAAACTAATCCTGGGCTAGCACAGGCGAGGTCAGCGTTTGTAGCCGAATTTGCGCAGCAGTTCCTTGCGCGCCGTGATTTCGGTCTCGCCTTCCACGCCCTTGGGCGAATTTCCGTCAATTACCCCAATGATCCCGGCGCCCTGCTGACTGCGCGCGACTACAATTTCGAGCGGATTGGCGGTTGCGCAGAAAATCGAGCAGACCTCGTCGACGTTGCGAATGGCCTTCAGCACATTGATTGGGAAGGCATTGCGCAGCACGAGACAAAAAACGTGACCGGCCCCAATGGCCTGCGCATTTCGGATTGCGTCCTGCTTCAGTTCCTCATCATTGCCCTCTGAACGAATCAGACAGGGGCCGGAGGCCTCGTTGAAGGCGAGTCCGAACTTCGCCTGCGGCACCGTACCCACAATCGCCTCGTAGAGATCTTCAACAGTTTTTATGAAATGTGACTGACCGATGATGATGTTGGCGTCGGAGGGGAACTCCGCACGCACCGATTCGAACTGAAGCATGGCGCCTCCGGGGGTCATTCAAGTCATTCTAGGCTGCTCAAGATAAATTGTGCCGCTTGGGTACCCCCCTACCCCGAGGCGGCTAAATCTTTGAGTTTATTAAGCCCAGTATGGGAATCCTGCAAAATCTTTGAGTTTGCAGAACTTACAGGCAAAATCTTGAGCAGGCGGAACTTAGGCTATCAGCTCTCAGTTTTCAGTTGTCAAAGATCGTGATGGGCACGACCGACGTCTCGAAAAGACGGAGGTACAGGGATCGGTCCTATGCCGTGGCCTCACTGAAGCACACGTCCCCTGAGTCTAGTATGACGGATCGGGAGGGGTGAATGGGACATTGGGGGAGAGGAAGTACTAGCAGCGTCAAGAGAGAGTTAGAAAGGAACCGCTATGCAAGGGGATTGACAGCGTCATCTGTGTCCCCGCTCGGAGAAGCCATTGTGTGTTAGCGACTGGGCCCTGGAGCAGTTCCGGACGCACTACCACGACCCGTCCATCAGCAAGTGGGACATCTTTCATTACGTCTATGCGGTGCTGCATCACCCCGAGTACCGCCAGCGCTACGCCGCTAACCTGCGGCGTGAATTGCCGCGCATCCCGTTTGTGGCAGCCAATTCCACGGAACTGTCATCCCGAGCGGAGGAGGGCGATTCGCTCGCGAATCATCCGGCGGAGTCGAGGGAACCCGGGCGGTTGAGCGCTGGGCACAGGCCTGAAAAAGAGTTCCCGGCACAGGAGGCGACTGTGAAGGTTCGTGGCCGAAATACCTCTCCGCAGCAGTTGAGAGCGCCGGCAGACAGCAGGTCCCTCGACTCCGGAGAGCGGGTTCGCAATCGAATCGCCCTCCTCCGCTCGGGATGACAAAACTGACATGGCTGGGAATGACAGAATCGGGGAACCGCGCAGCGGGTTGCCCTTCGACTCCGCGGCCCGACTCGCAAGCGACTTCGGCCGCTCGGCTCAGGATGACAATGGCGCGAAGGGCCGCGAAGGTGCCCATTCAAACCACTAACAGGCGGACGGAACATGAACAACACAGAACGCAGTGCTCGACCAAAATTCGTAGAGCAAAATTGGTCCTGCACTCTTCCCTATTGGTTGAGTTTTTCCAGATGCCGGAAGCCGCCGGTCACGACGTACATCAGCAACGAAAGCGTACCGTTGTAGCCGACGTGCATCAGGAAGGTACAGGCAACCGACTTGGTAACGGCGCGGACGATCGTCAGCGCGAGCCCCACGAAGAAGATGATCAGCACAGCCCAGGAATATTTCAGTTGCGCGCCATGCAAGATGGCAAAAGCTGCGGACGTGAGGAGGATTCCGAAGGACACGCCGATGCGGCGCGCTAGTACCGGATAAAGAAATCCCCGAAAAAAAAGCTCTTCCATCAGTGGCGCCATGCTGACGGCAAACACCGACATGAGGGTGGCCTCGCGAGCATTATTGAAGAAGCGGTCAATCGGCAACTGCTTGGGAATCGGCAGCAACTGTCCTAGTCCAGCGAGAGCGAAGTAGAGCAAGGTGCCTGCGAACAGGAATGCGACCCACTGTCGCGGCCAGTTCCAGCGAATCGGTTTCCAAAAGGCGCGCGCCTTGCTGGCCACGGTGGCGTACATCACGGCAAATACAACCACATAAGTCAGGAACTGTGCCGTGAGAACGAGCTCCGGAACCTGCGCCAGTTTTCCCCATGACAAAGACCTGAAAAGCACATGGGCGGCAATAACCACCCCGGTGCCCAGAACCAGGCTGGCACCAATCGTGACGGCTACGATCAGGATGACGTCCCAGCCATTCCAGGGAGGATTTTCACCGCTTCGAGGCTCAGGGGCAGCGAATACTGGCGGCAGGAACTCCGGCTCAACCGGAGGCAAGTTCTCGTACGGGTTGGGGGGCGAGGACAAGCTTTCTAATCGCGCTCTGTTTGAATTTACACGAAATTCAGCTCGGCAGACGGCTTTGCGGAGCCCGCGCCGTTCCCGTTCGCGAAAAAGTGGGCCAGCGCCTGGCCGGTATAGGACTTCTTGATGCGCGCCACCTGTTCGGGAGTGCCCTGAGCGACAATGCGGCCACCCTCTTCCCCGCCCTCCGGTCCAAGATCGATGATCCAGTCGGCATTGCGTATCACGTCGAGGTTATGCTCGATGATAATGACGGTGTTGCCGAGGTCGGTCAGCCGATGCAGCACTTCCAGAAGCTTCTTGACATCATCGAAGTGCAGACCGGTAGTGGGCTCATCGAGCAGATAAAGCGTTCGGCCGGTCTGGCGTTTGCTCAATTCGCGCGCCAGCTTGATGCGCTGCGCTTCACCTCCAGACAGCGTGACCGCCGACTGGCCGAGCTGGATGTACCCTAATCCGACGTCGACCAGGGTTTGCAGTTTTTGCCTGACCTGAGGAATGTTTTCGAGGGTAGGAAGCGCGTCAGCGACGGGAGTCTCCAGCAGGTCGGCGATCGAGCAGCCGTTATATTTCACCGCGAGTGTCTCGTGGTTGTACCGTCTTCCGCCACAAACTTCACATTGCACATAGACGTCGGGGAGAAAGTTCATCTCGATGCGCCGCTGGCCCTCGCCTTGGCAGGCCTCGCACCTTCCGCCAGACACATTGAATGAAAACCGGCCTGCTTTGTAGCCACGTTCGCGGGATTCGGGAAGCATGGCGTAAAGATCGCGAATTTGCGCGAAAACACCGGTGTAAGTTGCCGGGTTCGAGCGCGGCGTGCGGCCGATCGGCGACTGATCGATGCGAATTACTTTGTCGATGTTCTCGACTCCGGAGATGGCCTTGTGGGCTCCCGGCTCTTCACTCGACCGGTAAAGCTTCTTGGCCAACGCGCGATAAAGGATGTCGTTAACCAAAGTTGATTTTCCCGATCCGGACACGCCCGTGACCAAAGTGATCACGCCCAGCGGGAATCCCACATCGATGTTCTTCAGGTTGTTTTCTCTCGCACCCAGCACGCTGACTACATTTCCGTTGGGCTGACGCCGGTCGGAGCGCATCTCAATCTGCAGCTTGCCGGAGATGTATCCGCCGGTTAGCGAGTCTGGCACATTCATGATGTCATTCGGCGTGCCGGACGCCACCAACTTGCCACCATGACGGCCTGCGCCCGGTCCAAGATCGATAACGTAATCGGCGCGGCGAATTGTCTCCTCATCATGCTCGACTACTAGGACTGTATTCCCGAGCTCGCGCAGCGATTCCAATGCTGCCAGCAGCCGGTTATTGTCGCGGTGATGCAGCCCAATCGAAGGTTCATCGAGGACGTACAGAACTCCACGCAACTTCGAACCAATTTGTGTCGCCAGCCGAATGCGCTGGCCCTCGCCTCCTGAGAGTGTAGCCGCCGAACGGTCGAGCGAAATGTAGCCCAGGCCCACAGCGTTGAGAAACTGCAGCCGCTCGCTGATCTCGTGCATAATGCGACCGGCGATGGTTTCCTCGCGCCCGGCAAGCTTGATTTTTCCCGCCGTTTCCACCGCGCGCGAAACCGGCAGCGCTGTGAAATCGGCAATCGACATTCCGTTAACTTGTACGGCCAGGGTCTCAGGGCGCAGACGCTTGCCGTGGCAGGCGGAGCATTCGGTCGCCGACATGTACTCCAGCAGGTACTCGCGGTAATTGTCGGAGGTCGAGGCTTCGAGGTTCTGCTTCAAATAGGCAATGATTCCGCGAAAGCCGCTCTTACCACCGCCTCTTTCCGGTTCGCCATAAAAGAGCAGGTTCTGGATCTTTTCGGGAAGCTTTTCGAGCGGCGTGCTCAGATCGAAACCGTGTGCGGCTGCTGCGATCTGAATCATGCGCGTCAGATTTGTCGAGGCGGACCCTGGCCCCAAGCCGCCCTCCAGCAGCGGCTTCGACCAATCCACAATGATTTTGGCGGGATCGAAATCGAAACGGCTGCCCAGTCCATGGCACTCGGGGCACGCGCCATAAGCGCTGTTGAAGGAGAACGACCGGGGCTCGAGCTCAGGGACGTCGATGCCGCAATCCGGGCAGGCCAGGCGAGCAGAGTAAAGCTGCTCATCCCCACCAACAACTGCCACCTGGACCAATCCACCCGCCAGCTTCATTGCCAGCCCGACGGAAAGCTCGAGCCGGTGCTCGATTCCGGGCTTCACCAGCAGACGATCGATTACGACTTCAATGGTGTGGTTCTTGCGCTTGTCGAGCGGAATGTCGTCTTCCAGATTCATCAGCTCGCCATCGATACGCGCGCGCGTGAAGCCGTGCTGGACCAGCTTCTCCATCTCTTTCTTGAACTCGCCTTTGCGTCCGCGCACGATAGGGGCAAGAATCATGACACGGTCTTCCGGCGTAAGCGCCATGACTCTATGGACGATCTGCTCCGCCGACTGGCGGGCGATGGCTCGGCCGCAATTGGGGCAGTGGGGAACTCCAATTGAAGAGAACAAAAGGCGAAGGTAATCGTAGATTTCCGTGATCGTGCCGACGGTTGATCGCGGGCTGCGGCTCGTCGTCTTCTGCTCGATGGAAATCGACGGGCTCAGGCCATCGATCGAGTCCACGTCGGGCCGTTCCATCTGATCCAGGAACTGGCGCGCGTAGGCGGAGAGCGTCTCCACGTAGCGCCGCTGGCCTTCGGCGTAAATTGTGTCAAAGGCAAGCGAAGATTTGCCCGATCCGCTGAGACCGGTTATCACGGTCAGAGTGTTGCGGGGAATCTCAACGTCAATGTTTTTAAGGTTATGCTGGCGCGCCCCGCGCACCGAAATCTTGGTAATCGCCATGCTCAGCCTAAAGGGTGATGTCCTTCCGTAATATGGACGGGGCCCCCAGAATCGTTGGAAAGTGGGGATGCGCAGCTCTACTCCGTATCTTATTTGTAAACAGTAGGTTCGGTCAACGCGGGTACAGTGAAGGGACGCGCCGCTGGTGCATCACGCACCACAACAACCGCCCCCACGGACTTGGCATCTGAGTTTCGCGCGACGATTCGAGGTCGAATTTTGAACGCCCTATTTGCATCGGCAGTGCTCTTCCTTACCGTGGTGCTCGCGGTCAGCTTTGGGATCCTGGCGTCCTATAGTTTCGTAAATGGAATCCTGTATGCCTTTGGCCATCATTCCCGGCCAAAGCAAGCGGTTCAACCGGTATTGTTGGCGCAGAGTGCGCAAGCCGGCGGAGACTAACGCCGGCCTGCATTCTCTTTTTCGACTTTCTACCCTCTTGCCGCTTCGACTAATTCCTGCCTGTATTCTTTGGCGTTCGCTTCGCTCGACAGCAAAACCTCGCGCTCCTGTAGAGAGTCCTTGAGCAGTTGGATCTCATCCGCACCAGTCGTGAGGGGCAGCGCCACCTGCCCGCCCAAGGCGGCTGACCGGCACAAGCCCATCATGATTTCGAAGCCGGCGTAAGCACTCCAGAAATTGCAGGAGTGCACTTTACGATCGTCGTCCAGCCAATCGGCCATTTCCTGGATATAGGGAGGCATGTCGAGGTCGTAGTTCATACAGCCAGTTCCAGAAAAAGCTCCTGACTTTGTGACTGCACGCCAGCCGCCGCCGGTGAGGACTTCGGCGAACCCATCGGTGCCTTGGGCGCCAATTCGCGCCTTCCGCCACCAATAGTCGACTTCGGGAACATCCGGCGCGCCGGCGCCAGTTTCGACGATGCCTCGCACGCCGTTGGCGAACTGGATAAATCCGGCGATGTAGTCCGGCGATGGATGTAAGTCGGACAGCTTGCCGCGTCCGGCAGCCTGTGCCATCACCCATTGTGCCGGAGCCTCGTTGTTGTACCAGCGCATGTAGTCGATCAGGTGCGAGATCATGTGCATCATCCATCCGGTCGCCGTGCCATATACCGTGTGCACGCGCCCCAGGGCTCCGCCGGCAATGATCTCTTTCACCTTGCGATAGTGTTCGCCATACCGGTGCTGGTGGCTGACCACCGCTTTCACGCCGCTGTCGCTGAGAAGCGTGCGGATCTCCATGCCTTCGCGGCTGGTGAGCGCAACCGGCTTCTCAAAGGCGATCAATCGCGCACCGCTCTGTACGCCGATGCGAACCATCTCGGAACGCAAACTGGGCAAGGTGCAGAAGCAAAACACGTCCGGCCTGACCTCGGTAGCCAGTGGGCGCGCGTCGGTGCCTTTGGCGGTGTCGAATTTGGCAGCAGCGGCATCGACCCGAGCGCGGTCCACGTCGCAAACACCAGCCACCTTGAAACGGTTATTGGCATGAAATGCCTGGGCATGATGCATGCCACGTTTGCCCATGCCGACCACTAGCACTTTGTATTGGCGGCTCATTGCGCACTCCGATCCCACTCGAGGACCTTTTCCACCGTGTAGTCGATCTCGGCTTCGGTGAGTTCGGGGAACATCGGCAGTGAAATGCAGCACGCCGCGTTGCGCTCGGAATTGGGAATCGGTCCGGCGATTCGCGCGCTCTGTCCCCAAGGATAGCGTTCCTGCTGATGGATAGCGATCGGGTAATGGCACTTGGCGTCGATACCTTCATCATTCAAGAATTGCAGCAGGCGGTCGCGATGTTTGGCTTGCTTGGTCTCGATGACGTACAGGTGATAAACGTGGCGATACCCTGGCGTCTCGTACGGCAACGTAATGTTGCGCGCTCGTGATAATCCCTGGGTGTACCGCGCCGCCCACTTCCGGCGAAGCTCGGTCCACTCCTCGATGTGTTTCAGTTTTGCGCTGAGCACGCCCGCATGAAGATCGTCAAGCCGGCTGTTGGTGCCCATACTGTGGCAGGAGCGCTTCTCCGAACCGTGATTGCGCAGCTTGCGGACCAGGCGGTCGATATTGGAATTGTTGGTGACCACCGCGCCGCCGTCCCCGAAGGTGCCGAGGTTTTTCTGGATGATGAAGCTGGTGGTTGCCGCATCGCTCAGTTCCGCAACCTTGAACCCGTTTCCGTAAGCGCAGATGGCCTGGGCGTTGTCCTCCACGATTTTCAGCTTGTGGCGATCGGCAATTTTGCGGATCGCCTTCATGTCCGCGCATTGGCCATAAAGGTGAACCGGAACCAGCAGCTTGGTTTTGGGCGTTATGGCTTTCTCAATCTTGGCCGGATCGATGCAGTTAGTACGCGGGTCCGAATCCACGAACACCGCAGTTGCACCAGTGAACCAGATCGCTTCCGCGGTGGCAAAGAATGTATTGGTAGTGGTGATGCACTCGTCTCCAGGTCCAATCCCCAGCGCTTTGAAAGTCAGCCACAAGGCATCGGTGCCGTTGCCTACTCCGATGGCATATTTTGTGCCATGGAAAGCCGCCAGCTCTTCCTCAAACCGCTTAAGCATGGGACCCATGACATACTGGCCGCTGTCCAGTACGGCTTTGATATTGGCGTCGATTTCCGCCCTGATGTTGTGATATTGACGGACATGCCCGTAGAAGGCGACAGTCATTTTGGTTGCGAGTGTAGCCATAAAATCTCCTATGCAATGAGTGCAGGGCCTACGCCGGCGACTGTCAGAGTCTCTGCCCGGCCCTGGGCCGAAGATCTGCCCGTGACGCGTACTCGTCCGGCAGTCAAACGTTTTAATAGACACTTATTGCTCGCCGGGCGCGCTTGCTTCAGTGATGGAAATCACAGAGTCTTGTTTGACTCGTTTTTCTAAAGGGTTTAGCGCGGGGGAGCGGGAGCTGTGGCGGGGAATCTTATGTCAAGAAAAATTTTGAACATCGCGATGATCGGGCAGGGATTCATTGCCCGTGCCCACGCCAATGCTTTTCACCAGGTCACACATTTTTTCGACGTTCCCTATGACTTGCGCTTAAAAGTAATCTGCGGCCGGGATGAAGCACGACTATTGGCGATGGCCGCGCGTTGGGGTTCGGACGAGATTGCGACGGACTGGCAGCAAATCGTCAGTCGATCGGACATTGATGTGGTTGATATTGCTACGCCGAATCTGCTGCATGCGCCGATTGCTTTGGCCGCGGCGGAGGCGGGCAAGATCATTTTTTGCGAAAAGCCGCTGGCCATTTCGCTTGCCGAAGCGCGGCAGATGGCATCCGCGGTTCGCAATTTGCCTAACCTCGTCTGGTTTAATTACCGGAGGGTTCCAGCCATAGCGTTCGCCAGAACTCTGATTGACGAGGGCCGTCTCGGACAGATTTACCACTACCGCGCGTTATACCTGAACCAGTCGGGCAATGATCCCGCCAAGACTTCCGGCTGGCGCTATCAGAAACAGCAAGCGGGTTCGGGCGCAATGGGAGATTTGCTGTCCCATTCGATCGACCTCGCGTTGTACCTGAATGGGCCGATCTCGTCCATTACTGCCATGACCCACACCTTCGCTCCCGGCCGTGATGTCGACGACGCCACACTCTTGCTGGCGAAGTTTGCCAATGGGAGCATTGGAACATTTGAGGCCAGCCGCTACGGGGTCGGCTTTCGCAACCGGAACGCATTCGAGATTAACGGCTCGCGCGGCATGCTGGGTTTCAACCAGGAAAACATGAATCGCCTCTGTTTTCTTGACGCGACTGAAGCCGCCAATTTGCAGGGTGAGCGGGAGATCCTGGTGACCGGACCCAACCAGCCATACTCGGACACCTTCTGGAAGCCGGGCCATGCCATCGGGTACGAACACACGTTCATCGCTACCCTGGGGGATTTTCTGGACGCGCTGTCACGTGGCGTGCCATTCCACCCGAATTTTGAAGACGCGATGGAAGTTGAACGCGTGCTCGATGCCATCCAGCGTTCAGCCGAGTCGGGTGTCTGGGTGCAAAATAGCGCGTAACCGGGCCCTTTAACATGTGAGGCGCATGGGAGTTGCTTCCTTCCAGAAAGAAAGAAGCCTGTTCTCAGCGGCAATCTGCGCGAGTGAATTGTTAATGTAGGATCATTCCTGTGTCTCTGATTGAAGTGCGCGACCTGGTCAAAGCTTTTCCGCTAGGCGAATCCATTTGGGGCGGAGGCGCACACGGGGAAGTGCGCGCGGTTGACGGCGTTTCACTCGACATTGAGAGTGGCGAGACGGTTGGCGTGGTCGGCGAGTCCGGTTCCGGCAAAAGCACGTTGGGCCGGCTTATCTTGCGATTGCTCGAGCCGACCTCGGGCAGTATCCGCTTTCACGGGCAAGATCTAACGCAAAAGAGCGGCCGCGAAATGCGCCGGCTGCGGCGGGATATGCAGATCATCTTTCAGGATCCATTCGGATCACTGGACCCGCGGATGCGGGTGGAAGATATCGTGGCTGAGCCGTTGATTATTCACGAAGAGGGAACGCGGTCCGACCGGCGTCAGCGTACCGCCGAACTGTTGCGGGCGGTGGGGCTGGACGAATCCGCCGCCTCCCGCTTTCCTCACGAGTTCAGCGGCGGACAGCGGCAGCGCATCGGGATCGCACGCGCGCTAGCGCTGCGGCCGAAGTTCATCGTCGCCGATGAGCCGGTTTCCGCGCTGGATGTGAGCGTGGGAGCCCAGATCGTCAATCTCCTGGCGCAACTGCGCCGCGAGTTCGGCCTGACCTACCTATTCATCTCCCATTCCATGCCAATAGTGCGCTATCTGGCAACGCGGATCGCGGTGATGTACCGGGGCAAACTCGTGGAGATCGGTGATACGGAACAAATCACGATGAACCCCAGGCATCCCTACACCCGGAGTCTTCTCTCCGCCACACCGGAGATGGCGAGTGACCAGACTTAAGGCACAAACCGAAAAACTGATTGCCGCATAGGATCAAACAAGCCCCAAGCATTCCCGCCAGCGCAGGCCGCTAGAGGCTCGGGGCGATTTTCTGCGCCGCTTCTGCGGAGGTGATCACTGGGTGTACCTCGAAATCGACGATATCCCGCCAGTGCGCCATCCAGTCCTCCAATAGCCGAGGATCATCGGTTTCCATGATCTGATAGCAGCGTTCGAGTTTTGTGGTCACCCAGCTGGAAACGTATCGTAAACCCTCCGGCGCAAGCCGTCCTTGATCTCGAAAACGCCGGTAGACCGGGATCGCGTCTCCATTTTTGAAGTGTTCGACGACCATGTACATTTGCTTGCTCATGTTCATATTCCGATCGGCGGAAGGCAGGTTGGCACGGCCGCGGGAGAAGAATTCATTCCCCATGCAACAAAGAGTCCGAGCGCGTAGCTGGCCCAGAGGAACGCTTTAGAGACAAGTTCTGCTAGGCGCTGGCGGGCACGCTGACAATCTTCTTTTGAATCGCGTAGGTGACTAGCTGCGCCTTGTTGTGAATGTCGAGCTTGCGCATCAGATTAAATTTGTGCGCTTCGACGGTTTTGGCGCTCAAGCCTAACAGCTCGGCAACTTTCCTGACAGAGTTGCCTTCCGCCAACAGTTTGATAACTTCGCGCTCGCGGGGGGTGAGAATGTCATGGCTCCGGTTGCGAGCGGGACGCCCGTTCACCCGAAGATCTTCGACCACTCTGCCCAGAATCCGAGGGCTGAAGTAATTTCCACCGTGATAAACCTCGCGGATAGCCGTAAACAGTTCCGGTACCGGCGTGTCTTTCAGGACGTACCCCGACGCACCCGCGTCGAAGCACTTGAGCATGTAATCCTCATCCTCAAACATGGTGAGGAAGACGACTCTGGTGAGCGGGAACTCCTGGCGAATGATCCGTACTGCATCAAACGAAGACAGCCCCGACATACCAATATCCATAAGGACGATATCAGGGCGCATCTCCCGTACCTTCTGCAGGGCCTCAGCGGCATTGCCGACATCAGACACGACTTCGAAGTCAGTTTCTCCCTCGAGGAGGCGCCGCACGCCCTGGCGCAACAAAATATGATCATCTACGACGAGGCATTTGATTTTATTCATGATGAATCTCTTGTTTCGTAGCGGCCAGAGGATTCGAAAAAGTGGCACATCCGAGCACTGCAGGCTGGGACACCAACTTCCCTTGGCATTGTAACCATTCTGCCCGCATCGCGCCACAAATCCGGCCTTCTATTCGCGAAAACCGGTGGCAGTGCTCGGGACGCGGTTCCGGCTTTCCGGGCGTCATCGGATACAATCCAAAGTTCACATGCTGCGTTATTTCACCGCCGGTGAGTCCCACGGAGAGGCATTGGTCGCCGTTCTGTCCGGTATGCCTGCTGGCCTGAAAGTGGATCAGACTTCCATTGACCGCGAGCTCTGGCGGCGTCAGCAGGGGTACGGACGTGGTGGACGCATGAAGATCGAGCGCGATACGGCGCACCTCGTTTCCGGCGTGCGCCACGGGATCACCATCGGCTCGCCGATTTCGATCCTTCTGGAAAACCGCGATTGGAAGAACTGGCAGGAGGCGCTTCCCGTCAGTGAAGGTGATCCAGCGAAGCATAAGCGAGTGGCCTCTCCCCGGCCGGGGCACGCGGACCTTGCCGGCGCGCTCAAGTACAACTTTCCCGAAGCACGCTACGTCCTGGAACGCGCCTCCGCTCGCGAATCGGCGGCACGCGTCGCCATGGGCGCACTCGCAAAACTTTTTCTTCGGGAGTTGGGAATTGAGGTGCTCAGCCATGTGGTCGCTGTGGGCGCCTCACGAGTGAGTACTGAAGAAATCTCCTGGGAGAAGATTCGCTCCCTTTCCACACGCGAGGAAGTCCTGCTGAGTTGTGCCGAGCCCGAAGCCGAACAGCGCATGAAAGCCGAAGTGGACCAGGCGTTAAGAACAGGTGATTCGGTGGGCGGTGTTTTTGAAGTAGTTGCGCACGGCGTTCCACCCGGGCTGGGTACGTACGCGCAATGGGACGAGCGCCTGGACGCCCTTCTGGCTGCCGGTGTGATGTCATTGCAGGCGGTAAAGGGTGTGGAAATTGGGACAGCGATGACCGCCGCCGCTTCTCCGGGTTCTGCTGTGCATGATGAAATAGGCTACGCCGCGAGCTCTGGGTTTACCGGTTTCACTCGAGGCGGCAACCACGCCGGAGGCATTGAGGGGGGAATCTCCAACGGACAAGAGATCCGCGTTCGAGGATATCTGAAGCCGATCTCGACCTTGCGGCGTCCCTTGCAATCGGTTGATTTCGCCACCCGCGAGACGGTCAAAGCCGCGTATGAACGCTCTGACGTCTGCGTGGTGCCCGCCGCCGGGGTGGCCGCAGAAGCCATGGTCGCCCTGACTCTCGCACGCTGCGCGCTAGAGAAATTCGGGGGCGACTCGATGGGCGAAACCCTGCGTAATTTTCAAGGCTACTGCCAACAGATAAGAAATTTTTGAATGATTTACCCGATCGTAAAGTACGGCGACCCGGTGCTGGAGCGCCCAGCGGAAGCGATAACCGTTTTTGACGGCGATTTGAAGAAGCTGGTGGAAGACATGTTTGAGTCGATGTACGCGGCACATGGCGTGGGGCTGGCTGCGCCGCAAATCGGACTGTCAAAGCGTCTCGCCGTTATTGACGTCACTTTCAAGGAAGATCCGGACGCAAAACTGGTGTTGGTGAATCCTGAAATCATTCACACCGAAGGCCGCCACAGCCAGAATGAAGGCTGCCTCAGTATTCCCGAATTCCGTGAGCCCGTCACCCGCCCGCGGAAAGTCACGGTTCGCGCCCAAGATCTGGAAGGCAAGTGGTTCGAAAAGACCGGAGAGGAACTGCTGGCCCGCGCCTTTCTCCATGAAACCGATCATCTGAACGGGAAGCTCTATATCAGCCATCTCAGCGCGCTCAAACGCGATCTGATGAAACGCAAAATACGCAAGCTCATGAAGGCGGGAGAGTGGTGAGAATTCGGTAATTTTGTGATTGAGTAATTTGATGACTTCGTAATTTCAAACTGCACAATTGCAAAATTGCTCAACTCCCATGCGTGAAGCTCTTGATCTCGTGTTTTGTGGCACGCCAGCGTTCGCCGTTCCCACGCTTGAAAAACTTGCTGCTGCCGGTCATCGCATTCCTCTGGTCGTAACTCAACCTGATAAACCCCGTGGGCGAGGCCTGGAGCTCACAGCGTCACCGGTGAAAGAATCTGCTGTAAAGCTTGGTATTCCTGTGATCCAGCCGGAGCGAATCAAAAACAATGAGGAATTTCGGGGGCAGCTCTCGGCAATTCACCCGAACGCCATCGTCGTTGTTGGCTACGGGCGAATCATTCCTCAATGGATGATCGCTCTGCCTGCTCTCGGCAATATCAACTTGCACGCGTCCCTGTTGCCGAAATACCGCGGTGCGGCGCCGATGCAGTGGGCGATCGCGAATGGCGAGACAATCACCGGTGTGACAACGATGAAGATCGATGCAGGCCTGGATACCGGGGACATCTTGCTCCAGCGGGAGGTTGCAATTGGCGTCGAAGACACCGCGGAGATCCTTGCGCCGCGTCTCGCGTCAATTGGCGCAGATTTGGTGGTTGAAACTCTAGACAGCCTGCGGGACGGAACTATACGTCCGCAGCCGCAGGATGAGTCTCAGGCGACGCTTGCTCCGCTTCTGACGAAAGAGGACGGCCTGATTGACTTCAGTCGTAGTGCGGCCGAGATCTACAATCGGCTACGCGGTTTTCAACCGTGGCCCGGCGCTTACAGTTTTTTCAGGGGCAAGAAGCTGCAGGTCCACAGCGCGCGGCCTTCAAGAGGCGATCTTCAGTTTCCTCGTGCGTCACTGATCGCAAGTGGGGACCAACTCTTCGTCGCCTGCGGGCATGCTAGTGCTCTCGAGATTCGAGAGTTACAGATTGAAGGAAAAAAGCGGATGCCGGCGCGCGACTTCATTCATGGTTATCATCCAGGTGCTGGCGAGAAGCTTGGTTGACGATCGCGCCTGAACCCGCATGAAACCCAGCGGTGATCAACACTCGTCGATTTCTCCCGCCCGCATAGGTGCTTTCGACATCCTGATGCGGGTTGAAGAGCAGGATGCTTATGCCTCCGAGCTCTTGCACTCCCCTCGCTATCAGAGCCTATCGCCAGCCGACCACCGTCTTGCTACCGAACTGGTGATGGGCGTCCTCCGTTGGCGATCGCGGCTTGACGACGAGATCTCCGGGAAGTCATCGCAGTCGCTCGCGAAGCTTGATCTTGAAGTCCTTACCACTTTGCGCATGGGCGCCTATCAGCTCCGGTATCTTGATCGAATCCCGACTCACGCGGCAATTCACGAAGCGGTTGAGCTGGTGAAGCGCGCACGCAAAGCTTCGGCGGGTGGGTTTGTAAATGCCGTCTTGCGGAAGATTGCGACGGCACCTGCCCAGAGTCGACTTCAAGCACCGGATTCGGCCGAAGATCTGGCTCGTCAGTATGCCCATCCCGAGTGGCTGGTCCAGCGCTGGATTGACGAATACGGACTTGAAAGCGCCACTCGCATCTGCGAGTACGACCAGGAAAATCCCGCCGCGACGATTCGGCTGCGGAACGAGTCAGCAGAACGGGCCTTGCAGGAGGCCGGAATTCAGCTCGCGCCGGGCGCCCTGCTGGCGTCTGCACGAAGGGTGCAATCAGGAGATGTCACTCATACGGCGAGTTTTCGAAGCGGCCAAATCGCGATTCAGGATGAGGGCTCTCAGCTGGTTGCGCTTCTGGTCGGCCGTGGTGCGAGAATTCTGGACTGCTGCTGCGCTCCGGGCGGCAAGACTTCTGTACTCGCGGAGCGAAACCCTGGCGCGCAGCTACTCGCGACTGAGATTTATCCTCAGCGCGCCCGCCTGGCCCGACGGCTGATTCGCGAGCCCAATGTTCGCATCGTTGCCGCTGATGCCCGTCAGTTGCCGCTCACATCCTTTTTTGATCGCGTGCTGGTGGATGTTCCTTGTTCCGGCACCGGTACGATTGCACGTAATCCGGAAATCAAGTGGCAATTGAAACCAGAAGATTTGAGTGACTTGACCGCGCGCCAGACGGCCATCCTGACAGCGGCTATGGACAGAGTAGAACCCGGAGGAAAGCTGATCTATTCCTCCTGCTCTCTCGGGCGAGAGGAAAATGCAGGAGTCGTCGAACGAGCCTCGCAGGCGAGACCGGATTTCCGCCTCACTAAGATCATGGAAGAACTCCAGGCACTGCGTGATGAGGGCGAATTAGTCTGGCCCGATCTGGAGTCGCTCACCTCGGGCCCTTATCTGCACACCCTACCCGGCGTGCACCCGTGTGATGGATTCTTCGCGGCGATCTTGGAGCGAAAACATTGACGAATTGATGAATTTACGAATTGACGAATTTACGAATTGACGAATTTACGAATTTACGAATTTCAGAATTGAAGTCAGAATCGCAGAAGCCAGAATGAAGAATCAAGAGTGGCACAACTGATAATCGCGAATTGTCGGCTCAGTAAATCTGCATTGTGACTTCTGCATTCTGACTTCTGCGTTGTATATCCTGCGTTGGTTTCAATTCGTCAATTCTAAAATTCGTAAATCCGTCAATCTCCTGACGTGTGGTCGTGGACGATCTTCCAGCCCTCGGGAAACTTGCGGAAAATGAGGGTGAAGAGGCCATGCGGGTTCTTGCCGTCCGAGGTTGTGAGATGCCAGGCGCCGCGCACAAAGGCTGCATTGGCTCCAAGGGGCTCGATGCGCAGGTCAGAAAAATTCAGTTTGCCCATTTCGTGACCTTCGCCCTGATAGCGCTTGCGATACCGCGCCAGAGCCTGGTCCCATCCCTGCGCAACCTGGCCACCGGAAAAGAAGGTCAAGTCTGGCGAATTCCAGTAGCCGTTCATGAACGCTTCCAGATTGTGGCGGTTCCAGGCCTGGACCTGGCCCTCCAACACATGCCGGATTGAGTCTTCTAAAGACGCAGGAGAACTGGTTGAGGCAATCCCTAATAGTGGCGAGATCGCCATCACAACAAGGAAAAGAATGAATCGGTGCATAGGGCCTCCGCGCGCAACAGTGTCGCACAGAAGTAAAGGTAAGGCTGGCAGGAGGAGTTCGACGCCGCGGATCTACCGCGTTCGAGCAACCGATCTAGGCGCCGCTCTTCTTCAGCGATGGCGCGGCAATCACTCCGGCTTTTTCCCAAGGCCGCTTGGGGCGCTTCGATTCCGGCTTGTCGCGATCGACGATGCGATCGTACTGATAGGCCTCACTCACTGTACCGAGGGACTCGTTATAGAGGCTCGGGAGGCCCAGCGCTTCCTTCATTTCTTCAGTGAATTGATGAAGCGATTTCAGATGATCGGCGGTGGCGGCGATCTCGGTTTTGGAAGTCTTAAGAAACTGCTGATAGCCTCGATTCACGAGCTTTGCAATTTCGCCGCTCACCAAGCAGCCTGGGTAGGCAAAAATCTTGCCCGTGGCATCATCGTTTTTCTGGATCGCCGCCGAGCAGTTGTACTTCTTGAGAAACACGCGATTTTGCGTACCGGGCGCCTCGATCAGATCAAAGCCGTGATCGCGCAGCCAGCTCACCGCGTCATCGTAGTTTCGTTGCTCAACCTTTGTAGCCATTGCAGCGCACAACCTTTCTCCCCGGTCAGCTTAGATGCGGCATCCTGGCCAGCAGGTACGCGGCGCAGTTTGCTTGGATCCAAAATGGGTTTTCTATAATCTAAGGACAAGTATTAGATACCGGGTTTTAATCCCGTAGGCACATTACGATAGTCACAGGGATTTCGTCTACACCATGGCACAGGCTTCCACCAAGACCGCGCAGACATATGTCTCAGCACCTCACATGAGCGACTCCGTGGGCGAGAGTGCACTGGATCGCATCGGAAACACACCGCTCCTGCGCCTATCAACTCTGACCCGCGGTTTGCCCGAAGTTGAGATTCTGGGCAAAGCCGAATGGTTCAATCCGGGCGGTTCAGTGAAGGATCGCGCAGCCGCCAACATCATTGCCGAGGCCCGCCGCTCTGGAAAATTCGCTCCGGGCAAGATATTGCTGGATTCAACCAGCGGAAACACGGGCATCGCGTATGCCATGATCGGCGCCGCTCAGGGATTTCCGGTCACGTTGTGCATGCCGGAAAATGTTTCTGTTGAGCGCAAGCGAATTCTTCAAGCTTATGGCGCAAACATCCTTTACACCGATCCGGCAGATGGTTCGGACGGCGCTATTCGCTACGCGCGAGAGTTATACGCGGGCTCACCGGATAGATATTTCTATGCCGATCAATATTCGAATGATGCCAATTGGCGAGCGCATTACCTCACCACTGCGAACGAAATCTGGCAGCAGACTCAGGGCCGCATCACACATTTCGTTTCTATGCTTGGCACCAGCGGTACTTTTGTGGGGACCACCCGCCGCCTCAAAGAATTGAATCCGAATATTCGTTGCATTTCGCTGCAGCCAGACGAGCCGTTCCACGGCATCGAAGGCGCCAAACACATGGCCACCGCGATCGTGCCCAGGATTTACGATCCGGCGCTCGCCGATCAGAACCTCGGGATTTCAACGGAAGCGTCTTACAAAATGGTGAAGCAGTTGGCGAGACAGGAGGCGCTTCTGGTGGGAATTTCCGCAGCCGCCGCTGTCGTGGGATGTCTGAAGATTGTAGAGGCATTAAAGAAAGGGCAACGCGCAACCATCGTCACCATCCTTTGCGACTCTGGTGATAAGTATCTAAGTGAGAGGTTCTGGGATGAGGCGTGAAAACAATTTATGAATTGCCGAATTTGAGAATTGACGAATTTCAGAAATTGACGGATTTAAGAATTTACGAATTTTCGAATTGAAAAACAATTCCGCAGTAGTTCACCGAAGGCGGAAATTCCTAAATCCCACAATTTGTCAATTCGTAAATTTATCAATTTGATAATTGCCGGAATGTTAAAGATCACTTCAGACTTGTACTCGGCGTTGCGCCAGCACGGGGAGGAAACTTATCCTCACGAGTGCTGCGGGGTGCTCTTAGGAAAGATGGACGGCGATGCGCGCGTGGTCACTTCCATTGCCCGCGCCGGTAATACCAGGCAGGATTCCCCGCATAATCGTTATCACATCGATCCCAGAGAACTGGTGCGCATCCAGCGCGAGAGCCGCGACCGCGGAGAAGATATCGTTGGGTTTTACCATTCGCATCCCGACCATCCTGCCCGCTGGTCCCAGACCGACTTCGCCGAGGCACACTGGTACGGCTGCTCCTACGTGATTACCAGTGTGGAGAAAGGGAAAGCCGCAATAACGAATGCCTTTGAACTGAGCGGAACCGACGAAGCGGATAAGAAGTTCGTTGACGAGAAAATCGACATCGGCTAATCGCGTGGGAGTTGAGTCGACCGCGAGTGCGGGAGGTGACTCGCCCGTCCAGCGCTTGCGGCCTACATAGGCGTTGGTTGTGGCAGGAAATACCGCCTGACCCCGGCGCTCGTCAGGTACCACAGCAACAAGCCCGCAATTACGAATCCCACTCCGCTTCTCAGCCAATCTCCCAGGAACACGTGAATCAGATCGGCGGCACAGTTCGCGCCAATGACGAACGTCCCTAGTAGCCACCCCCAATACTGGTGCCGAAACCAGCCAAGGCCCGCCAGAACCAGAACTATCGCTAACACGCTAAATGGGGCCGCGACACTCGGACCGAAAGCCCTGAGTGCAACGTGCGCTTGTGGGTTCAAGACCCAAAGCCCGTCCAGAAAAGTGCCCGGCCGGAGCAGGGTTATTGCGGCATACGCCGCCATCACCGCCCCAAAATAAAAGAAGATGCCCAGCGCCAGAAAGCCTTTGGGCCGCTTCCGGCCAGCCATGCTGACCCTCCTGCCCGACTTTTTGATAAGGTATGAGCATACGCTAAGCCGCGAATCTTTCCCCGGCTTTTCAGCATCTTGTAGAGGACCTATGCTCAAAGTGCACATTCCCACTCCGCTGCGCCAGTACGCTGGCAAAATGGCTACGGTGGAAGTGCAGGCGGGTACGGTTGCGGAAGCGCTTAACAAGCTTGTCAACCAACATCCTGACCTGCGCCGCCACTTGTATAACGATGAAGGTAAACTTCGCGCCTTCGTGAACGTCTATCTCAACGACGAAGATATCCGCTACTTACAGAAAGAAGACACAACCGTGAAGGACACTGACAATCTTTCGATCGTCCCGTCCATCGCCGGGGGTGTCGATCTTGTCGATTTCAGCAGCTACGAGTTGCAACCCATCCTGCCAATGTGTTGTTGTCCTGCCTGTTGTTGTCGCTAGCCTGTTCGGTTCCGCTCCGCTGATCAGAGTTCAATCTAGAATATAAGGCGAGGTACTTATGGCCACGGTCACTGACGCGAAACCCGAAACAGCTACTCTGACCAACGATGAGATTCTGCGTTACTCCCGCCACCTGATCATGCCCGAGGTCGGCATGGCGGGACAGCAGAAGCTCAAGGCTGCGCGCGTTCTCTGTATCGGTGCCGGCGGGCTTGGCTCGCCATTGGCCTTGTATCTGGCAGCCGCCGGGGTAGGCACACTCGGCATAGTGGACTTCGACGTGGTCGATTACACCAACCTGCAGCGCCAGATCATCCATTCCACGGCCGATGTCGGCCGCAAGAAGCTCGACTCGGCTGCCGAGAAGCTGAAGGCGATCAATCCTTTTCTGAACCTGCGCACCTTCGAAACCAAGCTGACCAGTGACAACGCGCTCGAGCTCTTTCGGGATTTCGACATCATCGCAGACGGCACCGATAACTTTCCGACGCGCTATCTCGTGAATGATGCCTGCGTACTCACCGGGAAACCGAATGTCTACGGCTCGATTTTCCGCTTTGAAGGACAAGCCAGCATCTTCGCCACCGAGCAAGGCCCATGCTATCGCTGCCTGTATCCCGAGCCGCCACCGCCAGGCCTGGTGCCATCGTGTGCGGAAGGTGGGGTCCTCGGCATTCTGCCGGGCTTGGTGGGCGTAATCCAGGCGACCGAGGCTATCAAGCTGATCCTCGGACAGGGCCAGCCTTTGATCGGCCGGCTGTTGTTGATCGATGCGCTAGAAATGAGCTTTCGAGAGCTCAAGCTGCGGAAGAATCCTGACTGCCCGGTTTGCGGAGCTCATCCGACGGTCACGAAACTGATCGACTACAATGAATTTTGCGGAATTCGTGGCGAGGAAAAACCTGTGGACACGGGCGTTCCTGAAATGCAAGTCGAAGAACTCAAGCGCCGCCTGGATGCGGGAGACGACGTGTTCGTACTCGACGTGCGCGAGCCGCATGAGTATCAGATCTGCAACATTGGGGGGTATCTGATCCCTCTGGGGGACCTCGCCAAGCGGGTCAGTGAACTGGATTCCAGCCGGGAGATCGTAGCTCATTGCCGCTCGGGCGTGCGTAGCGCCAAAGCTGTCAATTTCCTGCGGCAGTCAGGCTTCAAGAAGGTGACGAACTTGGCGGGCGGCATTCTGGCCTGGGCAGACCGAGTCGATAAAACGATGCCGAAGTATTAGCCCGATCTCGGTCTAAGTTGGCGGATCGCGCTCTACCCTGATCGCTTTGATGTGGTTGCCGTGTGCCTCCGATCCTCTTTCTACACCTCCTCCCGTTTGCCTCCCGGCTATACAGCCACTAGACTCCCTAATTGCAGCTTTGCTGCCGGCGGGCCCTGACCGAAGTTCATGGAGATTCTCGACCTCAGACACTTTTCCTCTGCCGACCTGCGCCCTCTGATTGATGACGAGGCCCGGGTGTGGTCGCGCCTGCTTTCCTGGGACTACAACGGCTCCGCCGACATGATTCTTCGCTATGTCGATGCCAAGATCCTGCCCGGCTATGCGGCGATCGACCGCGGACGCATCTTCGGCTATGCCTTCTTCGTGTATGAAGGAAATAAGGGAGTGATCGGCGACCTCTTCGTGACCGCAACCAACGGGTCCCGTCTTCCGAGCCAGCGGGAGGTCGAATCGAGGCTCCTAGTGCATGTGATTGAAACGCTGCAGCAGTCTCCGGGAATTCATCGTGTCGAAGCGCAGTTGCTGGTGCACGACTCGGGAGCCGTGGCGCGGCCGTTTCTCGACCAGGGATTCCAGCGGTATCCCCGGCTCTTCATGGTTCAGCCGCTCAGCAGTCTCGCCACGAATCTTCTGGCAACACCAAAAGAGGTCGAAATCCGCCCCTGGATGGAGCAAGACTATCAGCCCGCGGCCGCAGTCATCACTGCCGCTTATCGCGGGCATGTCGACTCAGAAATCAACGACCAGTACCGCACTCTCAGCGGCGCGCTGCGCTTCCTGAACAATATCGTGCGCTTCCCCGGTTGTGGGGTATTCGATGCGGAGTCTTCGTTTGTCGCGCTCAGCAAGCCACTTCATAACGTGATCGGCCTGATTCTCTGTTCCCGTGTCCGGCACGATGTAGGACACGTCACCCAGGTTTGCGTGCTTCCCGAGTACCGTTCGCATCGCATTGGAGAAGCATTGTTGGCCTGCTCTGGGGCAAACCTCCGCAAGCGGAACTTTTCCTCTCTGTCCCTGACTGTGACTGAAGCAAACCATCGCGCAGTTGATCTCTACAAGCGCCTGGGTTTTCAGAACAAACGCATATTCGACGCGTTCGTGTGGGAAGGCTAGCAGTATTTGGCGGTTCACCGGGGCCTTCTTCTCCTACGATGGCGCTTTTGGCTGGATTGCAAGCCGGTTGGTATACAATCGGGCCGCTGGAGTAACCGCAGCGAGCGCTAATCGGATACAACTAGCTGCGGCGTAATGCAACAGCTTTGCGCTGCTGTCCCGCTTCTGGAAGTTTAGTCAGACTGCAGCTGCCGTGCCCAAGGAGGAAACGCATGCCTTGTTCCAGCATTTTGGCAGTCGTCACTGGTCCTACCATCAACCCTCCGGGAAGTGACGCTACCTTCCTGATGCTGTTCCGGTGGGTTCATTTTCTTGCCGGAATCACATGGGTCGGACTCCTGTACTTTTTCAACCTGGTAAACGTGCCCTTCATGAAAGAGCTGGATTCAGCCACCAAGACACGAGTGGTGCCCAGCCTTTTGCCGCGAGCATTGTGGTGGTTTCGTTGGGCGGCAGTCATCACGGTTCTCGCAGGATTGGCTTATTGGGGAAACATCGTGGGCGCCGATGCCCGCAACGGTGCTGGTTCAGCCGGGCACGTAATGTGGACGTTCTTTCTTATCTGGACGGTCGCGTTCGCCATCATCTTTTTCGCGATCATGATCATGAAAATCAACAAGGGGCCCATCCTGGCGACGATTGTCATGCTGGTGGTCGCGGCGGCTGCCTATTTGTTCCTGTACTTAAACAATCACGGATGGGAGAGCAACCGGTTGCTGTGTATCGGTATTGGTGGCGGCATCGGCTGGATCATGATGCTGAACGTGTGGGGCATCATCTGGCGCATGAATAAGAAAATCATTAACTGGACGCGAGAGGCTAAAAACAGCGGAGCAGCCATTCCGCCGGAATCGGCTGCGCTTGCGCGCCTGGGATTTCTTGCTTCTCGCACGAACGCCTGGCTTTCGCTCCCGATGCTGTTCTTTATGGGAGCGGCCAGCCACTACGTGATGTTTGGGCGCTGATCTCGATGTCCGTTATCGCGATAAAGCCTTGCCCGATAGTAAAAGTTGGAGGATTCCTATGAAAAGCAGTCTCGCGCTGCTGCTGGCAGTGCTTACAATCTTGCCCTTATCTGCCCAGGACAAGAATCCGGTTACGTCCGTAGTGCGCGAAATTTTGCCCCGTCAAGAGAAAAACCTAGTCGCTGCGGTCGAAGAAATGCCGGCGGAGAAGTTCGGCTATAAACCCAGCGCGCAGCAGATGAGCTTCGCCAAGCTGGTCCTGCACATCACCGAAGCCAATGAATACTTGTGCGCGAAGATCGGCGGCTCAGCACCGCCAAAATCGCCCGAACTCAAGGAAACCGACGGCAAAGACAAGCTGTTGGCAGCCTTGAAATCGTCATTTCAATTCTGCAACTCGGCTCTGGAAAAGATGGATGACTCCAAGCTGGGGGAGAAGATTCAGGCATTCGGCGGGCGCGAAGCTCCTTTGGCTTGGGCCATGTTCGCGCTTACCAACGACTGGGCTGACCATTACGGCTCCGCTGCCATGTACCTGCGGCTGAATGGACTGCTTCCGCCAACCGCGAAGAAAGGCAAAGACTAGGGTTCCCTTTGTGCCCTTTCCCTTAAATCTGAATTTTCACCACAAAGGACACGCAGGAACACAAAGGAATGTAGTAGCCGTCTTCGCTCTATTCGATTTGCACCAGGCCATCGGCTGGCGCAGGCGCAGAACGCGCGCTTGGGGTTTCAACACAAGGGACACGCAGGAACACAAAGGAATGTAGTAGCCGTCTTCCCTCTATTCGATTTGCACGAGGCCGTCGGCTGGAGCGGGTGCAGGACGTTGCGGGGCGCGCCAGCTGTCGAGCACCGACACCTGATGCACACAGGAAACCGTGCAGTGCGGCGCGCATGATTTTTCAGTCATATACTCGCGGCGGATGTGGTCCAAGGTGTAGCTCTCAAGGGGGATTCCGGGGTAGCCGCGCTGCTGCGAACAATAATGCACCAACCCGTCCTCACAAATGTACAGATAGCGCGCGCCCGCCCGGCATCGCCACTGATTGGGCCGGCCCTGCGAAATATTGTCCTGGAAGCGGTTAATGCGGGTGAAGCTGCGCTTCTCCAGGTTCTTCATGGCGTGATAAACCTGGCGCTCCTCTTCCTGGAGCGGCTGCAGTTGACCATCGCCGTCGTGAATGATGCCGATGGTTGAGCTGAATCCCAGTTCTACCGCGCGCTTGCCGATCACCAGCGCGTCCTGAGGGTTCTTTACTCCACCCCCCACAACCGAGTTGATGTTGACATGAAAATCGGCATGCTGCGATAAGAGTTGCAGCTTCTTGTCCAAAACCTTAAGACTCTTCTTCGAGATCTCATCCGGGAGAACGTTGTCGATCGAGATCTGCAGCCATTCCAGACCGGCCCGGTTGAGACGCTGAATTCGTTCTCCGGTCAGCAGATAACCGTTGGTGATGAGGCCGGCAATCATGCCGTGGTGCCGGATGCGCGCGATAATCGCGTCCAGGTCGGGATGGAGCAGCGGTTCGCCACCGCTGATCGTGATAACCGAAGTTCCCAATTCCGCCAGCTTATCGACGCGCCGGAACATCAGTTCGGTTGCGACGGGTTTTGAAAAGTCGTCGTACTCGTTGCAGTACTTGCAGGAAAGATTGCAGCGCCGCACGGGAATGATGTGGGCCAGCAAAGGATGGTCGGTGGAGACGAGCGCGCGCACAACCTCCTTCGCGCCACGAAGATCGCGATGCAGTTGTTTGAAACGCAGGCGAACTGATCTGAGAACTGCCGGCATGGTCTGGCTCAGGTTTTCTTATTAGACCACAGCCCGTTCTGGCAATCGCGCATGATGCAGCGTGCGGCGAGATTTCAGGGTTAAATGGTCCGCAAGCGAGATTATTTTCAGCCTGGGCCAGCGCTCAAATGAGCGTATGACCAGCTTCCCGCAAAAAAGCGAGTGCCGAGCTCCGGGCGTCTGCTTTGATCAGAACGTAGTCGGTGTCGTAGGTCGAGATAGCAAAAATTGGTATCCCATTGCCGGAAAGCGGCTCGATGAACGAGGACAAAACGCCTGTCTGAGCAAATGGGAAAGGTCCCTGAAGCTTAAAGGCGATCCACTTATGTTCGGCTTGCACATCCGCCGGTACGTTTTCGCTGGCACAAACGATCGACAGTTCCTCGCGGGTTCTCGTAATGCAAGAGAATGCTCCGGGGTTTTGACTCCACTCTGGGATGGGTGCAGTTGGAGTAAGGCGGCAGACGGACAACTCGTCTTGGAGCAGCGAAAACTCCAGTCGGTGTGCTTGCACTGAGTTGATCCCCTCTGATGCAAGATTAGCAAACAGCGGCTCAGCGACACACCATATTCCAACGCGAGTGAACTGGAGAGGGAGTTAGTCAGCCTATCGCCGGGCAGCGGTGGCGTCAAACAAATTCAGAAGCTTCAGTTTCCTTTCCGCAGGCAAGAATGATGCCTCGAAGGAGTTGCGCGCCAACTCCCGCAGGTGCTCATCAGTAAATGCGAAATGCTGTTGGGCCAATGCGTATTCGCGCGAAAGCGACGTGCGGAACATCGCGGGATCATCGGTATTGAGGGTTACCATGAGCCCGTGATCGAAGTAGCTGCGCACGGGGTGTTGCTCGATAAAGGCACAACATCCGGTCTGAAGATTGCTGGTGATGCAGATTTCGATGGGAATCTGCCGCCGCGCCAGTTCTTCGATTAGTTCACCGTCCTGATTTGCTGTCAGCCCATGTCCGATGCGTTCCGCTTTGATGTTGAGGGCGCTCCAGATGGATTCCGGCCCCGCAGTCTCTCCCGCATGAGCTGTGAGGTGCAGCCCGTGTTCGGCACAATACGCATATACCTGACGAAAGACTTCGGCCGAAGCTTGACGTTCGTCACCGCCAATGCCAAATCCGACGACATTGCGGTCGCGATAGCGAACAGCTAGATCAGCTACATGCTGGGCCGCTTCGGCACCGAATTGGCGAACCGCGTCGAAGATCCAGAGCAGAGAGACACCCAAGTCTCGCTCGCCGCGTTCGCGCCCACGCTCGAGCCCTTCAAAGATGGCGGGGAAATTCTGGTTTCGCCACAGACACACGCCGACCGACACGTACACTTCAGCGTGAAGAACGTTTTCCGACTTGAGCCGCTGCATCAGCCGATAGATGATCAGTTCGTAGTCGTCGGGGGTTTGCAGTAGCTCCGTCACTCGCTTGAAAGCCATGAGGAAAGCGGTGAAATCCTCGTACGAATAAAGCTGCTCCGCATCCACTAAAGTCTGGGGAATACCTCGACGTTGTTTCAACTCAACCAGAGTGGCAGGTTCGATCGAGCCCTCGACGTGAAGGTGCAGCTCAGCCTTCGGCAGGGAAAGGATGAAGCTGGATGGAGCGACGGTCATGGATGAAGTCAGAATGCAAAGGGCAGAATGAAGAACGCGATTGAGTTCTCAGCAGTATTCAATCACTGCCTACTAACTCCTCATGACTACCCGCTGGTTTTTGCAAATTCACTGTGGCGCCGACTGTACAGGATGTAGATAGTCAGCCCGATCACGAGCCACACCACAAAACGGAACCAGGTAATGACGGTTAAGCCGGTCATGAGACCAACGCAGAGCACGACGGAAATCAGGGGGAAAAGCGGCACCAGCGGAACCCGGAATCCGCGTGCGCGGTCGGGTTGGGTCCGTCGCAGCACGATAACGCCCAGTGACACCAAGGCAAATGCGAACAGCGTCCCGATGTTCGAAAGGTCTGCGGCATCGCTAATGGCAAAAATTCCCGCCGGTATTCCGACGGCAAAACCTGCAATCCAGGTGGAAATATGAGGTGTCTTAAAGCGCTTGTGGACCGCCGAGAACATGCGGGGAAACAAGCCGTCCCGTGACATCGCGTACCAGATGCGCGCCTGCCCGTACTGAAACACCAGCAGGGACGAGATCATACCCATTAACGCTCCCAGCACAATGATCGAACGGGAGAAGCGGCTGGCTCCGAGGTGCTCGAGTGCGTAGGCAACGGGAGCCTGGGAGGCATCACCCGAGACAAACGTCGTGTACTTCATCATGCCCAGCAGGACGATGGAGACCCCGACGTACAGAATCGTGCACACGATCAGTGAGCCGATGATTCCGACCGGCAAGTCTCTCTGCGGGTTCTTGGCCTCTTCAGCGGCAGTAGAGACCGAGTCAAAGCCGATATAGGTGAAGAAAACAATGGCACCGCCGGTGACAATCCCGCCAAAGCCGGAGGGAGCAAAGGGTTTCCAGTTGCCGGGATTCACCAGCATTCCGCCCACCACAAGAAAAATGAGGATTGCGCCAATCTTGATGGCCACCATTACATTGTTGGCTTCCGCGGATTCCTTGACGCCGCGCACCAGGAGAACCGTCAACAGGAACACGATCAAAAAGGCAGGTACGTTAAAGTAGGACCCTGTCCAGTGCCCCGACTCCCATACCGGCGTGGACCATCGGTCAGAGAGATTGAGTCCAAAAGAAGCAAGCTGTGATTTCGTGTAGGCGCCGAAACCGATGGCGACTACGACGTTGCTGACGACATACTCCAGGATTAAATCCCAGCCGATAATCCAGGCAAATATCTCGCCCAATGTAGCGTAGGAGTACGTGTAGGCGCTGCCCGCGATCGGGATCATTGACGCCAGTTCGGCGTAACAGAGCCCCGCAAAGCTGCAGGCGATCGCCACCAGAAGGAAAGAGATGGCGATGGAGGGGCCCGCTGGAGGCCGCCCGTGCATCAGCACGTTCGCAGTTCCACCGCCTCGGAAGAAATTGACGATCAGGTCAAGCACCTGGGCATGCAGGATGGAGGGAGCCTGAAAGTATTCGCCCGCCGCCGCCGTTCCGGTTAAAACGAAAATCCCGGAACCGATAATGGCGCCGATGCCGAGAGCGGTCAGGGACCACGGGCCTAAAGTTTTCTTCAGCCGGTGACCGGGGTCTTCGGCGTCAGCAATCAGCTTGTCGATGGACTTTTTGGCAAAGAGCTGATTGCCGGAAGCCCGGGGTTCCGCCTGACTGCCGGGACGGCTGGTAACCGGTGTGTGTGCCAATGGGCCCGTCTCCTCTATATACAACAATATGCGCTTAGCATCCCTGAGGCAGATGCTAAGCGCGAAACGAACAAATTACCGCTTGGCCTGACCCCGTGCGAGCTTTTTCACTTTGCGCTTCTTGGAGCCGCGGGGATAATCCCGTGCCTTTAAGGGCTTGTCCGCCTTACGCTTCTTGCGCGAAGTGCGTTTTGCTTTTTTACGTTCTTCTTTGCTCAGGTTCTTGGTATTTGCCATTCAGTGCTGTTTTTCCTCTCAAGTTTCGAGTTGCAAGTTTCGAGTTGCAGGTTTCGAGTTTCGAGTCCGCGATCACCAACTTGCCCGAAACCAGAAACTTGAAACTGGAAACTGCGTCACGCTCTTTCCAGCTGAGCGTACTTCTCGACCAGCTTCTTCAAGCCAAACCGTGGAAATTGTACCGTAATCTTAGCTTCTTCACCTTCTCCCTCGCGCTGATAGACGGTTCCTTCGCCATATTTCGGATGGCGGACCTTCTGCCCCGGGCGGAAGCCCTTCTTTTTTTTAGGTTCTTCGAGCGGAACGCGCGGGACGTTGAATTTCTTTCCCCGGGAGGCAAAGAACTCGGCGATATTGCCGATCGAGTTATAGATTTTGCCTGAGTACGCAGGGGTCACGGGCTTCTGAGGCTCGCGCCAGCTAGCGCTCTGGTCCTCATCTTCGTAAGCGTAGTGTGTGGGTACGGCGGCCGCCGGCCGTTCGACCGACCGGGCCTCAGCCACCGCTCGGCGTCTTCTGCGGGCATCGCCCAATTGTTCCAATAAGTGCTCAGGCACTTCTTCCAGAAATCGCGAGGGCACGCTCGCCTCAGGCAAATCGGTGCCATAGCGGCGGCGATACACGGCGCGCGTCAGGATGAGCGTGTCCATGGCACGAGTCATACCGACGTAGCAGAGCCGGCGCTCTTCCTCGATATCATCGGGCTGCAAGAATGTCCGGGAATGCGGAAACAGACCTTCTTCCAGGCCGCATAGAAACACCAACGGAAATTCCAGGCCCTTGGCAGCATGCAGGGTCATAAGCGTGATCTGTGCGTGCTCGTCGTAAGCATCGGCGTCGCTGACCAGGGCGGCGTGATCGAGGAATTGATCGAGCGTTTCTCCGCGGTCTTTCGAATCCATTGCGGCGTTGACCAATTCGCGGAGGTTTTCGATCCGCGAATAGGCCTCAGGAGTGTCTTCTTCTTCAAGCTGCTTGATGTATCCCGTCCGATCGATCAGGAATTTCAGCAACTCGGCGGTACTAACAGTGGGCGTAGGGAAACCGGTGGTGTCGGCCTGTGCGTCTGAATCAGGTGTATCGCCGGCGGGCGAGTCGCCCGCCTCCACACCGGCCGGGTCAACACTGGCGTTGCCGAAGTCAAAGGCCAGGGGATCGAATTCAGTCGTGCCTTCCTCAGCTTGCTCGATTGCTGCGGGAGGAACTGATCCGGCGTCCTCTGCCGCAGTTTGCTGCAGCCGTTCGACGTACGTGCCCGCGAGCATGGCCCTTGCATCCTCGATGAGATCGCGAAAGCTCTTCAGAGCAGCGACTGCTCTCGCCGGGAGCAACTGCCGCTTAATCGCCTCGCCAATGGCGCCCCACAACGAAAGTCCAGTTTCGAGCGCGAGCTTTTCTATGACTTCCAAAGTCGTCTTCCCGACGCCGCGCGCAGGCGTATTGATGACTCGCAGCAGCGACACGGAATCATCAGGATTCTGGACTACCTTGAGGTACGAGATCATGTCCTTGATCTCGGCCCGTTCGTAGAAAGAGAATCCGCCGACCACGTGGTATTTCAACTGGTAGCGGCGCATCGCTTCTTCAAACAGCCGAGACTGCGAGTTGGTACGATAAAGCACCGCGGCGCGAGCGCCATCACCTTGCTCCATTGCTTCACGTACATACGCGGCAATGCGATCTGCGACGTAAAGGGCTTCGTTTTCGCCGTCGGGCGCCTCGTAATAGCCGATCTTGGTTCCGCCTTGACGCGAGGTCCAGAGGTTCTTGCCTTTGCGCCGCACATTGTTAGCGACAACGGATGAGGCAGCCTCAAGAATGTTTTGAGTTGACCGGTAGTTCTGTTCGAGGCGGATGATTTTGGCTTCGGGAAAATCCTGCTCGAATTCGAGAATGTTGCGAATATCGGCGCCCCGCCAGGAATAGATCGACTGATCCTCATCCCCCACCGCGCACACGTTGTGCCGCGAGCCGGCCAGCATCCTCATCAGCTCGTACTGCGGGCGATTGGTGTCCTGGTACTCGTCGACGAGGAGGTACTGAAAGCGGCGATTGTAGTATTCGCGAACCTGCCCGGCGCTCTTCAACAGGCGAACGGCTTCGAGCAACAGGTCATCGAAGTCCAGCGCGTTGGCTTTACGCAGTTCCTTGCGGTACTCCTCGTAAACATGGGCTACGCGCTCGGACTTGGGATCGGCCGACTGCAAATAAATTTCCTGGGGATCGAGCATATGATTCTTCGCCCAGGAAATGCGTCCCTGCACGATGCGGGGCGTCAGCTGCTTGTCATCGATGCCCAAACGGCGCATCACGCCTTTGATCACCGACAGCTGATCCGCCTCGTCGTAAATAACAAAATTCTTGGTATGCCCGATGGGTTTTCCACCCGGGATTGCAGCCGGAATCTGCAGCGCCTCGATGTCGCGCCGCAGAAGACGCACACAAAAGGAATGAAAGGTCGAAATGATAGGCTTGGCAATCGAGTACCCGCCGACCAGTTTCTCGACGCGCTCGGCCATTTCGGAGGCAGCTTTGTTGGTGAAGGTGACGGCCAAGATGGATTCCGGCATCACGCCCTGATTCTCGATCAGATGAGCAATGCGGTAAGTGATGACGCGCGTCTTGCCACTGCCCGCGCCCGCCAGAATGAGAACCGGGCCTTCGGTAGTCTCGACAGCTTCACGCTGTTGCGGGTTGAGTTGGTCGAGAAATGACAACGAGAATCCTCATCACATCAGCAGAGCTTCGCTCCACCGGGCAGGTGGGGACACCTGCCCCTACGCAGTTTCGGCTGTACGCAGGTTCCTGCACCCTTCGCACGGACATACGTCTCGCAGGAACTGCCAGGAATAAATTCCCAGCTCATGTCCATCATTCCAGTGGAAACGGATGGCGTATTTGCCCACCGGCTCGGTGTTAGTCGGCTTGGCGGACGGTTTGAACATCGGCAGAGCCCCGGGCGCCAGTTTTGGAGGCTCGCCAGGCTGGCGGTTCGTCTTGCTACGTTCTTCGTCGCACAAAGCGCAGGGACACGCATCGCGCAAAAACGGAAAACTATAGCTGGATCGGTGCCCGTCCTTCCATTCAATGTCCATGCCCGTGCCGGTGGTCACGTTAACCTTCACCGACTTGGGATCAGCCGACGCCATGATTTCAGTATCGCACAGGCCGACAGCGCGGGAATCCAAGCAGGCGCAAGATCCCTCGACTCCGCTGGAGCGCTCGGGGGGAGCGCTCAGCTACGCTCGGGATGACAGAGTTGGGCAGGTGCAAGCTTTTTGCCGGAGACGAAGCGGTTGCCGGCAATCAGGTAACGCAGGGGCATCTCGGCGGCTTTGGTGATCCCGATCCTGGGGCAGTCCAGGATGCGTTGCGGACGGAATCCGGCATCAGCAATCCAAAGATCGGATTTCGGAGAAGTGAGATCTTTGCCGTTGTCGCGCTCGCGAGTGATGCCAAAGGCTTCGGCAAGGCGGCCTGGACCACTTGTGAGCAGGCGTAGATCGCGTTCTCTGCGGATAGTCACCCTTCGTGCCTTGGCCATTTTTTCGACGCCTTCCAGAGGCTCGAGCGCGCGA
>DASSIO010000143.1:0-8839 GCA_035691825.1 Terriglobales bacterium | reverse complement strand
CACTCCGCCCAACTGTCCGCCCGGGATTCCGCCGGGTACTCCACCCACCACGCCTCCTGTCGCCATCATCGGCGGCGGCGCTTCCTCTTCTTTAATCATCTGTACTTTCTGTGGAATCTTCGTAGGAGTTCGCAGTTGTCCAGTGTTGAGCATGTCGGTCTGGATCTGCTTGACGATCTTCACCGGCTGCGCTGCCGCCGGAGGCGGGGGCGGAGGCGGAGGGGGTGGCGCCACCAGGAATGTCAGCAACTGGGCCTTGGGCAGTTCCTCGGTAAATAACAGCGGCACAACGAGCATGAGCCCAATCGCTACGCAGTTGAAAATAAACGACGTAGTGGTGGCGAATGCCTTGCGCTTCCGCTGCGGTCCAAAATCCAGCAGGCTGTCGGAGAACATCACCCGGGGCGTGAACGTCGACACCGTCAGATCTTTTCGTGGCAGGACTGCCGCAGGTGGGCGACTTGCCGGCTTGACTTCCTTTACCTCTGGCTCATGAACCTGAATTGTGCCCATTTGGAACCTCCCTGCCTCCCTGTTTTGACTGGCATCGCGTCGGGGTCGGCAGCCCGGCGGTCGGGTTCCCGCCTCATCCAAGCACATCTTCTTCCAAGCAAAGGCCAAGGCAAATGGCGCTCATCACGGTTGATCGTGATCGCAATCACGGTTTTGCGTTTGTGGCGCAAACTTAAGTAATACCGTGGGATGCGAGGTGCGGAAGATGCTCTGCGCTCTGGAGATTACGCGGGCGGGGAAATGCGAAGAAGAAGCAAAACGAGGGAAGCGCGCTCAGCGCACCTCCCTGCATTGAGCATGAGACTGAATTTTAGGCCTAAGGCTTGATCCTGAACGCCACGCCGGAACCGCCAGAGCCTCGCGCCGAAGCCGTACCGAAAATTCCGAAAGAATTCAGAGTGACTCCTGCCAGGGGCGAGGCGCCGTCGGAGCCTCCAGTGAAATTGTGCAGTACGTGCAAGCCCCACGAGCCGTTGGAAGGTGGACCAGGTTGAAAATTCTGCCGGGAATCGGCACCTCCGGATTCGGCGGCATATAAATTCCTGGACTTATCGAAAGCAAGCGGGCCGATCGGAGCGGAGCCGTCCCTGCCGATGAATGCATGCAGAACGGTTTCACTCCAGCTGCCATCGCCATTGTTGCTCAACTTAAAAACGACGCCGCATCCGCTGGATGGGCATGAGGTGGCGCGACCACCTTGCAACGTAGAGATTGCCGCTGGTGTCGAACACCAGCGTAGAGTCGGGGTCCTGGCCATCGGTTCCGTCGAAGCTGTGAATCACGCTCTCGGTATAAGAACCGTCGCCCGCGGGTGTGTGCAGCTTGACGTCACCCGGTGTTGGTTGGCGATTTGACCGCAAAATTCAGCCGACATAAACTTGCTTGCCCCGTGTAATCGGGTTCCTGTGATGGTTGGCAAGACGATTTCCCACTACCGTATCCTTGCCCAGATCGGTGCAGGTGGGATGGGCGTCGTCTACAAGGCCTATGACCAGCAACTCGAACGTGAAGTCGCGCTTAAACTGCTCCCGCAGGGCTTGCTCGCCGATGAAGCTGCACGGAAGCGTTTCCGCAAAGAAGCCTTGGCGCTCGCCCGCCTCAACCATCCCAACATCGCCACGATTTTTGAATTCAGCAATGAGGCCGGCCTCGACTTTCTGGTCACTGAGTACATCCCCGGAATCACTTTAGATACGAAGCTTTCTTCCGGGCCCCTTAATACTGATGAAGCAATTCGTCTCGGCATTCAGTTGGCTACGGGCCTCGCGGAGGCCCACAGTCAGGGGCTGATCCATCGCGATCTAAAGCCGGGAAACCTGAGAGTTGCGCCGGACGGGCGGTTGAAGATCCTCGATTTCGGATTGGCGGAACTCGCGCCGCGCCTCAGAAGTGACGACGTGACTGCGTCGTTGTTGACCCAGACTTCGCAATACGCCGGCACACTGCCCTACATGGCTCCTGAGCAACTGCGAGGCGCGCTAGCGGATGCTCGCACGGATATTTGGGCAGCCGGAGCGGTGCTGTACGAAATGGCAACTGGCAAGAGGCCGTTTCCGGAGTCCGGCGCGCCATTGCTCATTAACGCCATCCTCAATAGCGATCCAGTGCCGACCAGTCAAATTAATAAGAAAATTCCTCAGGGCCTGGATCAAGTCGTCCTCAAAGCGCTTCAGAAAGACCCCGCGCGGCGTTACCAGTCAGCATTCGAACTACGGTCGGATTTGGAACGCTTTGGGGCGGGTACCCTGGTCTTGCAAAAGCCCACGGCGCGCGTCCTTTGGACCGCCGCTATCGTCTTATTTGTAGTTGTGTTCGGGATTGCTGGCTATTTTGTTACGCGGACAAGGTCGTCCAGCGGCAGGGTAGCTCAGTCCCGCCCTTCCGTAGCCGTTCTCGGTTTCAAGAGTCTGGGCTCAGACAAGCAGCAGGATTGGCTCTCCACGGCACTTTCTGAAATGCTCACGACCGAACTTGCGGCAGGAGACAAGCTGCGCACCGTGCCGGGCGAGAATGTCGCCCGTGCAAAAGCTGACCTGGCACTTCCCGACGCGGAGAGTCTTGCCGCTGACACGCTCGCGAAAGTGCATAACATCCTGGGGGCGAATCTCATTGTCCTCGGTTCCTACCTTGATCTTGACGGTCAGATTCGCGTCGATGTGCGCGTACAGAGCGCCTCTGCCGGGGAAATCGTGGCAAGATTCTCCCAGGTTGGAACTGAAGCTCAGTTGTTCGATTTGGTCCGTCAGCTCGGAGAGACTCTCAGAAACGAATGCGGGGCGGGAGAAGTTACTTCGGAACAGGCCGCGAACATACGAGCGGCGCAGCCGGTTAACACCGAAGCCGCCAAACTTTATGCGGAGGGACTCGCCAAACTTCGATCCTATGATGCGACTCAGGCCAGCGATCTGCTGACGCAAGCCATTCAAAAAGACTCTAACTATGCGTTAGCCCACCAAGCATTAGCGGAAGCATGGTCGCAACTCGGTTATGACGACAAGGCTAAAGCGGAATCGCAACGCGCATTTGAGTTATCCGCCGCCCTTTCTCATCGCGATGCTTTGGGCATCGAAGCGCGCTTCCGGGAAGAATCTCGCGAATGGACCAAAGCGGTGGACATCTACCATTCGTTGTGGACCGTGTTCCCAGATGATCCCGAATATGGACTGCACTTGGCCAACGCCCAAGTGTCTGCGGGTAAAGGGCAGGATGCGCTTTCGACGGTCAATGGCTTGCGGAAGATAGCCGCACCGATGAAAGACGATCCGCGCATAGATTTGGCGGAAGCTAGTGCCGCATCTTCCTTGTCTGACTATGAGCGCGCCGAGGCTGCGACGGAGCGCGCAATTCTAAAAGCCGAGCAGCAGGGCGCTGAGGGGCTCAAAGCAGAAGCTCTGCTTCGGCAGTGCTGGGCGCTTCGCAACTTAGGCGATCCGGAGCGCGCCAAGGCGGCAGGAACGCAGGGGGGTGAAATTCTGCAGCGCACAAGCGATCTGCGCGGCGAGGCGAGAAGTCTCACCTGTGTAGCAAACGTACTCGCCGATCAAGGACAACTCCCCTCCGCTTACCAAATGCATGAAAGAGCTCTGGCGCTGGCACGGAAGATTGGGGCACAGAAAGACATAGCGGGAGCGCTCATCAACCTGGGCAATGTGCAGGCCAACCGGCAGATGCTGGACGATTCGACGCGGCAGTACCAGCTCGCGTTGGCGCTCGCCACCTCGATTGGTGATAAGGGCGACGCCGCCCTGGCTCAAGACAATCTCGGCGTGAATCTTTTGCAGCAGGGTGAATTCGCCACCGCACGCAAATCGTTCGAGGATTCTGTTCGTACCGCGGAAGAGATCGAGGATCAGGCTGGAATCGTGGATGCCTCGATCAACCTGGGTTCGTTATCCTACCAGCATGCGGACCTGCAAAACGCGAAACGATCCTTCCAGAACGCAATCGACAGAGCCAGTCAGTTGCAGCTCAAGAGCAGATGGGCGACTGCCCTTGCCGGCATGGGTGATGTGACGGTCGCACAAGACGACCTGCAAGGCGCCAACAGGTTCTACCAACAGTCCCTCACGATACGCACCGACTTGGGAGAGAAAGGGGGAATGGCACAGAGTCAGATGTCCCTCGCCAACCTCGCTCTGGAAAACGGTCAAGCTGCCGAGGCTGAATCACTGGCGAGAAATGCAGCAAAAGAGTTCGAAGCAGAAAATGATTCCGATCAGCGCGCTGCTGCTGAGGATATGCTTGCTCGGTCATTGATTGTGCAAGGAAAGTATGACCAGGCAGCGAAAGAGATTGTTCTTGCGCAAAAACTTGGAGCGCGTGATTTGCCCACCATTCTCTCCCTTACCATTACCAGAGCCAAGTTGCTCGGCAAAACTGCGAAAACCGCCGAGGCAGAGCGCGAGTTGCAGAAGGTGCAAGGCCGTGCTGCAGACAAGGGGCTTCTCGTCCTTGAGTGGCAGGCCCGTCTGGCTCTGGCAGAAGTGCAGGCCCTGAGTGGAGAGTTGTCTTCCGCGCGGTCCAACCTCGAACGGGTAAAACGGCAAGCGATCCCGACAGGCTTTCGCCTCATGGCGCGCAAAGCCGCCGATGCCGAGGCCGCTCCCCGGCACGGCGGCTAAGAAATATCATCTTGCGCGTTAACCTACTGGATTGTGACCGTTGGCTGGTTCCCCATCGGCAACGGGGGGCCCCCAGCCGCCTGGAGAATGATAAAAAACGTCAGTCCTTGCCCCTGCTGTGCCGTACCCGCAGAATAAGTGGGAAAAGTACCCGGCACTGTAAAGGTGACCAAGGACTTCCCGGTCGTGGTGGTGATGTTTGGAATGCCGCTCGCAGGGGAGTTAGTGCAAAGCTCGATCGTGTTGTTCGGGCTGTCGCAAATCATCACCCCGTAATTGTTTACGTTTGTGCTATCAAAGCCGGCTAAAGATTTGAAGGTGATCGCCAGGTTCGACGCCGTGGACTGAAACTGATAGATCAACATGAGGGTGCCACTATCGCAGCTTCCGCTCAAGGTCAGCACCGGGCTGAACTGCGCGTTTTCAACGTCCTGATTGGGACAAACAATCTCTCGCCTCATCGTAGCGGTCTTGCCGTTGCCGCTTAACGATAAGTTTTTGCTTCGTCCCAGCAGTAGCCAATGGGTCGCGCTGCTATCCTCTCCATTCGCCGAAGACCCGCGAATAGTGACAGCAAATAACATCGTCGTTGCGCATAGCACGATTAGTGCGATCAGGGCAAACTCAGTAGCGCTGCGGTTCGTTCTCATGTTCTCTCCCTACATGAAATAGACCTGTGCGTCCGGTCCGCGATCCTTGGGGAGGGTAAGGAGGACTACAAGTCGGGGCCATAATCTTATGCCTTCCGCCTTGCCGTCGCAAGTCTGTCCCCGCCTTGCACTGAATCTCAATACTGTTGAAATCACCAACTGTCGCTAGCAGGCCCTAGCGCGAGTTGCGCCTTCTCTTCCCCCTCCACGCACGATGGCGTTCTGAGCGTAGGGGGCGATCCTACCTTCTGCTCCTCGCGTCGGGACTGACCTAACGAATAAATGAGTAGTGCCAGCAGGGTCTATCGTGTTGAGTGCGGTCCCGCTAAAGTTGGCGCTAGTCCTCGTCGTTTGCTTGCTAATTTTCCGCTGCTGTAAGCTCCAACCGCCTCGCGTTGCACCGCGCGGATGTTGGCAGGATAATGGCGCAAAGCCCCGCTTTCGGTGCTACTGTACCGCGCTCAGCTTCTGGTAGAGCCACATCGCCGAGAGAACCATCAGAAATATTCCAGACCCGATGCTGAACACTCGTATCGGGATGGTAAGCCGGTTGACCTTGGCCAACAGTTCCGTCTGCTCTTCGTGCATGTGCGAACTCGCGTCATCCAGAAACAACTGGTCATCCCTGTGCATCGTGAGTGTGCTCTTGTAGATCAGCAGGACGACCAGACCAACCGCGAAGATTCCAAAGATCACCGCCACGACTGTCAGCGTCATAATGCACCTCCGCAGATTCAGCAGGGATCCTCTCACATTCCAGCACGCGAAAGTGATCACTATTGGTCATATCGGTTAGAAGACGCGGGTAAGGAACGCTGAAGAAACGAGGCTTCGCAGCGAAAGCACTCAAAGCCCCTTCCGGGGTCACTCTTAAAGAATGGAGCGGGAGACGGGGATCGAACCCGTGACATCCAGCTTGGGAAGCTGGCGTTCTACCGCTGAACTACTCCCGCGGATCGAGCGAACACTAGATTACCACCATCAATACGCGCTCACAACCGCACATGCTGGTTGTTCGGCTTTCCAAACAAAAGCCAATTTGTTGTTGCATTGCCTTCATTTCGTGATTAGCTGGGGCGGCTTTCCCTGTTGTGCTCGGTTGGCTGCAGGCCTTCCAAGTCTGGCGGCAGGAGGTTGTTATGGGCAACTTCTTTACAGACGTGATCCAGCAGGACCCTCGTTTCAACTCGCCGAATCGTGTGGCCGACGTCGGCTTACTCGAGCCCAAGATGCGCCAACTGGTTCAACAGATCGTTGACGCCGCCGGTCAGATGGGAATCGCAATCATGGTCTATGAAACTTACCGCAGCCAGGCCCGGCAGCAACTGCTGTTCAATAATGGCGCGACCAGGCTGCGCACCGTCGGCGTGCATCAGTATGGCTTGGCCTGCGATATTGTGAGGTCCATCGGCAACGAGCCCTCCTGGAAAGGCGACTTCTCTTTCCTGGGACAACTGGCTCACAGCAGCGGCCTCGTCTGGGGAGGCGACTGGGGCGATCCCGATATCAAGCACTCCTTCGTGGATGCCGTCCACCTGCAGCGCTGTTCCATTGCGCGGCAGCCGGTCTTGTTTGCCGGCAACTGGTATCCCGACGACGAGTACAACCCCTATACCGACGACGATCACCTGCTGTTCGCCACGGCCGCAGAACAAGCGGTGTAATTTGTAGAATCCGCGCAAGATTACTGCTCCTTTAACGGCGAAGAGTTTTGCCGCACCGACCTGCCGACGCCGCCCCTGCACGGGGTCGCTCGGGTAGAGTAAGATGCATTGTTTGTTCGGTTGATCCCCTGCCTACCTCAAGGACACATGCATGTCTCGAAATGATTCCAGTGTGAAAGCCTCCCGTCGTTCTTTTCTGCGCTCCGTCGCGGTTACCGGTGCAGCTTCGGCGATTTATCCGGCAATGGGCGCTGCGCGGGCAGAGGCAGCTTCCGATGCCCCTCGCGAATCCGCACCCGAGGTCAAGCCCTTCGAGCTGGAAGAAGTCACCATTAGCGAACTGCAGGATGGAATGAAATCGGGCAGGTTCACGGCGCACTCGCTGACTGAAAAGTATCTCGCGCGAATTGACGAAAACGACAAGCGAGGCCCGGCAATCAACGCGGTCATCGAACTGAATCCCGATGCGCTCTCGATCGCCGACGCGCTCGATCAGGAGCGCAAGGCCAAGGGTCCGCGCGGGCCGCTGCACGGCATACCGATGTTGATCAAGGACAACATTGATACGGGCGATCGCATGATGACGACCGCCGGGTCGCTGGCGCTGCTGGGATCGAAGGCTCCGAAAGACTCGTTCGTAGCGCAGAAGCTGCGCGCAGCTGGAGCCGTGATTTTGGGCAAGACCAATTTAAGCGAGTGGGCGAATACGCGATCCAGCCATTCCGTGAGCGGATGGAGCGGCCGCGGCGGGCTCACGCGGAATCCTTATGCGCTCGACCGCAATCCTTGCGGATCGAGTTCGGGCACGGGCGCCGGAATCTCGGCGAACTTTGCGGCTGCCGGGATTGGCACGGAAACGGACGGTTCGATCGTCTGCCCCTCGTCGGCGAATGGGCTGGCGGGGATCAAGCCTACCGTGGGATTGGTGAGCCGCGCAGGGATTATCCCCATTTCGCACACCCAGGATGGGGCGGGTCCGATGTGCCGCACGCTGCGCGATGCGGCCATCGTGCTGAGCGCGTTGACTGGAGTGGATCCCGAAGATTCCGCGACCTCAGCGAGCGCGGGCAAAGCACAGGCAGACTATGCGCAGTACTGCGATCCGAATGGTCTCAGAGGGGCGCGCATCGGCGTGGCGCGCAAATATTTCGGCTTCAACGATGCGGTGGACGCCCTCATGGAGCAGTCCCTCGACGTCATGAAGAAGCAAGGAGCAATTCTAGTCGACCCTGCCGACATCGAGACTCTGGGAAAGTTTGATGACAGCGAAGCGCTGCTCTTCATGTACGAACTGAAGGCCGACCTGGCTGCCTACCTCGCCCGGTTAGGCCCTGGCGCGCCGGTGAAGTCGCTCAAGGACGTCATCGAATTTAACGACCGCAATCGCGCGAAGGAAATGCCCTATTTCGGCCAGGACTTACTACTGAAGTCCGAGACCAAGGGGCCACTTACAGAGAAAGAATATCTGGATGCATTGGCGAAAAATCATCAACTCGCCCGCACCGAAGGCATCGACGCGACCATGGACAAATTCCATCTCGATGCGATCGTCGGGCCCACAGGCGGCCCCGCTTGGATTACCGACCTGGTCACGGGCGACCACTTCAGCGGAGGCAGTTCGAACAGCGCGGCAGTGGCGGGTTATCCCAATATCAATGTGACGGCCGGGTCGGTCTCCGGCCTGCCGGTCGGCATCTCGTTCTTCGGCCGGGCATGGAGTGAGCCTACTCTGATCAAGCTGGCTTACTCGTTCGAGCAGGCGACCAAGGCCAGGCAACGGCCCCGGTTTCTTCCGACCATTGGCCCAACTTAAGGGGATAGAATCGGCAAGGTAGAAGGCATTCTATTTGTCGCTCTGCGGTAGGGTTAAGGGCTTACTTGTTGTTTCCGA
>DASSIO010000142.1:0-27309 GCA_035691825.1 Terriglobales bacterium | reverse complement strand
CTGGCACCGAGCGAAAACCGCTCACATAAGAGTGCGGATGGAAGGGTGGCGACAGAGGCGGCTTGGCTGGACGGAAAAAAATGAAAGAAATCATGGAAAGAGCAAAAAACTCTTGACAGGGATCGGCCTTCTCATGGAAGGTGCTAGGCGGTTTTGCTGGCGAGTGTCAGTGATAATTCCGGTTCGCCGACAATCCGTCCAGAACCCATTCTTTGCCTCCGTGGGACCTGCGTCCAGGCCGCGATAGAAAGGAATTGCTCGTAGGAGGGGGTTCCTCTCAGTAAGAATTGCAAAAGCTGAAAAGCTTGCTGCAATCACTCCGCGAGGCACGCACGACGCGACCGATGTACTTGGACAACAAAAGGATTCTCGGAGCGCAAGTTTGCGGCTCCTACGTCAGTCTGCGACCCAGAGCGCGCAACATATAGCGAATGCGATCAGGCCAGGGCAAGCGTCCGAGGTTGGTGCGCACGACACCGCGCGTGAAGTAGGTTTTCTCGGAATAATCGATCGCAACTTCGACAACGACGGGATTGCCGGAGCGCGTCACCGCGAGGGCCCTTCCAAGTGTCTCTTCGACATCCGCGTTTCGAGCCAACGACAGGTACTCTACGCCCACACCGCGACAGATGCCCGCCAAGTCATAATCAGGAAGTTCGCTGCAGGACTTCCGTCCCAAGGCGATTTGCTGGAACTGGGCGATCTGTGCCAACTCGCGGTCCCTGAGAACCAACACCATCACGGGCAAATGCAGTTGGGAGGCGGTGAGCAACTCCAGTCCGGTCATTAGGAACGCGCCATCGCCGGCCAGCGAAACTACCAGACGATGGGAACAGGCCAGTGCCGCTCCGAGTGCTGCCGGTACCGCATAGCCCATGCACGAATAATCGATGGGAGCCAAAAATGACCGGGGATACTGCAACCGCAAGCACTCCATAGCCAGGAAGGTCCCGTTACCACTGTCGGTGGTGTAGATTGCATCCTCACCCACTGCTGCTTGCAGTGCCTTCATCAAAAAGGGGGGATAAACGCTCTCGGAAGCCACGGGTGCAGCCCAGCCCTTCCAAACCTCTTCCTGACCGGAGCGGATATCTCGCCGCAATTCTTCGTCAGCCGCACGGGATTCTAGAAGAGGGAGCATCTCGGCGACAAACCTGGCAGCATCTGAGACCACAGCCAGGTCCGCCGAATAATTCCTGCCCAAGACAGAAGGATCGATATCCACATGAATTAGTTTTCCGGGCGGCTCAAGGCCATAGCTTCCCGTGCCAACCTCGGAGAAGCGACAGCCGATTGCCAGTGTGAGGTCGCAGGAAGCCGCAATTTTTTGTACGAAAGGTGGAGCGGAAGCACCAAACCCACACCAAAGCCAAAGCGGATGTTTTTCGTTGAATAGACCCTTGCCCTCAAAGGTCGTGGCCACAGGTGCGTTGAGCCGTTCGGCCAGAGGCACAAGGTTGGCGCCGGCATCGGCTGCACCCAGCCCAAGATAAAGCAACGGCCGGTGACTGGCTTCGAGCATTGTGCGAGCGCGATCGACTTCTTCTTGTTGGGGCCCTTGTAGCGGAGGAGGCCTTTGCGGTGCTCGTAGTTCAGCATCATGTCGGAACAGGTACTGCTCCGCCGGGACCTCAACGATTACCGGGCCTGCGGGGGCGCTACGCGCAATCTGACAGGCGCGACGGACCGTCTCGTAGACTTCCGATCCTCGCCCCGCCTGGAACTGCGCTTTTGTGACTGGCCGCGCGATTGCAAGCTGGTCCACGTCGTGGAGTTGGAAGGCTTTGCCCGTATCGCGGCGAATCCCACAAGCCAGAACGAGCATTGGAATGCCATCGAGACAGGCTTCGGCAACACCCGAGAGCGCGTGCGTCAAGCCCGCACCCGGGACCACGTTCACCACGGCAAGCTGCCCAGAAGACCGCGCTACACCATCGGCCATGAATGATGCGCTTTGTTCGTCCGTGACTAGAATGGGGCGCACTTTCGTGGAACGGGCCAGCGAGTCGTAAAGCTCGATGTTGTGTGTGCCAGGAATGCCGAAAGCAAAAGCGACGCCTTCATCTTCCAACGCGTGCACGACCATGTCACCGCCAGTCATTTTTGTCATAACAGTGTGTGCGCTTCCTTGCGGATGGTCTCTGCTACGCGATCGGCCAAGGCCATAATCGTGAGGTACGGATTGATTTCCAGAGAATTGGGGAAAAGGCTCGAATCCGCTACGAAAAGCCAGGGGATTCCATGCACTCGGCCATAGGCATCTGTCACCGAATCTGCCGGACCGCTTCCCATGGCACAACCGCCTTGCAGGTGAGCAGCTGAAATCGGAAGCTTCCCAGGCTTGAAGTCAGGATGCTCCGCGATTTGATCCAGACGCTCGGACTCCGCACATTCGATCGTAGGAAATTGGGCAACTGGCAGATGAATCCGCTCAGCCCCCGCCGCGAAGAAGATCTTTGCCGAAGTTATAGAGCCCTGCACCAAGCCACGTATAACTTCCGAAGTAAAACGGTAGTGAACGGCCGGACGGCCAGCATGGTCGACGGTCACGCGATTATGAGCGTTCACTTCATCGCAGGCCAGGACAAGGATCATCTGGAGACGCGCAAACGCGCGCATAAAGCGGCTGTGCTCCTTGCCAAAACCTCCCATAGCCTTGGCCGTCGTAAAGGGGAAGTACATGCAGGTTTCGAGCAGGAAGCGATCGCTTTCGGCGAATTGGTCCAAATAGAAACTCTTGGGATGGCCGACGAAGTTGGTAATGGCCCGATTGTGCTCGGCAACCATGATGATTGCGGGATGACACGTGAAACCATGTCCGAGCCGCGGCAGCTTCCGCGCCAAGCCGGAGCGCATCAGCAGCGCGGGAGAATTGACTGCACCGGCACATACCACAATCACTTGGGCATCAATCTGGTAGTCCCCGGTTTCCCAAGAGGAAGGGTCTCCCTTGCCGCCTTCTGGCTTCGCATGAACTCGTGCAAAAACGGTCTTTTCGCCGATGCGCAACACTTCGCAGCGCGTGATTACCTCTACTCCGTTGCTCTCAGCTCGCGGCAGTTGCACACGGTTGGTGCCCTGTTTTGCTTGATTGGGACAGCCCAGATTGCACAGACTGGACCCACGGCATCCTTTGAGATTCACGGGAAACTGCTGTACTCGATAGTTGAGCCCCCGGCACCCTTCGACAAACAGGCGATTGTTTTCGTTAATTAAGCTGTCTTCAAGAAAATGGACGTTATTTTCCTCGGCGAACTTGCGCGCGCGCTGTTCGACGTCGGCAATGGCAAGCTGGGGCACGTTCCATCGTTCCAGAATGCGCTGTGGAGGCAGCAGCGACGTGCCTGTGTAGACGGCTGTTGAACCACCATAAGCGCAGCCGAAAGCGAGGGTCATGGTTTGCTCAGTGGTGAGAAATCCCCCGCTATCTTCGTACAGCGCTTGTGCCATCTCCAGTTCGCGGCCAGTAAATTCTTCATCGCGAAGCTTAGGGCCTTTTTCAAGTACCGCAATGCGCACGCCTTCTCGGCAAAGGGGGGACAATTCCTGAGCTACTGTGCCACCGCCTGCGCCGGAGCCTACAATCACGATGTCATAGCTGCGCCGCGTCATCGCGGCACTCCCCATCCGCGCGGGTCGGCGGCATACCCGATGACCTGCACGACTTCTGCTCTGCCGTAAAAACCGAGAAAAGCCAGTGTCCGCAGTCCCCAGAATCCGCAGCGGATGAGTTCGATACGATGATCCTGTAGAAGAGAAAGAACTCGAGTGCGTCTGTCCGCGCTGAGAGAAGTAAAGCCGCGGCCATAGCGAAAAACGCCGAGCCACTGGATCATCCACAGGAACAACCGAAGCTGGCGCTGCATCGCGGGAGGACGATCTCGGAGAGCTGCCTCCACGAGTGCTTCCAGTTCTGCCCAGCCCTGCTCGTCCAGTTGGCTTGCTTCCGGCACAACCGTAGAAACAGTGGCGCGAAAGATCGGACGAACGGATGACAACACGGTCATTAGGAGGCGATTCCTCAAAACTGCTACGTTACGCCAGGACGGAGACCGAGTGTACTCGCACCATGAAGCCGATGCAAAGGTTGGAAGCATCGCCGCAACACGCAGCGTTGGATAGGGCACAGGACAACCGTTCTCCCTACACCCCAACGACGGGCAAACTGGAAGTAATCGAACGTGCCTGGTAAGTCAGGTGGTGTCAATGGGTCGACGCAACACTACGTCGGAGTCTACTTGCAGCAGTTTCAAAGGCTAAACTCGCTCACGAGCTTTGATTCAAAGAAAACACAGCCCTGTCAGGTCTAAATTGAGTACGGCGCGGGAGATCAGTTTTTTTGAAAAGGATCATGCAGTCAACCGATTAGAGGAGTGTTGCATCGACCAGTTGAGCCGGCACAGCTTACCGGTAAAGTTCGCACTGGGCCGCTGCGAAAGCGACCAGTCTTGCCCCACGTGCTAACGCTGACTGCTACTTGACGGCAAAAAGCTTTTTCACACAATTCTCTGGACAGCCTAGCTCCCTCGTCTGATAAGCACACGGACTTGGCTTTCGTGGCTGGATCGGAAATGTAGCCCTTGTCGTGGAGTTGATCCATCACGCTCCAGGGAAGCGCTTTCCAAGCCCGTTTTCCTGACTTCTGCTCAAACGTGTTCAAGTGCAGTAGCGCGAGAACCGTTTGCTGCAACTTTTCCGCGTCAATATCCATACGGCACCTCCCCGTCCGTCTCATCCATTGAAAATCTCATACTCCTTCAGGACCAACGTGTCCAGAGATTGCGTCTAACGTCGAATCATGCGACTCGCGACTCTCCACGTCTGGAGGTGACGTCCATGAGAAGAAAAACAAGAAGAAGAAAATCGAATCGGCTAAGGACCAAGCTCGGTCTTCCGGATCTGGAGCACGTCAAATCGGTGGTACTCGTCAGTCTGCGGTCACCTGAATCGCAACGCAGCTATCGGCGGTCAATTGAAGATTTTGTCTGTTGGTATTGCTCAGAGCCACGCCTGTCCTTCAGTAAAACGGTCGTCACGCGGTATCGAATTCATCTTGAGGATCAGTTGTTGGCACCAGGCACAATCAACGTACGGCTGGCGGCTGTCCGACGACTTGCCTACGAGGCGGTGGATACGGGGCTCCTGAGCCCGGAACTTGCTGCTGGCATCCGTCGCGTGAAAGGAGGAAAAAAAGCTAGGCATGCGGCTTGGGAATTGGTTGACGGTGGATGAGGCTCGCTCCCTGTGGCAACTTCCGAACATGCACAGCGTGAAGGGTAAAAGAGATCGAGCCATCCTGGCTGTTCTCCTAGGTTGTGGACTCCGTAGAAGAGAACTCATTGATCTGACCTTTGACCATATTCAGCGCCGCGAAGACCATTGGGCCATAGTTGACCTCGTTGGCAAAGGTGGACACATCCGCACGGTTCCGATGGCCAATTGGGTGAAGCAAACGATCGACGACTGGCTCACTGTCGCGAAGGTCGTGCACGGCAAGATTTTCCGATGTGTCTGTCGCAAAGGTGTTGTTTGGGGAACGGAGATTATAGAGAAAGTGGTCTAGCACGTTGTGAAGGAATACGCGAAACGGCTGGGCGTATCTAAACTCGCGCCACACGACCTCAGGAGATCGTGTGCCAGGCTCTGTCATGAGTCAGGCGGTGAACTGGAGCAAATCCAATTCTTGCTCGGCCATGTGTCCGTGCAAACGACCGAGAAATACTTAGGATGTAAGCAGAGATTTCGGGAAGCCGTGAATGATCGGCTCGGCATCGAGCCTATGCTTGAGTCCAAAACTTGAGAGATGCAGACGGCGGATTGGCCGGCGTAGCCCAGTCCCGGTACCGAAGTTACCGGTAAGGCGACTAATCAGGAGTTTGAAGCCTCCCGCGTGTAATTGCTTGGACGCTCATACTCGTTTCTCTGCCATCCGCAATTTCAGAGCTTCAAGCTCCTGCTTAGTCATGCCTTGCAGAGCCATCGCTGTAGCCAGATACAAAGCGGGGACGTGTTTCATTTTATTGCCGAGTGCTACCTTGCGACGGAGTTTCTGGACTTCTGGGTCGGCGCCAACCTTCAAAAACACTTCATACGCATCGGGGATTGAGAGAGTCTTTTCAATCAGGCCATGCTTAACCAGAATGCGATGATAAGAAGGTACTGCCAACGCAGATGGATGGGTCTGCGGAGCGCGCTTCTTTTGTTTTCGGTGTTTCATTGCACTATGCTGACACGTTTTCGCAATCTGGTCATTTCTTTGGCGCCCCTAGGAACCGGATTGTTCAGTTGTAGACAGACGGGTGCCCCACGCGAGTGCTATGCTTGTTGCTGTTGCAACCTGTTTGGCGGGATTTGACGAAATCCTGACTTCACAATGGGGCGCCTCTCAAACGAGGCGCCCTTTCCATTTAGAAACCTACGGGACTTGTCCGGTAAGGCGACTAACCAGGAGCTGGATCATCTGTGCAGGGCAATCGCACGATCAGAATCCTACGCCTCGTTCATCTCTTCTCCGGTTTGCGTTCCGCCGGTTGGCTCGGACCGCGCCACTTCTGCAAATCCGCCACGATCTGCTCGGCAACCCCGGGCGCCGCCCTGATGCAATCCCAAGCAATGGTCTTGCCCGCGCCAATGATTGCTCCATTCCGCAGGTTCGTGATTCGGTACGTACAGTCCCAACTTAGCGTTGGCCGGTCGAGCTGGATCAGAATCTCCGCGCCGCCTTGGCTCACCTGCAGCGAAAAGCCCATCTCGCGAAATTTGGTGTTTTCCAAGAGTTTCTTTTCCAGAGGCTCAGCTGGAAATCCGGAAAACGCGCCGCCTTCTTTCTCGCGGATGAACAGTTTTGTTGGGCTCCCGGCTGCATCGAGCGCAGGTGTCACTCCCGCGGGTGGGTTTGGAACCGTTACGGGCTGCGGTCCCGCCTTTTCCGCCTGTGCCGGCTCGCTGAGTCGCAAGTGCAGCTGGCTCGCAGAGGCAAAGGTCTTCGTCACCGCCAGCCTGGTCAGGCCCATTACGCTCTCGGCAGGTACCGCAAAATTCAGGTTCTGGCCCTGCCTCGCGCCGACCACCAATCCCAGCAGATTCCCTTTGGAATCCACCAGGGCTCCCCCGCTCGACCCCGGCGATACAGGTGCCGTGAACTGCATCAGACGGAATCCCTTGCCTGCTCCTTCGACTTCATCCGCCAGCCGTAAAGCGCTAAAGATTCCGGATGATGCCGTCCAGGCAAGCCCCGCAGGATTCGATACCACGTAAACGGCCTCGCCCGGTTTGGCTCCTTCCGCGCTCGCCACCAACAGTGCGGGTAGTCCATGAGCAGTCACGCGAAGCGCCGCGATGTCTCGCCGTTCATCAACTCCGAGCAGCTCCACGCGGTCGAACACTTCGCCGCTCTTCAACTGTACCTGCACTTGCACCGCGTTTTTCACCAAGTGATACGCTGTCAGAATCAGGCCGTCAGCCTGCACGATTACGCCCGACCCCTGGCCGGTCGCAACTTCACCTCCTTGGCCAATAAGAATCAGAACCACGGTAGGAGAACTCTTAGCGATGACCTCTTCGGGTGCTCCGGTGGTCTGCTGGCCTTGTGCTGGGGTTCCGAAAAAAAGGAGCGGCAACGCGAGGAATAGAACCCCCATCCAATGACGGGGAGGATTCGGTGGGCTCATAATCACCTCCGTCGGCTAATATGAGCCGAGTCCACTAGTCACGCCAATTATGCACCTGAAATTCACGGAGTGCACGCCCGCCTCTAGACGCCCGAGGGCACACTCACACGCCCCTTTCTCCTAAAGGCACGCACCAGGAGCCTTCATGTGCAGCGCAATTCCGTGCAGTTCAGTGCATGGAAAAAGCAGCGTCAAAACGTCTGACCTGCCCCCCGGAATTTAGTCCAGGCAAAAGTTAGCTTCTCCGGGTATAAGACAGCGAGAGGAGAAGCAGCATGAAGAGGAGTCGATTCACTGAAGAGCAGATCATTGCCGTATTGCGAGAAGCAGAGAGTGGGACTCCGGTGAAAGACCTGTGCCGGCGAGCAGGAATCAGCACGGTGACGTTCCACAAGTGGAAGTCCAAGTTCGAGGGCATGGAAATCAGCGAAATGCGTCGCCTGCGCTTACAGGAAGAGGAGAACGGGCGGTTGAAAAAGATTGTGGCGCAGCAAGCGCTGGACATCGACGCACTGAAGGCAGTGGTGTCAAAAAAGTGGTAAGCCCGTGGGCCAAACGAGAAGCGGTGCAGGTGGCTCACGAGGGGGGCAAGCTGAGTATGACTTTAAGAACGGACAAAAGACGCCGTGCTTGCGCACGGCTAGGGCTTACGCGATACTCACAGCCCCTGCCGCTGGCTGGTTTTCAAACGTTCGGTGATACACTTCGTTCGGGAAGACGACGAATTCATGAAACCAGCATCGAACGTCAAGACGCCAGCGCAATACATCGCCTCACTCCCTGCCGATCGTGCGAAGACGATCGCGACGGTGCGCGCACTCGTGAACAAGCACATTCCGCGCGGCTACGATGAGTGCCTCGTCTGGGGCACGATCGGCTGGACGATCCCCCTGTCTCGATATCCAGACACTTACAACAAGCAGCCGATCTGCTACGTCGCGCTCTCGTCGCAGAAGAACTACTGCTCGCTCTACCTGATGGGCGCGTTTTGGAGTGCGAGTCAGCTCGAGCAGCTGAAGGCGGCGTTCAAGGCGGCGGGGAAGAAGCTCGACATGGAGAAGTGTTGCGTTCATTTCGAGTCGCCGGACGATTTGCCGCTCGAACCGATTGGCAAGCTGATCTCGGCGATTTCGAGCGAGAAGTGGATCGAGATGTACGAACAATCGCGCTTGATGACCAAGGCGGGGCAGGCGCAGATAGCGAAGCCAGGCGCCCCATCGGTGAGCAAGGTGGCCACCAAGCGCGTCGACACAAAGCGTCGGCGGTAAACTTTCCCAGCATGACTCGCCGATACCGGGCCACCACGTTTTCCATTGCTTTTGCGGGTGCCCTGGCGATTGCGGCGTGTAGCACGGACGACGGCGGTGGCGCGACAGTCTGCACGGAGGTGACCCTGTATCGCTTTTGATCATAAGAAGCATTAAAGAATGCATTTGACGCTGGTGGGCTTATTGCCTTTCGAGAATTGCTCCAGGTTAATCTCCGTAGCCGCTAAGTCCTGGTAAACGCGGTGGTCTCAATGGGTCGACGCAACACTCAGGTGGAACCCGATTTGCATTGAAGACAAAGGCTAAATCGCTCGCAGGGTTAGATCAGCCGGAACACTACCCTGGCTAGGTTTTGACCGAGTGCAGCCAAACAGATCGCTTCTCCGAGGGAAGGACTGTCGAATCAACGCATTGGATGGTGTTGCGTCGACCGTCTGAGCCGGCAGCGCTTACCGGAAAAGTGGGTTTTGATACGAGGTTGTCCAAGCTTAAGCCCGGAGGCAAATTCCGCAAGCCGGAGGGGTTCGCCATCCTCTGTTCGAGGGAAAACGGGGGTTTCAAGGGTCAATTACGGCTTCTTTGCGATAGCTATCAAATCACCAAGGACTTTCTTCTTCTCTTCCTCCGACAGACTTTTGAACAACGCAAGGATTTTCTGGGAGAGGTCCGTATGGGCCAAACGTTTGTGAGACTTAATGTAGCTCGAGCTAATTAATTTTCCGCAAATGTCGCAGTGGACAGCTTGCGCCATGACAGTCCTCGAAGAAGAGAGATTGTGCCCCAACTTCTCAGTGTGACGTGAAACGAAATGCGCATGTTACACTAGAGCACCCTAGGTCCTGGTAAAACACACAAACCAGACAAGTACCGATCAGAGACGCCAGATGGCGGTGGCAATCAAAGAGCGCACCGCGCGCGTGGTACTATGCTTGGGACTTAGTTGGCTGAATAATCGCGCATACGTGGCTGGCACCGCCGCTTCCCCGCAGGCTGGACCAATCACCACTCCGGAGAAGTTCCACCAATGCCGAAAGAAATGAACTCGGTCGCAGATATGGCGTCCTTTATAATCACCGGAAAAATACCTATGCTGCAGATTCCTTCGCCAGCAATCCAGGCGGCACAGCATGGGCTACCAGAAGCAATCGAGAGTTCCATCGTCGCGTATTACTATGCTGCGCTCACAAATTTACTCTGCCAAGCCTGTCTCCCGCCCATCCTGCAGGTAGAGAACAACGATGTCGTAAAGGCGATCATCGACGCAAGCTACGGAGATTTTTGCATGCTGGACAGTTCTCTCGCGGCACTTGACCAGAGCGAGATCCGGATGAGTCCAAATTCTCATTTGCATCAGGAAGTGCTGGACGTTTGGAAACATCGGGTCAAGGACTGGACGATGATCTCGAAAGGGAACGAGGAGACCGACTAGCTCCTGATTAGCGCGGTAACCGGTAAAGTCAAGTACTGGGAGCCAAGTTACCGGTTTCCCGACTTACCAGGACTTACGCGCGTGGTCCAACGATAAGTTCCGAGTAGCCGGCAAACCGGCCTTTTGAATTATGAAGCCAAAGAAAAAGAGCTGGGGAGGGCTTGTTAATTATGGTGTTGTATTTGGAAGTGCGAATCGTGAGCATGGCCTCAGCCTAGGCCACGGAAGAAGGCGGTCAGATCCGCTGCTACCGCCGCTGGTTCCTCAGCTGGGGCGAAGTGCCCGCCGCGCGGAAAGACTGTCCAGCGTTGGATGTTGTATAGGCGCTCCAAATACGAGCGCGGCAGTTCTCCCTCGGGAACGGTCTGGTGCGCGAAAACACCAAACGCCGTGGGCGTGCTGACGTAGCTGGGGGCGACCCGATGCCAGCGATTGTCCCAATAGTCGCGCATCGACGAGGTGATGCTCTGCGTGATCCAGTACAGGGTGAACGTGGCGCAGAGGAAGTCGTCGGTCGGCATAACGTCGCTCCACGAGTGCCACTTCTCACCCACGTATGCCGCGAGCCCTGCCGGGGAGTCGTTGAGTCCATAGCCGACAGTCTGGGGCTTGGTGGACTGGATCGCGCTGTAGCCCCGCTCCGTCATATCCCAGCCCCGGTTCACCGCGAGGTACGAACGCTCGGCATCGGACAGCTCCGTATCGTCCACCACTGGGGCGAGATCCGACTCCAGTGTGGTGAGATGGATCCCAATCACCGACTTGGGATGGTCCAGCGCAAGGATGGTTGTCACCCCGGCCCCAAAGTCATAACCGCTCGCACCATAGCGGGAATACCCAAGCTCAGACATGAGCCGGTGCCAACGCTCGGAGACGTACCGGTAGTTGATGCCGACCTTGGGTGGACGCGGCGAGAAACCATACCCAGGCAGGGAGGGTACGACCACGTCAAAGTGCTCGTCGAGCATCGGCAGCATGTCTATGTAATCGAGGAAACTGCTGGGCCAGCCGTGCGTGAGAATGAGCGGCACACCCTGACCTGATGCCGCGCGCTGGTACACAAAGTGGATGCCCTCCCAGGTGAAGTGATTGAGCGCGTTGAGCCTTCGCTCCCAGCCACGCCAGTCGAATTCGTTGGCCCAGTAGGATACGAGGCGTCGTAACCAGTCCAACTCGGTGCCCTGTTCCCAGCCTATACCAGGTATCCGGTCGGGCCATCTAGCATTGCGCAACCGTGCCCGCAAATCATTGAGCACCTCATCCGTGACGTGAATCCGGAATGGTTCCACTACAATTACCTCCCTCTGGGCCATAGAAAGTCGCCAACTGAACGCGCAGGCAGTGTCGCACGGGGTCTCGTCGATCACTGTCGACAGATAGACACGAGGCGTTGCGGCCCGCGACAGTCCCATTACGACGTAGTTTAGATCATGCCCCTCTTCTCACGAACGATAATGTCCTCTGCCGTGGGTGAGTGAGTCTAAGGAAACTGCAGACAGCAGTCTGTATGAACAACTCTTCGGTAGATGATCCCGTCTGGATCACGGCAACTCGGAAGTAATCCACATGCCTGATTAACGACTTATCAGGAGTTAGCCCAACAAACGGTAAGCGCCCCAGATTTGCCCGCAACGATCCCGAAATAGAGCATCATTGCAGTCCGGAAGCAAGGCGTGAAGCTACAGGAGCAACTGCGCTATCAAACGAGACAGCGAACGACGCTAGAGATTGGTACCAACATCTGATTTACGTTGCAGGCGGTCTGCTACTCGGATTTGCCATCGGAGTGGATGTAACCCATCTGCCTCCGCGAGCGGCCTCTTGGTTTGGCTCGCCCGCGTATTACATCGCGCTCCCTCTGGTTTTAGTCGGTGCATGGCGGCAACGCCGAAAGAGCGGCTAGGGCACATGATTGCATAACGGCGAAATGAGTTTGGCTATGTCGACGAATTGAGGCGACGATCCCTCGCTGCGCTCGGGATGACACAGGGGAGAGCGAGGATTTTCATCGCTGACGGGCCGCAGGTAGTGGATGCATTTGAGGTTTGCTCGACGCGGACACCTTGCCACGATCCCTCGCTATGTTCGGGATGACATAAGGCAAGAGTGGGACGACACAAGGAGGGGTGGGATGACAACCGGTGATGGAGGTAGGCATTGTGTGCGGGGGGGCGGCGGTGTACGGTACGGGTTAGGTTAAGTACGTTTAGAGTGTTGCGGAAACAGAATGCCTAGCATGCGCCCTGATCCAGCCGGGGCTGCTCGCCCCTTGCAGGCGTACGCCGCGCGGGCAGCAGTATGGCCCGACCGAGAAAACTACGGGGGAGACCACTTTGATAAGAGTTTCTGCTGGGTTCGGAATACGCTTCCCGTTGCGCTTGGCCTTACGCTTTCCAGCCTCTGTTGTGTTCGTGGTGATGTCTGGGTTCTTAAGCGCGCCGGGACAGTTGCCTCCCGCTCCTTCCATTAAGGTTGTAGATCTAATTCCCGCCAGCCTGAGCGGAGAAACGAATCAAGACAGCGAGCCGTTCCTGGCGATCCAGACGGCGAATCCCCAAGTGATGGTGGCGTCGGCATTCACGCCCAATCCCTTTTCTAGCACGGGCAATGCGCCGGTGTATGTTTCGCAGGATGGCGGAAAGAGCTGGGCGCTGAATGCCATTACTCCCGTACAGAGGATGACGTGTGACATTACCCACGCCATAGCCACGGGCGAGAACCACCCGCGGGGCGATCTTCACGCCGGTACGCTGGCGTGTGCAGCCGACATCACGCTCGATGAGTCGGAAAGCAACGATGTTTCGTTGAGCACAACGATGAGCGTGCAGTCCACGCGGGGGAACGTGGATCAGCCGTTCGTGCGCGCGCTGGGAGTTTCGAGCGGGGACCGCATTTACGTCGGGGTGAACGATTTCAACCAACCGAACGGGCACACGGCGACCGTGGACGTGTCGGTGGATGGCGGGGCGACGTACAAATCGATTCCTATCGAGTCGCGCAAAACGATGGGGCAGGATGGTCCATCGGTGCGGCCGGCAGTGGCAAATGACGGCACAGTCTATGCAGCCTTTTTCGGGTGGCGCAAATTTGACGGCAAAGCCGCCACAAGCGACGTCGTTGTTGTGCGAGACGACGCGGCGGCGACGGGCCCAAATCCTTTCCAGGCGCTGAAAGATCTTGGCGATAAGCTGCCTGGAAGCCTCGTGGTGAAGAAGGTATCCATTCCGTGGTCGAATGTGCCGACCTTGGGGCAGGAACGAATCGGTTCCACACTTTCCATCGCCGTGGACCCGAACAACAGTGCCACGGTGTACGTGGGCTGGGCGGACCGGGGAAGCAAGGGAGATATCTACACGTTGCATGTGCGGCGCTCGACGGACCGGGGCGTGACATGGTCCAAAGCCGACTTGCCTCGCACGACAATTCCAAATGCTACGAACATCGCGCTGGCGGTGGCCAACAACGGCGTGGCGGGACTTCTTTATCAGCAGTTGAGCAACGGGCGGTGGGTGACACATCTACTGCAATCGCACGATGCGTTCACAACGAGCCAGGACCTGGTTTTGGCAACGGTACCGGCGAATGTGCCGGTGGAGCAGTTTCTGCCCTATCTAGGAGACTACGACTACCTGCTTTCTGTGGGGAATGAGTTCCGTGGCGTTTTCTGCGCCAACAATACACCAGATTTCGCCGATTTCCCGCAAGGCGTAACGTACCAGCGGACCGCGGACTTTTCTTCCAAGACCCTCAGCGATGGGTCAGGCAACCCGGTGCCGATTTCCATCGATCCATTCTATTTTAGCGTTCCGGTGATCCCGTGAGGCGCACGTCCGCCGTACCGGGCGGAAGGAGGCACACATGAAGGTTTCGTCATTGTTCATGGGAGCCACTTTGTGGCTGGCGTTGTTCGGATCCGCGCGTGGCGCGGATTCGCAAGAGGCGAGCAACCAGGCCGCGCTGATGAAACAATCGAGCATCGTTTTTTCCGGCACAGTGAGCCAGCTCGGAGCCACCTCGTTTGCAGACGTGCCGAAATCAGCTCAAACGATTGTCGTGCGCGTGGATTCGATCCTAAGGAAGCCTCCAGCTGTGTCGCTGAAGAGAGGCGACAACGTGACCGTTGAAGTGAAAGATCCCTCCGCGTTCCAAGAAGGCGTGCACGCGACCTTTTATACCAGTGGCTGGATTTTTGGCTCGGGCGTGGCCGTCAAAGAGTTGGGGCACGAGATCGGTCCGGCCGGCGGTGAGCCTACTAAGGCCAGCGCTGAGGAAAAAGCGCGCGTACAGGCTCAAGAACAAATCAGCGATCAAGAGCTTCGAGACCGATTGAACGCCGCAGACTTCGTGGTCATCGGGCGTGTCACGAACGTTCACCAATGGACAGTGCCGAAGTCGGCCGCTCCTTACCTCGTTACAGAACACGATCCCGACTGGCATGAAGCTGTGGTAGAGATTCAGTCCGTCCTAAAGGGCGGAAAAGTCAAAGGGAACAAGGTGGTCGTGCGGTTTCCGCACCGCAACGATGTGGCTTGGGTGCATTCACCGAAGTTCACGAAAAATCAGCAGGGCATCTTTTGTTTGAACAGGGATCAGGCCACCGGTGTGCCCACGACGAAGCTGGGAGGCCACCAGGTGAGCGTGTACACATGCCTGGCGCACGGCGATTCGCTGCCGATGTCCGAGGAAGCGCGCGTGCGGTCTTTGCTTAAGAGCCAATGAGTACGTTTCACCGCAGTTAATTCGGCGTCCGTTCTGTGTATACAAAGGTTTCGCTCGCGAAGAAGAGCTGGAGCCTGAAGCTGTGATGGAATGCCGTTGGGCTCGTGATTGCAGTTTTCGTTCAGTCCGCGAATCTCCACAGCCTTCTTCTTCCGTCGGAGCTGGCCGTTGGCAACCTCGTGATCGGCGCTGCTGCTGGTCACCACCACACCGAGACCACAATAGGTCCACAGCTGTCGCTTAGTGCGAAACCGGTGTGGGGTCTGCAAAATGCCCAAGAAGATGAGGCCTATGCTCAAGAGCCTAGTTGAGCTTGGCGAGCTTTGCCCCAAGGCAAACAGGAGAGAAAGCGCTCAACGCATTGCTTTCCGAGGGAAAAATCGAGCTCATTCGGTGACTCGCTTCGTTCTGTTTGCCCGGTCCCTGCGCTCGGTGAGCTCTGCGATCTGATCGTCAAGTTTCTTAATTTCCAGCGATACGCGAAAATCGTTTGGATGCTCAACGAGCAGCTCGAACAGCTGATTCCTTCTGGCTTTCAATTGTTCCAGTTCAATCTTTCGGTCGCCCGGACTTAACATGGCCTGGCTCCCATGAGAAGGGTGCGCCCGCCCCGGCACTTTGTAATTGATTATTGTCACGTCCAACGGTGACCGGCAACACTCGGTGACTTGGTATTGAGAGGGGAGTCAGTCTCTGCCAGTTTTCGACCGGGAGGAGGGTTTCGGGACCTAATGCAAGTTTGCACCCATTCTTCGATTTGCAAAATGTCACCATCGAAGCTGTAAAAACCAACTTGCCATTTATCGTCTCGTTCTTCTTCGAGTATGCGCAGTACAGCTAAGTCAGAGGCCCGGCCCTGGGCCAGCGTTGGGAATTGCAACCCAGCGTACTGGACCGAAAACAGTTTCAAGAGGTTTCTGCACTCTTCTCATGACAATACCGCGCGCAATGTACCCAAATCGTTGTTGGCCAAACCATTGCAGTAGTAAACGTTTGGCATGTTCGCTTAGTCTTGGGCAAGTACGCAGGGCACAAAGTTTAAAGCCTGCTTTCAGGTACAGTCTGTGCTGGCCGTCACCCATGTATGTTCGCCAGTCACCCCTGTGTGTTCGCCGATGCAGATGGCAGCGGCGGGCTAATCGGGTTACCGGACAACTGCCCCTAGCTCCCTGAGGCTACTCTTCATCAGGAAGGGTGTTTATGAATTATGAGTGGTTTGGAACCGGCGTTCCAAATCTCAACCCGGACCTCAAGAGCCTCGCCGACTTTAATCGTCTTCTTCTTTGGGATTAGTCTGACCTCGATTTGCTTTTCCTTGGTGTCCTGCGTTTGCAGGTTTCCGAGCGCGAACGGCTCGAAAGCCCAGAGGGATAGAAAAGAACTCACGACGGTGGCTAGCAACGGCGAATGATGTGCTTTCAATACGCACCCCCGCATATTTGACACCAGTCTGCTCCTAAAGGTTGAGCGTTAAGTGCCCGGTTAGTCTGCTTCCCGGTAACTTGGTTCCCAGTACTTGACTTTACCGGTTGAAGTCATAACGAGGTCGGCCCCACGACGAGCCGAGTAGACTGTTCGGTGTTCACCCTACAGCGCTCGGAGCGAAGGAGGCCGAATGCGAATTATTAGGATGTGATTTGCACGCTCGCTAGCAGACGCTGGCGATGCTGGACACCGTAAGTGGAGAAGTGGTGAATCGTGCGCTGATGCACCAAGGCAACGAAGTGCGGGAGTTTTATTCTCAGCTTCCGCGCCCGGTGCTGGTGGGCATCGAAGCTATCGGACTGATGCAGTGGTTTCTGGACCTGCTGGAAGAATTGCAGATTGAATGCCAGGTCGGAGACGCCGCCAAGATTCGCGCCGCGGAACCGCGCAAGAAGAAGCATGATCGATGGGATGCCGAGCTGATTCTGAGGCTGCTGGTGGAGCAACGCTTCCCGGCGATTTGGAGGCCCTCCAAGGAACAACTCGATCTGCGCGCCTTGTTGCTGCACCGCCATCACTGGGTGCGCGTGCGTACGCAGATACAAAATGCGCTACAAGCGATTGCCTTGGCGAACGGGTTGCGACGAGGTCCAGGGCTGTGGAGCTATGACGGGCAAGCAAAGATCGCGTTCTTACCGTTGCCGCCGGGCCGCTACGGGGAAATACTTCGCGTCGACTTCGTTCATTGCCGCAAAATCGTTCATGTCTTTCAGGAACACCGTGGTCTTGACAACGTGAGAGAGAGTTAGTCCAGCGTGCGTGAGAATCGCCTTCAGGTTTTCCAGCACGCGTTCCGTTTGCTGCACCACATCTGCTTCGAGAAAGGTATTCGTATTCGGGTCCAGCGCGATCTGCGCGGTGAAGAGAAATCCATTCGCCCGTACCGCCTGCGAATAGGGACCGATTGGCTTTGGGGCCTTGTCCGTCACGATTATGTCTTTCATGCTTGATCCCCCTCGTGGATGGAGCGAAAGAATACCACCAGGTATCTCAATGTACGAGCCTCGGTACTAATGCGGTCAACGGCTTTCGGTCGTTTGTTGAAATAAACTCCTATCCCACGGAGACGGTCTCTGCGCGTCAAGGTCTGGAAGGCACGTCGGAGCTGGCGCTCGCGCTTGCGGTGGTAGCTGGCGCGTTTTTGACGTAGGTGTTGCGTCAGTTGTTCATTTCCAAGAACATGTGGAGGACAAAGCAGCCCTATGGAATGTCTACCTGTTGTTTGCTTTCTGGAAGCTTCATGACATTAATCGCTTGAGGGCCTTTTGACCCATGTACAGTCTCAAAGCTTACACGATCCCCCTCTTTCAGTGTTCGGTGGCCGTTCCCCACAATGCCACTGTAATGGATAAACACATCCGGCCCTTTTTCAGCCTCGATGAACCCATAACCCTTGGAATTGTTGAACCACTTGATTCTGCCCATCAATTCAACGCACCTCCACGATCCTCCCCGAAACTTGCAGCAAAACGAGGATAGGCCTTAGAGTAGACTCCGACTGGACGTAGCACACGATAGGCCTACGCTCAAAATTGGCAACCTGTACCACCAGCTGGCGCCAAAACCCATCCGCAGACACGCTGGCACCGTCTCCTTGTTCGGGATAGATTATTCACAATCTAGAAGAAGCTCTACCACGAGACTATTCCCGCTGCCGGTCTGGCTTTTGGCCCGTGGAATCAACTCGCCTTTTGCGAGGTCTGGATATATTGACTCCCCCCGTCGCTGGGCATAGCATCCTGCCAGAGTGGAGAAAGCACTTGCCCGTGCAGTGAAAGCATGCCGACACGCCCCACAACCTCTTCAAGAAGTAGGATGCAGAGGTGGATGCGCATCGGATCCGTTCTCATTTCGCTGGCAGCCATCACCTTGCTGGGAACTGCCTTTGGAGCGCATTTCTACAGCGGGCCTGTTTTCTTTGTTCTGCTTACCCTTGTTCTAGTCGCTCTTTGTATAGCCATCGCTTTGCACGTGGAGTTTCTAGTTCTGAAGCACCGCGAACACCGAGAAACCGCGAGCGTGCTTGATGCCACCGAGCGTCAATACAAGTCGGTCTTCGTCAGTACGCTAGACGGCATCCTGATTCTCGATGATCAAGGCATGTGTCTCGAAGCCAATCCAGCGGCATTGACTTTGTTTGGGACCAGCAATGAGGAACTGGTGGGCCAGCCGATCGAGAAGTTCTTTGCAGGCGTGGGAGATTTCAAGCAGGCTTGGAATCGCTTTCTCGACCGCAAGAGCGAACACAGAGAAACGCAGGTTTTGCGAGGTGATTGCGAGACGGTCTTTGTTGAATACACGGCGAAGGCACACTATCTGCCTGGGCGGCATGTAGCCGTGCTCCGTGATATCACCCGGAGAAAGCAGGCAGAACTGGCCCTGCGCGAAAGTGAAGAACGCTTTCAGGAGATGGCCAGGAATATCGAAGAGATTTTCTGGACGCTGGACGCTGAGAATATGAAAGTCCTCTACGTCAACCCAGCCTATGAAACAATCACCGGCCGCTCCTGTGAATCATTAGACGAAGATCCCAAGTCCTACGAAGAGGTCATACATCCGGAGGACCGCGTCCGCGTTCTTTCTCGGTTGGACGAAGCCGTTCACAACGGCCAGTTCGATGAGGAATTCCGCATCACTAAACCGGATGGCGCAACTCGGTGGGTATGGGTCCGCGGGTTCCCCGTCCGAGATTCTGCGGGAATTGTTCGGCGTCTCGTAGGGACCGCTCAGGATGTTTCGGCACGAAAATCCGCAGAAGAAGAAATAGCTCGGAATCTCGACAGGGTCGAATCTGCCGGGGCGGAGGCCGACGCGTTTCGCAAAACTACCCTTGCGCTAACGCAGAACCTCAGCATGGACTATGTTCTGGACACTCTGCTCCAGTCCCTCCTAAAACTGGTTCCATGCGAATCGGCTCGCATCCTGTTAGTGGAAGCCGACACGCGTCTCTTCCTCGCACGCGAAGTGCAAGGGTGCGAGACAAGTCGTCGCATCCCGAAGTCACCGGCAACTTTTGACGCAAAGGACAGCGAGTCTCTGATGCATGTTCTCGCCGGCAGGAGCAGTTTGCTCATCCCGAACACGGCGGCGGAGACGGGCTGGGCCGCCTTTAAGGGGTTTTCCCATCTGCGTTCGTGGTTGTGCGTGCCGCTCATTGCATCGCAACAGGTGCTCGGACTTCTTTCACTCGGCGACAGTAATGCCCAGGCGTTTACCCAGGAACATTTGCGCCTTGCCAAGTCGCTTGCAATCCCTGCTGCGGTTGCGATTCAGAATGCCCGGCTTTATGAGCAAGCGGAGATCTTTCGTGCCGAACTCGAACAGCGCCTAGCTGATTTGGAGCAGGCACAGAAAGAGCTTCGAGAAGTGCAGCAGGGCTGGGAACCGTCCTGATCTCCGTCAGGTTGGAGTGCGGCGCAGAACCGTCCGGCGCTCGGGACCAGTATGCATTCTCAAGTATGTTGAAAGATCCGTTTGGAGGGTGGCCACGCACCACAACACTCAACCTTCAACCCCGCCCTCTGGATGCGTGAAGATTGAGCTTGAATATTGCCCCACGGTTTGACTTGGTCGGTCCAAAACTGCTTCTTTTCTCGCCATCGCTCGCGCACGGTGCAAGCATCTGCCTTGCCGATGTAGAGAATCTCTGCGGCGCGTGGAGCAAGATAAGTGTAAAGCGTCCGATTGTAAGACCAATGCAGACCATCTTCTTCGGACACCGAACATCAATCCAATACGATCTTAAGCACGGTAAGAATCATCATCCTCGATTTGTAATGTGAGAGGCTAACAGGTTCAAAGCACTCTCGTTGGACTCTGCTATTTGCCGGAGATTTTCTATAGTTTTAAGTATGAACGGAGAGATATTGAACGGCGTCTTCATTGTACTAGCTCAACCGCTATCTCAGTTTGCAGATTCCCTTTGGGTACAATTCGGGAAGTGTAGTGGCTAGGGCTGAGACATCCCCTTCGGACTGGTTCACACTTACAGACTCTCTGGTCGCAATACCTGCCAAATTCAGACTCGCTTAGGAAAAGCAGTGATACATGACCTAGACGTAACACGTCTCTAATTGCCTTCGGTTGCGAAAGTTTTGTTTTTTTGCTGGACGATGTTCCGACCACAAGAAAGGTATTTCACCGTTTCCACGTCGCCTCGGGGCAGTATCTGACCCTTCGGCATTGGCCGCATTTCCGAGCAGAGAAGAAGGGCGACCCAGTGCCGGAGACTGCAGGGGTGTGGCCCAAAGAGCTTTGAGGCCAATCCCAGGACTACGCCGCCTCGGGAAGCACGCTTCCGACAAACATCGGTGGTTGACAGGGGTTAAACATTCGCCAAAGCAGCCTGTCCTTCGAGCAAATTCGACACGGTGTTTTGTCTCATGGCAGATTGTTGGGCCAATGCGACGGGCAATTATTCTTTCCGGTTTTTCTCTCCGGAACAAATCGATCGAATTCTGCGCGAAGGGGTGAAGCGTGGCAGAGTTGGTTCGCACAATGCGATTGAAAGGATTCTGAAACTCGAACCAGGCCTTGGACGGGCGGAATTGTGGCGACGACTTCGTCAGCTCAAGCAACCTTCGAATAGGAAGCTCTATCAGCGCACGGCCTGGAGTCCGGAAGACGACCAAGTCCTTCGAACAGGATATGAGGAAGGATGGAATGGGAAGCGAGAAGCGATACGCGAACTTCTCAGGCGGCATCCCGGCTGGCAGCCTCACTCGATTTGGGGCCGGGCAGCGAAGATCGGACTTGTTCGGAAGACCCCTGAGAAGACCCGAGAGCGTTCCCGACAACCCTGGACCGAAGATGACGACCGAATCCTCCTTGCTATGGCAGGCTACAAAACAGCTGAATTCATTGCCAAGGCCTTACATCGCTCTGAAAATGCCGTCCGTTACCACCTCGCTGTCTTGGGCAAGAGCAGTCGCGTTCATTTAGAAGGACATGCTCGACGGACTCTCGCACAGGAGTTGCATCTGGGCAGCCGCACAATCCAGCGCCTCATTGTTCAGGGTTTGCTTGAGGTTCGGGATCCTCGCATTACGCGGAAGTCCCTGGAAGACGCGTGCAAAACAGGACGCCTGACGGCATCGCTGTATGACCAACTGCTTGATGCCAAGGAATCCGCAGCGATCCCGCGCGAAGAAGGGCCTGCTACAACACCGTCGACTAATTCCATTCCAGTTGCGCCCGGTGGCCACTCAAAGCCACCTCGGTCTTGTCGAGCCAAGCGAATTTGGGTGGATGTGGCGAGGCAACTCAACGTGGACGCCAGCGTGATCGAGCAACTCATCTTCCGTGGCGTGCTTAAGCTCTATGACCCTCGGGTGACCGAAAAGTCTCTGACAAAGTTCTGTGCGCGATACGGCGCATTAATCAAAACCGACTTTCTCGATGCCGAGACCAGAGATTGGCTTGCTGGCTGCATGGATCTTGCGCCAAGTGCGGGCAAGGATGAAGCTCGCAGATTGGAGGCTTTTCGTAAGCACGCACTAATTGTGAGGACCTGTGAGCACTGCGGAAAAGCGATTCGTGGCAACGTATTCTTCAGACACAACAAGAGGTGTCCCCAGCGGAATGCGCGCGCTGAAACGAAAGTGTCGCGGCAGAGGAAGAACTAAGGAAACTGATTAACATCGAGCTGTGATCATTGCCGAAAGGGGCACTGAAAGAATCCTCGAGAACTGCAATTGGACTCAGATTTTTTCGGGCGCAGTTCAGTGGCTGAACAACAGAAGCTTCCCAAGCGATGAGGGCGGTCCGGAAGAGGTCATTAAGGAGTACGGGTCGGTCAGTATGGAAAATGACCTTCGCGGCTTCCTAGCGACAACATCCTTCCTATTGAGAGGGGCCTAACGCTAATCGGAGAGGAGTACGACACGCGCGAAGTCGGTAGGATTGATACTGTGCAAGGACAAACTAGGGTCTCACGTGATCGTTGAGTTGAAAAAAGGGCGCATCGAGCACGAAGTCGTGGGCCAGACGCTCAAGTATATCGGCTGGGTCCAGAAGAATCTGGACAAGAAGGCACGGGGAATCATCATCGTGGGAGAGCCCGACGACAAGCTCCAGTATGCGATGACGCTATTGAAGGAGCTGATCAAGTTAAAGTATTACAAGGTCAGCTTCGCCATTTCGGGCGAGCATCCAGTCAAGTAAAGACCGAAAAGTGCAATGCTCATTGTCATTTGATTACTCCTATTAACTCAGCCCCTCCACAAAACCCGGTGTCAATTGTTCGCTGCCTCCACAGGTTAGTGTTCCGGCAACCAGGGAGAATGCGTTGCGGCAGAAAGGGCATCGGAGATCAGCAACTCGATGAAGGGGAATCTGTAAGACCCAAAAGGGCCACAACAGCCGAAACTGTTGATTGCATTTGGGGCACGTCGCTGCCCAGGTGGACAGCACTTCACATGACCTGATGCAGATTCTTGCGCGAAGGGGCGTTTCAGTTTTCTTTTCCATGAGCATCTCCAAAATAGGAAACGGGAGATGTCAGGTAGAGGGAGCAACAGTCTACTTCATTCGTGAGCGACGTGCCACACGCGCGGCGAAAGCAAGCAATGTATTCCTATCTGACTCACTCATCTTCGCTAGGTAGCGCCGAAGTCGGTCTAACTGTCCTGCTTGGCGTCTAGAATTGCCCCACAGGTTTTGTTCAGGGTCGATTGGAAGCTTCCAGGGTTCGGGTGGCTCGTTCTCGCTCTCATACAAAATCTGATAAACCGCCATCCCCAAAACCTGCGCCCACTTTCGCAAGGACTCGACGCTAGGCACCGTATGCCCGTTCTCAATGCGAGAGACGTAGGGCCTCATAAAGCCTGTCGCCTTTGCGATGTCGTCTTGAGTGAGATTTTTCGACTCGCGGATGTCCCGAAGTCTTTGGCCAATAAGCATTGGGAATAATCTACTTCGTTTTAGTCGTCAAATACCCATAAATTTCAATGGTAGTCTCTGGCTTGGTTCGGCTCCCTCGTCTCTCATAGAGCACACTGGCAAACGGACACTTTACCTCTGCGATATGCTCAACAGAGTAACTAGATTTTGAACATTCTTTGAGGTGAACCTGCATGCAAAGCTTTAAGAAACTACTGGCCCTAATTATGTGTTCCGCTATTGCCGCCTGGGCACAAGGCAACTCATTTGACAAGGTGCGCTACAACGGTGGGTCTGTCGATTCAAAGGTAGACCCGAAGGATTGGAATAACCACCTAACGGTCACACCAGACCTGATCACGTTGTCACTGAAAGATGGAAAGAAGGTGGAGATTCCGCCGAAGTCAGTCACATCCCTGAGTTACGGGCAGGAAGCGCATAGGCGCGTCGGGACGATGATTGCGTTGGCCATACTCGTGGCCCCAGTCGCTTTGTTTGGACTTTTCCACAAGACACGGCTTCACTACATCGGGATTCAGTACACCACTCCAGACAACAAGACCGGGGGTATCCTCCTACAAGGCGACAAAGACAACTACCGCGCAATTCTGGTTGCACTCCAAGGCGTGACAGGAGTGCCCGTGGCTGTCGGAGAAAAGGACCGCGAGTTTGTTCCTGTTAGCGTGCGAACAGAGGTCACAAAGGGAGAGGGGGAGGGAAAGAATGCGAAGGAGAAGACTGCTGAGAACAAATCCACGGAGACTAAGCCTGCTGAAAGCGTAGCTGCTGAAGCCACAAAGGGAACTGTAAACGTTTCCTCGAACCCAACCGGAGCGGATGTCCTTGTTGATGGAGATTTTGTTGGAAACTCACCAGCCTCGCTGAAGCTAGCACCAGGGAAGCATGCGATCACCGTGAAGATGACTGGCTACAAGGATTGGTCTAAAGAGATCACAGTGCAGTCAGGGTCGGAAGTGCAGCTTACGGCAAGTCTGGAGAAATAGCGGCCAATACGCGTCAGGCCATGGTCCACAAATCCCGAAACAGTTTCACCGTGTCCGGCGCGTGGCCCGCGTAGTGGTTGTTCGCAAACGCGAATATTTTTCGGATGCGCTTATCTTCCACAAGACGCCGCAACACCACTACCCAACTCTTAAGATCGTTCTGCCTGTCGATCACCGTTTTGTCCCAAGTCGTTGTTTGCTCCTCGATGCCCTTGCGATTGCCGAGCCAGCGCACATAAGCAAAGTCAGCAGTGACCAAATCCAGAGCGCCCTTCGTCTCCCACGGCCTAGGCATGAACGATGTATCGGTCAATGCCAGAACAACATTGTGCTCGCAGAGCAAATCAGTCAGCTTGACGTCGAGCCAATCTTTGTTCCGAACCTCGACTGCGAACTGGCCGGCATTCAGGTCTGCCGCGCGTTTGAAGAAGGATTGCAAACGGGCGCGAAACTCATCGGGACCCTTGAGCACCCACTTGTCGAACTTTGGGAATTGCAAAAGCATTGGGCCAAGTTTGTCGCCCAACAAGTGCATTCTTTCGATGAACTCGTCGAACTCTGGCTCGCAATCAACCAGGACTTTCTCGTGCGTGATGACCTTGGGCACCTTCACCGCGAAGATGAAATCTCCCGGAGTTTTCTCGTTCCAGCTTGTGACGGTCGGCGCGCTCGGAGTGCCATAAAACGTGCTATCGATCTCGACCGTTTGAAACTGGTTGGCGTAGTGGCGGAGAAAATCCTTCGGGCGCATGCCTTGCGGATAGAACGAGCCTTCCCAACCCGCGGCGGTGAAAGACGACGTGCCTAGAAAAATGCCAGTGCCGTCAACACGGTCAAGGTTTAGTTGACCAGACGGTTCCTCTAGTTCAAATAGGGTTGGCTGGCGATCTAATTCTGATTTTGGGCGCTTGTGATTCACAGTTCGGAGACTAGCATTCAAAAGAATTACGCGCCAATAATTGAACGAAGCCAAATAGGTCGTCCGCCGCATGCGCCAAGAGAGCCATTCTTCTTGCTTGTGTCAGTGGGTGAAAGATGAAGCGCGAACAGTTCGTCAAGGTAGTCGAAGAAACTTTAGAGTCGCTTCCCCAAGAATTTCGCAGCCGCATTCGCAATGTCGCTGTAATGGTGGAAGACTTACCGCCGAACCAGGCATCGCCACAATCGGGGCAGCAAACGAAGGTGCTTCTCGGTCTCTTTCACGGCGTGCCCACGACCAAGAAAAGCGTATTTCAGCTACCGACTGGGCCTGACCAGATCGTGCTGTACCAGAAGAATATTGAAGCGGTTTGTTCCAGCGAGGCCGAAGTCCGCGAACAAATCCGCCTAACGGTCATCCATGAGCTCGGCCACTATTTCGGGATGGACGAGGACCAACTGAGAGATATCTAGCAATCTGAAAACGAGTTATTTGTCTGCGTGTATGCGCTCGGCAGGAACTTCGACTGCGGTGACCCCACGAAAGGAGAACAGCAACTTCACAAGATACTTCGGCGGCTGTTCCGAGGTTTGTTTCACTATGTGGCCTACGGCGTCGGTGACCTAAGCGCCGAGGGGGGAAACAGCTTAGGCGTGAGGTGGTTTCCTGGAGAGGTAACCCGCCGGTATCCTAGAAATCAGGCAACTGCAGGTGGTAACACTCCTTCCACTTGTATCGTAACTCTTTTCTGTTTAGAGGTGCACCGCCCCCGCTCGGTTGCTTCCCAGTCAGCCATCATTGCTGGAAGCCCTTGCATCGCCCGACGAGGTAGGGTCAACGCGAGAGAGTGCCGTGGGGGAGGGCTACTCGAAAAATCTCAGGGCTCCTGGGATTTGGCTCTGTCTGGGTCAATCAGACCGAGCGTCCGCTGCATGGCCTCACGCACAACAGTTTTGCAACTGCTTTCAACAAGGCTTTGCCCCAGAGGGCTGCGACGGGATCTGGAACATTTCCTCGGCTGAGTCTTGAACGGATTGAGTACGCGGCTCGATAACGCGCCCGCTCGAATCTGCTTCGAAGAAGGTCAGGGAGCAATTGCGCAACGGTCAGAAGGTCGTCCGATTCCTCGTCAACACCGAACGCCACAGCCACAGCCATTGCGGTCTCTTGGTCGTTCGGAGAATTAAGCAGAATCTTACGAAGAATGCGGTCACAATCAGGAACGTTCTGGGAAACAGGCGATCGAGTCTCATCCCACCTTTCTTTCTTCGGTCCGTCCAACAGATATTAATGGCCGTACGCCGCTATTGACTTGTCCGGCGATTCGCCGTACACTGCCGACAGAGGATGGGAGGAGACCATGAGGCGCGCTGCAGCCATTGATCGACGCTCGCGGAAAGAGGAGCGTTTGGAAGCCCGGGTTACCCCGGAGCAAAAAAAGCTGATCGCGCGCGCCGCAGCTTTGCGTGGTTCATCGGTAACGGAATTCGTGGTTGCGAGCGCTCAACAGGCGGCGGCCGATGCGATAAAGGACTTCGAGCTTCTCACTCTGCACGACGAGGCACGCGAGGTTTTTGTGAATGCGATTTTGCATCCACCGTCACCCAATGAAGCCGCGCGTAAAGCTGCGCAACGGTACAAGGCACAAATGGGGCGCTAATTGGCCGACGAAGCAGAAAAGGCGCGGTTTGTAATTGAGCCGCTCGGTCCGAAGCACGATCGAGCGGCTTTTTCTTGCGGTGTCGACATTCTGGACGCCTACCTTTACAAACAGGCAGGCCAGGATCTGAAGAAACGCGTTGCCGTTCCGTTTGTAATCACGCCGGACGGAACGACCATTGCCGGCTACTACACGCTGTCGCAATACTCGGTGCAACTGGCCGATATTCCCGTAGAGGTTGCGAAAAAACTGCCGAAATATCCTATGGTTCCGACA
>DASSIO010000141.1:0-2522 GCA_035691825.1 Terriglobales bacterium | reverse complement strand
GTCTCGAAGTTGCAACCGAAGTCCGGATACGTCCCCTCGCGCTCAACCGCAGCCCGTTTAACAAACAGGTGGCCATTACGGAAATATGCCGCCCAGCCAGAGGGATTGTAGAGCCCGAGCATCTGCTCCCGGAATCTGGCGTCAGGCGCTGCTTCTGTAGTGAGCTGCACATATTGGGTCCCGAACTTCCAGCGCGTGTCTGCCAAGTCGGTATAAGACCACAGGCCGATTACTCCTTCCGGAAGCAAGTGCTGTTTGCTCATGGGCTGCCGCGGCGGAAGCGGCAAAATAGCGCGGCCACCGGCCTCCATGACCGTCAGCGCCCAGGGCGCCATCTCGGTGGGGGCGTCCCCCTGATTCGTGACCCGATGTACCAGCGTCACGTGCGTGCCTTCGCTGGCTAGCCGCACCTCCACCTCCTTCTGCAGCCCGGTTCCTGGAGGCGCGTTCTCCGCTGGAGCGATAAACCTGACGCCGTCCTTTACCTGCATGACCTGCACAGAAGAATTGTCGGGATAGTACGTGCGTTCCACTTCCGGCGATACCCACAGGCGGTGTCCGGCATAACTGTGGTATTGGCCATCGCCGGTAAGTCCAACCTGCTCCTCGAACTCGTGCAGTTGGTTTTCGCCGCCGGCAAATCCGTAGAAGAGAACGCGCGGGCCTACCTGGGTGAGCACCAGCAGTTCTACCGTGCCGTTTGTAAGCCGCGCCACCTTGCCCCAGCCGCGGTATTCAATGGTCTCGAGTTGGTTCGTCATTCCAGGTTGGAGTTGATAGTAGTACCACAAACAGCCGTAGGGTGCCGCGGCGCAAGGTCCGCGTCGGTACTGGTGATGGGGGTTGAGGGACGGTCAGTTGTTCGGGGTCTGCGCTTGGGCCGCCGCGTCGGCAGGCAGCAACATAACGAAATCGCAACCCGTGGCGCCGCACATCAGAATGCCACGTCGCACCAACTTGACTGGGTCCTGGCCGGGGAACTCGACGTGGAACTTGGTGTTGCTCAGTTGGTCGGCAACGGAATTCAAGGACGAATCGCCGCTGACGTAGCTGACCTCATCTACCTTATCGTGCGAGAAAGCGACCGCGTAGGTCGCGCTGCCAGAAAGGCGAGAGGTAGACCTTAGTTTGGTCTCCCGCACCCGGCTCAGCTCTTCGACCGGCGAGGTGATCCGGGTGCCATTCTTCCCGCGTCCCAGCGACACCGCCGCTCCCTCGTCCGCATTTTTCCCGGTAAGCTGTCGATAATGCTGTCGAATCTCCTCTTTGTCGCCGCGTGGGGATGCCAGGGCAAGGCGATAGATATGGGCCGCCTCCTGCTTCTTGCCCTCGCGCTCGTACACCTGGGCCAAGTGGTCGCCAATGGTTGCATCCTGCGACAGGTTCCAGCCGGCGCGCACATAGGATTCCGCCTTGCTCAGATCGCCGCGGCGAAAATACACCCAGCCCAACGTATCCCAATCCGCCGCCAATTCGACCGTGATCTTGAGCGACTCCGGGCTGGACGCGCCAAACACCAGTGACTGCGCCTGGGTTTGCTCCACTGCCTTTTGCGCATACGCCAGTGATTTGTCAAGGTCCACGTTAGCATCAGCCAGTTCGTACCCGATGTTGTTTAACGTTTCGGGCTTGGGGTCAGACTGCGCGACTTTCTCCAACACTGGAATTCCCTTGTCAGTTTGGCCGTTTTTCAAGTACGCGTATCCCAGGGTGCTCTGCAGCGCCTCGCTGTCGGGAGCCAGCTTGGCAGCATCCTCTAGGACACTGACAGCTTCTCCGTATTTCTTGGCTCTAATCAGGAGGCCGCCGAGTCCAAGCACCGCATCGCGGTTCTTGGGGTCCACCTTCAGCAGTTGACGCCACTGCTGCATCGCTTCTTCATTGCGATGCAGGCGCACTAGAGCCAAGGCCAAGGCCCGGTATGCAAACTCGTTTTCCGGGTGCAGTTCTTCTTCCTTGCGCAGTTCCGCGAATGCATCCTCGTTGTCATTCTGCGCCAGGTAAACAAGGCCCAGATTGCCGTGGGCATAGGCGTACTTTGGATCTAACTGAATAACTCTACGGAAAGCTTCCCCGGCTGTGGTCATGTCGCGCTTCTGCAGAGCTTCGTAGCCTTGCAGGAAGGCGCGGTCGGCTGGGGAGTTGTGGTCGGATTCGGCAGTGTTATTGTTTCCGCTAAGATTGATCCAGGTGTCTTCGTCGTCGGCCACGAGTTTGCCAAACTTGCGGTAAGCTTCCGATTCCGCTAACGGCACTCTATCTTTTTTCAGAACCAGCCGCCGTTCCGCGGTCAGCACGCCATCTTTGATGTTGTATGTTGAGTGATAGTCGGCGAAGTCGGTGGTCAAATCAAGATCCCTCGGCAGGTTGAGTGGGTCACCGCGCAGTTGTATGCGCGCGCGGTGGACGATGTTTCCTGGCGCTCCGAGCCTGACCGGTTCTGTGGGCTTCTTATCTTCGTCGCCACGTACTTCGACACCAAACGGCGGCATAGGCGGGGTAATCCGTCCGTCTTTCGAGTC
>DASSIO010000140.1:0-48147 GCA_035691825.1 Terriglobales bacterium | reverse complement strand
CTTCGGCAGCAGTCCAAAGCCGTTGCGGAAATACCAGCAGCGCGGGCGCTGGCAGAGATTCCCTCCCAAAGTAGCCATATTACGGATCTGCGGGCTGGCGGCCTCGCGGACGGCCTCGGCCAATGCCGGATAGCTCTTCATTGGGCCATTCTGGATAGCGGGATTGTCGGCCAAGTCGGCAAGGGTTGTGAGGGCGCCAATGCGCCATTCGCCATTGGGAAGCCGTTGATTACCGTGCAGGTCTCGATCCGCAACAGTCTTTATGTTGACCAGGCGCTTGGGCGAGAGGATGTCGTCCTTCATCAAAGCCAGCAGATCGGTTCCGCCAGCCAGGACTTCGGTCTGTCCCCAAGTATTCGCCAACAAGCTGACGGCTTGTGCCTGAGTCTTAGGCGTCACGTACTCGAAAGCTTTCATCACGCACCTGCCTTCTGAGCGAGCGCGCTAAGCACCCGGTCGGGAGTGAGTGGCAAGAAGGGCACGCGTACCCCAATGGCATTGGCAACGGCGTTTGAAATTGCAGCGCCCGGCGAAATGACTGGCGGCTCGCCGAGCCCTATGACACCGCGCTCGTCATAGCCTTTGCCCGTCATCATACGTACGACCAGATCGGGGATATCGCTCAAGCCTGCAATCCGGTAGTACTGCATATCGTCATTGAGCATGACGCCAGTCGTGGGGTCCATCACCTTCTCCTCGAAAAGCGAGTAGCTGATGCCCATGATCAACGCGCCCAGGCATTGACTTTCGGCGGTTTTCAGGTTGACGACGAGGCCGCAGTCCTGGACCGCAACCATTTTGGCGACCTTAACGATCCCGGTCTCTGGGTCGACTTCCACTTCAGCCATCTGCACGCCACCCACGCCGCTGTTGGTGAGGTCTGGAGGCCGACTCCGGTCGGGGTTCTTCCCGCGGACGGTAAGCGGCATCGCGCCCAGCTTCCCGCACGCCTGTTTCCAGGTGAGGGACCGGTTGGCTTCTCCTTTGACCCGTACTGTGCCGTTCACGGCTTCAAGATCGGTCGGCTGGGCATTCAGTGCGGGCGCAACTTTGGCGAAGAGCGCATCGCGTGCATCGACGGCGGCACGCCGGGTTGAGGAGCTCACGCCGCCGATGGTTGTCGATCCACCCGAACCGCCGGAGGGCGGATAGAGCGTGTCGCCAATCTGCAAATTAATGGAATCCATCGGCACACCGAGCGTGTCGGCAGCCACGACCAGGATTGCCGTGCGCGTCCCGGTGCCCAGGTCCTGCGTGCCCATCTTCAGCTCAATCGAGCCATCGGGATGGATGGTGAGGTCGCAATCGCTATTGTGGCCACGGCCGCCCCAGGTATGAAGCGACAGTCCGACACCGCGCACGGGCGCGCTGCCGATCTTCTCCGGGCGCGCATGCCACTTTTGCTTCCAGCCCATCAACTCGGAAGCGATTCCTAATTCCTCGGCGTAGTTCTGAGCGCGTGGACCGCTGATGTTCAGATTCTTCTGGAAAAATTCGACGGGGTCCATGTTGAGCTTGGCCGCAAGGTCGTCGAGAGCACACATCGTAAGGACTGCAGCCTGCGGATGGTTGGGGGCTCGCCAGGCACGAGCCGGGCCAATGTTGTTGCGAACCGCGGTGTGTTCTTTGCGCTGGTTGGGAACATTAAATACGTATGGAATCGGGGGCATGCCACCGCCGCCGGGTCCACCGGTACCCCAGGATTCCGACTGCCAGGCAATAACCGATCCATCCTTTTTGGCGCCGACTTTAACGCGAGCATAGGCCGAGGGCCGCGCTCCGGCGACCTTCAATTCGGAGTCGCGCTCCAGCATCAGCCGCACCGGCTTTCCTCCAGCCTTTTTCGAAAGCTCGGCTGCGACGATACCCCATCGGTCCGGAGAGAATTTGCTGCCGAACCCGCCGCCAATGTGATCCTGGTGCACGCGAATGTTCGCCGCGGGAATTTTCAGCGGTTCAGCCATCTGAGCGGCAATTCCCGAGACGTTCTGGGTGGAGATGTGCACGAACAGCTTGTCGGGCGCTGTCCATTCGGAGGTCGACCCGTGACTTTCCAGGCAGCAATGAGTGATCACCGGAATGCCGTAGAGCCCCTCGGAGACAATCTCCGCTTCGGAGAAGGCTTTATCGGGATCGCCCTGGGTGATAGTCGCGGCTTTCTGGTAATAGGACTTGGGCCGTGAGGCGGCGCCTTCGTGTACCGGCGCAGTGCGAATCGCCTCGACAACGGATTCGGGCGCGCCCTCGTTCATCATGTCCTTGAGCATATCGGGATCCGGTTTGAAGGTCAGACCATACTTCTGAATCTGTTCGATCATCTGACGCTCAGGGACCTGGTTGTCGAACATGTCGCCGATATCGTCCATGCTGAGCGGCCCTTGTTCCTCAGCCGCACCCTTGGGTGGTTCGGCGTCGCTCACGAGGTGGGGCAACTTCTCGTACTTGACGCTGATCGCTCGTGCGGCGTCTTCGGCTGTACGCTCGTCAACGGCAGCAACCGCGGCGATCTCATCCCCTGCCCAATGAATCTGGGTTCCCGGTCCCTGCACGATGTGGACAGCTTTGACGCCGGGCATTTTCTCGGCAGCTGAAGTATCGATACTCACGACTTTGCAGTGCGCGTAGGGTGAGCGCAGCATTTTGCCGAACAACATGCCCGGGGGGTGCACGTCATAGGTGTACTTTGCCCGGCCCGAAACTTTCAGGGGCGCGTCAACCCGCGTGGTTCTCTTTCCGATAAGCGTGCGCTGCTCGGCAGCGGGCCATTTGTAGTCCGGCATCGGTTACGCTCCTTTCCGCGCCGTCTGCGCGATTGCCTGGCGAATGCCGGCATAAGTACCACAGCGGCACAGATTGCCGCTTAGGCCATGGCGGATGTCTTCCGGAGTAGGGCTCGGATGCTTGTCGAGGAAGGCTTGGGAGGCAACCACGAATCCCGGGGTGCAGAAACCGCACTGCGAGGCGTCATTGTCCACGAACGCCTGTTGAACCGGGTGAAGCTTGCCGCCTTGCATCAGCGACTCGACCGTAGCGATCTGCCTACCTTGTGCGTCGATAGCCAACACCGAGCATGCGTAAACGGCCTTGTTATCCATGAGCACGGTACAGGCGCCACACTCGCCCTTGTCGCAAACTCGCTTGGCACCGGTTATGTCGAGATCGTCGCGCAAGGCATCCAGCAGGGTCACGCGCGGCTCCAGAGTAAGCTTGTGCGTGCGGCCGTTGACGCTTAATTCAACGGGAACTTTGCCGGGGCCAAAGACGGCAACCTCTTCACCGGCTGCAAGGACTGTCTCCGGGCCGGCGACCAGCGGCACGGCAGCGGTTATGGTTGAAATTTTGAGGAACTCACGTCGCGAGACTCCAGAATTGTTGTCGGGAATTTGGGGATCGTCGTCGCGCATCCTTTCCCTCCGTGTGAAACGCCCTGACTGGCAGCCAGCGCGGCTAGGCCTGACGTAATTGCAGGCGGGATGAGACTTTTGTGAAACGCCTGGGCAGTGCTACGAATCCGGAAACTGCTCGGCACAGAAGTATACAACCGGGAGGTAGTTCATCGACAAACGCTCACTGCGATTTCGCTAGGACATCCATCTCTCGTGTGATCGCTATTGCTGGAATTGGCTCGCGGTCGGAGATTTATGGGGAGAACTGGAAAAAAAGGCCAGCCGCTATGACTTGACGTCATTAACGCGGCCGGCTTCCTCCTGATCCGGAAGGGGTCTGGCTTTTACTTTTTTAACGTACGGATGAACTTCACCACTTCGTCAATCTGCTCGGACGTCAATTTGCCCTTGTAGGCCGGCATTTTGTCCTTGCCATTAGTGATGATTCCGTTCAAATCAGCATCGCTCTTGCCCTGAACGTCTGCGGAGCCCAGATCCTTCAACCCAAACTTCTTACCCATGGCAGTTTCGCCTTTGCCATCGGGACCGTGACACATGGCGCACTTCGACTTGAACAGGTCTGCGCCGGAATCAGCGGCAAACGATGCGCCGGCAAAAACGAACGCAAAAGCCAGAATAACAACCGTGGTCGGGACTAATTTCCTCATGTTTCCTCTCCTATAGGTGGATTGGCGAGATTGCCCCTCCACACCGGATGCGTGCACTTGGGTATCCAAAACCGTACGTGCCTGTAAATTGCTCATAATGAGCAGGATTGGATGTGAAGCCATAGGACGCGAGAAGGGGCAAAACACACGTGCTTAGCGCGATATTCCACAATGCCTCTGCGCTGGGTTAGGCCGTCGCACCGAACATCGCTGTAACTTACTGTAAACGTTCGGCGATGCCCACCCTAAGAATAGGTACTTTGGAACCCTACTTGCGATTTACGCTGTGAGCCTGGGAGAACGCTTTGCAACCAGCGTTGATCGTAATCGGAGTGGACTTTCGCAGCGGGTCTCCACCGGTTCAGGAAAAGTTTCGGATCAACGACGCCGGACAGCAGCAGGCGCTGTCAAGCTTGGCATTTGCAGAGGGAATTGACGAAGCACTCCTCATCGCCACCTGCCGCCGGACTGAGTTTCTGCTGTGGAGTAATGATCCGACGCTGGCTGCTGACTCGGTGCTACGGTTGCTCTCCGCAAAATACGCGTTACAGTTTTGTGAATGGAAGTACTTCTATCGCCTGCTCGACGAGGTGGCGCTGACCCATGTTTTTCGAGTCACCGCCGGTACCGACACCCTTATCGGAGAGCCGGACGGCCCGGCACAGCTAAGGGAGTCCTGGGAACAGGCAAAGAGGATAGGGACGAGTGGAAGATTTCTGGATGCGGTTGTCGCGAAGGCCCTGGCAGTCGCCGGAAAGCTTCAGAGCCGAGGCAAAGCTTCTCCCGCGGAACTGGATAAGTTCGCCGATGCGGAAAGTAGAGAGTTCATTCATCAGCTGCTCAATGAAAAGACCATAGCAGCCGTCGCCGTTCTCCGTGAGCGGCTGAATCAGGTTTGCCGGCAAGAATTGGATTCCTTTCGTCAGGAGAATGGGCCGTTTCCCAAGGAAGTCGAGCAGAAGCTCAGCGCGGTGACATCCAGAATCAGCCGAAGGATGGCTGGCCTGCTGGCCCATGAACTGAAGGAACCACCAGAAAATGCGAAGCAGGAGCTGGTTAATGATTTTCTCGATCGCCTGCTGCGCTTGGAAACTCCTCAACGGGAGCTTGCCGGCACCAAGTAGAAAATAAGGCGGATCAGCGGCGGGGTTGTGATCGAGTTCCCGCCCGCGTGCCGCTCAACTCCGGGGCGGAAAGCTCCGTACCGGTGGCGTGATGATCGCCGCCCGGGGCGCCATTCCCTCCGGGAATCGGCATGGGGGCAGCCGATTTCGCTCCGGGATACTTCTTACGGGCTTGCAGCAGCTTTCCAATCGCCTCCTCGTTCAGAGGCTGCTCCTCTCCCAACAACTGGGCTACCAACGCAACCTTGGCGAAGTGCTCGACCGTCTCCATCTTCATGAAAGCATGTTGAAGGTCTTCGCCGTAAGACACCACACCATGGTTGGCCATGAGAATGGCATCGTACTCGGGAATGAGTGGCGCCAATGAGTCCGACAACTCCGTGGTTCCAGGAGTTCCGTATCTTGCCAGCGGGACACATCCGAGTCCGACGACAAGCTCGCAGACCAGAGGCTGATCCAAAGGCCGTCCGCAGGCGGCAAAAGCAGTCGCCGTCGGGGGATGCGCATGTACGACCGCTCGGATATCAGGACGCAGCTTGTAAATGAGCAGGTGCATGGCAATTTCGCTGGAGACGCAGCGATTACCCTGCACTCGCCGGCCTTGCAAGTCCACGACAACAAGGTCCGAGGCACGCATCATGCCCTTGCTCATGGACGTGGGTGTGGCCAGAATGCGTCGGTTATCCAGGCGAACCGATAGGTTTCCGTCCATTCCAGCTACAAAGCCGGAGCTATGGAGGAGCGCTCCAAGGCGGACAATTTCTGCCCGGTATTTCCGATCATTTGCCACGTAAGTGAGTCGCCGCTAAACCAGCCGCTTTTGTCCTTGCGGGGGAGTGATACAACTTATGTTGTAGGCAGAAAGAAAATTGGTCAAGGCTTCTCGGCCAAAAATCTGCTTATTTTCGCAACCGTGCTCGTCTCTGATTTCAACTATGACCTTCCTGATGAGCTGATCGCCCAAGAACCGCTTCGGGATCGCGCAGCCTCCCGCCTTCTGCATCTGCGGCGCGGATCAGACCAGGTTCAGGATCTTACCTTCAACGATTTTCCTCGTCTGCTGCGCCAAGACGACCTGCTGGTGTTTAACAACACGCGGGTGTTTCCAGCGCGTTTGTATGGCCGCCGCTCGGGGGCGAGAGCCCAGGCCGTCAGCTCGCAGAATCCCGCCGCCAAAAACTTCTTGAAAGGACAGGTTGAGGTGCTCCTCACGTCCCAAATATCCGAGCAGCCTAATGAATGGGAGTGCCTGGTACACCCGGGACGGAAGATCGGCGTCGGGGAGCGGCTTTTCTTTGGAGTGCACGACGAATTACGGGCAGAGGTGGTCGCTCGAGGCACATTTGGGGTACGGCGAATCCGCTTCGCCCCGGTCGACGACTTCTGGGCTTTGGTCGAACAGATAGGGCACGTTCCCCTGCCGCCGTATATCACGCGATCCGATCGTCCCACCGATCGCGATCGCTACCAGACTGTGTACGCGCGAGAACGCGGCTCGGTCGCGGCGCCAACGGCCGGACTGCACTTTACGCCCGAAGTTCTCAATGCCATTCGTGAGCGCGGTATTCAGTTGGCTGAAGTTACATTGCATGTGGGACTGGGGACATTTCAACCGATTCGCACTGAGCAGGTGGAGGCTCACCGCCTGCATAGTGAACGCTATACCATTGCTCCTGCGGCTGCGGCGAGCATTAATGGAGCTTTAGAGGCAGGACGGCGAGTGGTGGCGGTGGGCACAACAACGATCCGTACCTTGGAGTTTTCTGCCCGCCATGATGGACGCGTCCGTGCCGAGAGCGGTGAGGCAGACCTGTTCATCTATCCCGGATATCAATTCCGCGTGGTAGGCGCGCTGCTGACCAACTTTCACTTGCCACAATCGACCCTCTTAATGCTGGTCAGCGCCTTTGCCGGCAGGGAACGGACACTGGTTGCTTATCGGCATGCCGTGGAGCATAAGTACCGGTTTTATTCCTATGGCGATTGTATGTTCGTCGAATGAGCATTGTCGTGGCCCTTCCTGTTTCAAAAGGGCTAGCACCAGGGATTAGTTTCCATTACTGGAAGGACCTACTACGCCGGGCGATGCTTCGGTATATATGCCGAATATGTACCCGAGAATAAGCTTCCTCGCCTTGATCGCATCGACTCTAATCCTGTGTTCTTGTAATAAGCAACAAGCGCCTGAGCAGCCGCAGAGTTTTAACCGTGTGTCGAGACAGGCAACACCCGCGTCCGTGAAGTTCTTGCACCGGACTTTCAAAGTGGCCGGCTACACGAAGTTTCCGTTCCGGGTGCCTGCTGAGCAGGTCAATCCTAAACTGCAAGGGAGCTTTCGCGCGTTTGTGAAAAAAACTGAAGAAGACGCCACATCGGAACAGCCGTCACCGGTAGATGTCATGGTGATGACGCCCGCCGAGTTCGACGCCTTCGCCCACGGTCGCGGAGGCGAGATCAGCTACTCGATCGATGCTTCCGAGGGCCAATCGGTGGATTATGCTCTCCCGCCCACGCTGGACACTCCTGCCGATTACTACCTCGTTTTTCACAACTCCGAACAAGGCGCCAGCAGCAAAATGGTGCAAGCGGACTTCACTTTGTCCTTTTAACTGATTTCTCACCACGGAGACGCGGAGACACGGAGGCCGGCGAGCGTGAGTAGCCTGAATGTCCGGTCCAACGGTTGACGGCTCAAGCTATCTCTGTGTTCTTCGTGACTCCGTGGTGAGGAATTTGCGGCTAATCCTCATTGGTAAATCCGCAGTGTCCGCTCACGGTTGCTTCCTGCCTGGGCTGATAAACTTGTGGCTTGTCCCTCAGAAAAGCATCAGCGGTCAGTTCGGCTGAGACGCCGGCCAAAGCGGTTGTTGCGGGCGGTCCTACGCCTGTCGCAGGAAAGGGCCGAATCTTCCTCATCGACTCCATGTCCTTTATTTTTCGCGCGTACCACGCCATGGCGCGGCAGCGGTCGATGTCGACCAAGGGCGGAGTCCCCACCGCGGCAACCTACGTTTTCGTAAACATGTTGCGTAAACTGCGCGACGATTTTGATCCGGAATACATTGCGGCAGTTTTTGATGTGGCCGCGCCCACATTTCGCGATCAGCAGGCACAGGCCATCACGGTGGTCCGGAAATTTGATCTGAAGACGCAGAGCTTTCAGGAGATCAAATACGACGGTTACAAGGCGAATCGTGCCGAGATGCCGGGCGACCTGGTCCAGCAACTCCCTTACATCCGGCGGGCGCTGGAGGCATATCGCATTCCGATCCTGCAGTCGGAAGGCTACGAGGCGGATGACGTAATCGGAACGCTCGCCGAGAAAGCCGCCGCCGAGGATTATCCCGTCTATGTCGTTTCCAGCGACAAAGACATGCTGCAACTGGTCAACGACAAGATCTGCGTTCTGAATCCTCCCAAGGACAACCTGATCTGCGACAGGGCCAAAGTGGAAGAAATTTTGGGCGTACCACCTGAGCGCGTGGTTGATGTGATGGCGCTGCGGGGCGACACTATCGACAATATCCCGGGCGCACCCGGAATCGGCGATAAGGGATCGGTAGAGCTGGTCAAGCGCTTTGGCAGCGTCGAATCAGCGCTCGACCATGCTGCGGAAGTCGAGAAGAAAACCTATCGCGAATCGCTGCTGCATAATCGCGAAGTCGTCATGTTGAGCAAGCAACTGGCAACGATCGACCGCAGCGTCCCCGTCGAGTTTGATGTTGAAAGCATGCGCGCGGGCGATCCCGACGATCTGGCCTTGCGGCAGCTATTCACAGAACTGGAGTTCACCTCTCTTCTCAAAGAACTGCTGCCCACCACTCAGGTCGGGGGAGTGCACTACGGCGTAGCGGAATCGGCGGAGGACATCAATCGCCTTCTGAAATCCCTTCCAGAAGAGGGTGCGTTGGCCATTGCCCTGGAAATCGCCGAGGCTTCCGTCGTTGAGGAGGAGGAAGAAACTGATTCTGAAAACGGCTTACTGCCGCTTTCGTCGGCCGGCGAGCCGAAGAGCGCTTCGCCGATGCACTCGCTGGCGATGTCGGCCGGGGCGGGAAGCGCTGTCACGGTATCGGTCGACGTATCGGAGGTGGCAAAGGCGATCAAAGTGGCGCTTGCCGATCCCAAGCTTCCAAAGAGCGTTCACGATTCCAAATCGGCAGGGCATGCCATGCGATCGCTAGGGATCGAACTTCACGGTGTTCGCCATGATCCCATGCTCTATTCGTATCTGCTCGATCCAACCTACTCGGCGCACACGCTCGCCGACGTGGCTCTGCGGCGCTTCAACATGAAGTTGAGCGGATCGCAGGCAGAAGCGGCTGATGTAACTGGCCGGTTGGCTTCCTCGCTGGGTAGCGAGGTGGAAGAAGCCGGTTTGCTGAAGCTTTACCAAGACATCGATCTTCCACTGGTTCCGGTGCTCAGCCGCATGGAGGATTGCGGAGTCAAGATCGATACCGCTGCGCTTGCCCGAATGTCGGCAAAGCTGGAAACCGATATCGATGCCAAAGCTCGCGAGATTTACGAGTGCTGTGGACAAGAATTCAACATCAACTCACCCAAGCAGCTAGGCGATGTGCTGTTCAACAAGCTCGCATTGCCCAAGCCGGTCAAATATGGCAAGGGCCGTACGGTGTCGACAGCGATTGACGTTCTGGAGGGCCTCGCCCTGACGCACGAGGCTCCCCGTCTGGTGCTGGAATACCGGCAGCTCGCAAAATTGAAATCGACCTATGTGGATGCGCTTCCGGCATTGCTCAACCCAGACACGCGCAGACTCCATACAACCTTTGTCCAGACCGGCACGGCAACCGGACGATTGGCCTCGATCAATCCCAACTTGCAGAATATCCCGATTCGAACTGAACTGGGCCGGGAGATACGGGCTGCGTTTACCGCCGAGCCCGGGCATCTGCTTCTGGCTGCCGACTACTCTCAGATTGAACTGCGTCTGCTGGCGCATTATTCCCAGGACGCGCTGCTGGTACAGGCATACCGTCGTGGCGATGATATCCACACCCTGACAGCGTCTCAGGTATTTGGAGTTCCGCCGCTGATGGTGACGCCTGAGCACCGCCGGCAGGCAAAAGTCGTGAATTTTGGCATTGTTTACGGATTATCGCCATTCGGGTTATCGCAGAATCTTGGCATCGAGAAGTCGGAGGCCAAGCGCTTTATCGATGCCTACTTCGAGAAATATGCAGGAGTGCGCAAATTTATCGATAAGACTCTTGAAGAAGCCCGGCGCGACCAGAAAGTGCGCACGCTGTTCGGCCGGATTCGCCCGATTCCCGATATCAATAGCAAGAACGCCAACATGCGTGGTTTCGCCGAGCGCACGGCTGTGAATACTCCCTTGCAGGGGACCGCAGCCGACCTGATAAAAATCGCCATGCTGAGAATCGACGAGGCGATTCGTGAACAGAAGCTGAAATCCCGCATGACACTGCAAGTTCACGATGAACTGGTCTTTGAAGTTCCGGAAAGCGAGCTTGATGTCCTGAAGGCTCTGGTCCGCGAGCACATGGAAAAGGTTCACCCGCTCACTGTGCCGCTGGTCGTTGAAATTGGCGTCGGCCCGAACTGGCGCGATCTGGAGTAGTAATTCACCACAAAGGACACAAGGGCACAGAGGAGGGGCTGCTACGAAACCCGCTTTGGGTGCCACCCGCGTCGGACAAGTCGCGCCACAGCCGCGCAGCGGCGGAAGATGAAAGCCCGGCACGCAGTGCCGAGAAATGAAAGTGGGACAAACCGAGTCCGCTTGGGCGGACGGCACGCGCTTAGTAACACCTCTGGGGTGCGCGCTCTGGAAAATAGGCGCTACTCGCGCTCCCGATCTGTCGACTCCCGCAACATTCTTCGCATGCGGGCGTTAGCAATTCGGCGGGCGCGGAGAATGCGCCGCAGAACGACCCAATAGAGAAACCAAGCCAGAGCCGCGATCGCCAACACCAACAGCGCCACGTTCGACAGAGCCAGGGCGTTGTGAAGGAACCCAGCAACGAGATCTGGTTCCCAAATTACCGCTGCAATTAAGCCCAGGAGCACCAGCGCAAATGTCACCTTGCGAGGATTAGGCAAGCGGCTTCCCATCCACCTCGAAAAGCGCCGGGAGCAGTTCGCCGGCTTTTCCGAGATAGCGTTCAGTGAAGAGGGCGCAGTTCGTGGGTTCCTCAGGGCCGATGTAGACCGTGGGTGCATGTTCGCGTGCTTGGGCGGCGAAGCTTGCGGCCGGTTGCACCATCCCCGAGGTACCTATGGCCATAAACAAAGTGCAGTGTTCTAGTTCAGCACGAATTCGATCCACATCGAATGGCATTTCGCCGAACCAGCAGATGTGGGGACGAATGCGTCCGCCGCAATCACATGCCGGAATTTGGGCAGGCGGTTCATATGTTTCGACGTCGGAGAACGGTGACTTGGTACACGTATCGCAACGGCTCTTGAACAGTTCGCCATGCATGTGGGTCACGCGCCGGGATCCGGCCTGCTCATGGAGATTATCGACGTTCTGGGTACACAAAAACAGGTTGTCTCCAAGCGCGGTTTCCAGCCGGGCAAGGGCAAAGTGCGCCGCATTTGGTTTTGCCTGGCCGGCGACTCGCCGCCGCATCGAATAGAACTCCCACACCAGGACCGGATCGCGCGCCCACGCGCCTGGCGAGGCGACCTCCTCAACCCGGTAGTTTCGCCAAAGGCCGCCGGCACCGCGGAAGGTGGGGACCCCGCTCTCCTCGCTGATGCCCGCTCCAGTCAGGACGAACATCCGATCGTTCTTAGCGATTTTCACCATGGGATCCGCGCGCCGGATTCACGGTGGATCGACCGCAACACCAGCGTTATTACCCTCAGAATACTGGATTACAATGGCGGTAGCAGCAAGGCCCGCGGGTAGGGCTCTGACCTCGAGGATGTTGTGAGCAACCTGGTTTCGTCGTGGCCACACGTGTCGCTGATTGCGGTAGTCGACATCATTCTGGTCGCGGTGATTATTTACGAGTTTCTGTCCCTGATCAGGGGCACGCGCGCCGCATTGATGCTCGTCGGGCTCACGGTCCTGATACTCATTTTTTATGTGGCGCGCCTCGGGGAACTCACCACTCTAAACTGGCTGATTAGCACGGTTTTTCCCTACTTGATTTTTGCCCTGATCGTAGTCTTTGCGCCGGAAATTCGGCAGGCGCTGGCCCGTCTGGGACGCAAGCTCACATTCCGCAGTGCTCGAAGCGCGGACGGCGATGCCTATGATGACATTGTTCTTGCCGCCAACCTCTTTTCGCAAAACCAGACTGGGGCACTGATCGTGATCGAACGCGAGGTAGGGTTGCGGACTTACATCGAGAGCGGAGTCCCACTGGACGCCCATCTCTCCTATGATTTGCTGGCCACGATTTTTCGGCCCAGTGCTCCGCTTCATGACGGCGCCGTCATCATTCAGAGAGATCGAGTCGCGGCTGCGGCCTGCTTTCTACCGCTTTCGATGAATCCTGTGCTGTCGACGCAATTGGGAACCCGGCACCGCGCCGGCATCGGTATCACGGAAGAGACCGATGCGATCGCCGTCATAGTTTCCGAAGAGACAGGCGCCATTAGCCTGGCGGTCGGAGGCAGAATCGAGCGAGACATCACTGTCGAGGAACTGCGCGCGCGGCTCAGCAACGTGCTGCGGCGTTATGTGCCTCCAGCCACCTTGCCGACCATCACAGCGTCTGCCGAAAATGGCGAGACGGAAGAATCAGTTCCGCGAGCTTCGGTTCCCAATGCGCCCAACTCGAGTCTCACATCGGGGAACGACCGCTGATTATGCACGATTTTTTCCAACGTCATGTGCTGCCTCACTTGGGTTTGAAGGTCTTCTCGCTGGCGCTGTCCGTCGCGCTTTGGGCAGTTTTGACGCGTGAACCGGTTGCGGAAGTAGCGATCGATGCGCCTATCGAATTTCAGCACATGCCCGACAATCTGGAAATCGATTCGGAACACATTCCTACAGCTCAGGTTCGGGTGCGAGGTCCGGAGCGGCTGATCACGCGACTGCGGCCAGCCGAAATTCACGTGCAAGTAGACCTGGCCGGAGCTAAGCCTGGGGAACGGACCTTTGACTTATCGGCGCAACAGGTGCGTGAGCCGCGCGATCTGGAGATCGTGCAAGTCGTTCCCAGCCAGCTGCAGCTGAGCTTCGATGCTCGCGAGACCCGTACCATTGAAGTTCGCCCGCGGGTAACAGGGAAGTTTGCTTCCGGCCTGCGTATCGGCCAGGTACTGGCAACTCCCGCTGTCATCACAGTAAGCGGGCCGCATTCGCGGGTTGTATCAATCGATGCTGCCAGCACCGATCCCATTGATGCGTCGGGTGTGACCAGTTCGCAAACCTTCAGCACCCACGTCTACATTCCTGATCCCCTGATCCAAGTTGTGCATCCCGCGCCCATTCACGTAACCGTTATCATGACAAAAGTCGCTGGGGTGTCCGGCGGCGATTGAATTGCGCATGAGCAATCAACGGCAGCTTTTTGGAACCGACGGGATTCGTGGCGTGGCTGGCGAGTTTCCCCTCACCACGGAAAGCACGTACGTCATCGGGCGAGCCCTCGGACACGATCTGAAGCGCATCCACGCTTCGCCACGAGTAGTCATCGGACAGGATACGCGTGAGTCCAGCCGCTGGATTGCCGACCGAGTGTCGCTGGGCCTTGGCTCACAAGGAGTTCAGGTCGAAAGCGGTGGTGTCATCACCACGCCGGGAGTTGCGTATTTGGCGCGCTCGCGAGGCTTTACCGCGGGTGTGGTCATCTCCGCTTCCCACAATCCCTGGACCGACAACGGCATTAAAGTTTTTTCGGGGGACGGGTATAAGCTGCCGGACGCACACGAACTTGCTATTGAAAAAGAAATCTTCGCGCTGCTGCAGAATCCGCCTGCAGCACCGGACAATGCCCTGAGTTCTTCATTGCCTGGCGATGCCGACCTGCGCCGGGCCTATATTAAGTGGCTGGCCAGCAATGTTTCCGGCGATTTAAAGCGTCTCAAAGTTCTGGTCGACTGCGCTAATGGCGCGGCCACCGCTGAAGCTCCTGAGTTGTTTCATGCGTGCGGTATTCAGGCGACCTTCCTCCACGCCAAGCCCGATGGGAAGAACATCAACGATGGCTGTGGCGCTCTGCACCCGGAAACGCTTGCCCGGACCATGAGGGAGATGGAAGGGCAATTCGACCTGGGTGTCACCTTCGATGGCGATGCCGATCGCGCACTGTTCTGCGACGCGAATGGCAGAGTTGTGAATGGCGACGCGGTGTTGCTGATCACCGCCCGCGACATGCAATCTCGCGGCACACTCGTAGGTAATACGGTTGTGGCAACGACGATGTCAAATATGGGGTTGGAAGTAGCTCTCAAGCGATCCGGCATTGCCATGTTGCGCGCCAATGTGGGCGATAAGTACGTCCTGGAGCAGATGCACAAGACCGGCGCCACTCTGGGGGGAGAACAATCAGGACACGTCATCTTCCGCGACGGCGACGCCACTACCGGAGATGGGTTGCTGACGGCGCTGCGCGTTATGGAGATCATGGTACGCAGCGGCCGCTCGCTGGCCGATTTGGTTTCCGACCTCAAGGTCTTTCCACAGACCATTCAGAATGTCCGCGTGCGCGAAAAGGTCCCCCTGGCCCAGGTGCCCGAAGTGCAAGGCACGATTGATGCCGCGCAACGCGAGTTGAATGGGAGCGGTCGAGTGGTGGTCCGCTATTCCGGCACCGAAGCATTGGCTCGAGTGATGGTCGAAGCCGAAACGGAAGAGCGGATGCGTGCCATTGCAGATGAAATTGCCGGCGCCATTCGCAGATCGCTGGGTACCTGAAGTGCCGGGCTCGTGCGGCTTGACCCTTTTAGGACTTCTTCACAATTGCCGTAACCTCGCCTCGCGCCAGCTTCGCTTTAATTTCATCGCCGGCGGCAACCGCGCTCGCGTTCTTCAATAATTTTCCCGAGGCATCGAAAACCAACGCGTATCCTCTCTCGAGTATGGCGACTGGCGAAAGCGCTTCCAGGCTGCCGGCCAGCCGCTCCAGATGAGAGCGCTTCTGAAGAAGCCGTGTCCGGAATTCACGGAGCAAAGCACTGTTTCGACTTTCCAGTTCGTGCCGCATAACCGCGAGCCGGCGGCGAACGTCATAGTGACGCACCGCTGCAGCTACGATCTCCCATCTCCGCCGCTGACGTTCTAAAATGCGCCGCTGAGCCTTCTCGAGGCGATAGACGAGATCGTCGACTCGTTGATGTCGGCGGCCGAGTGCATCCATGATGCGTGAGAAGGCGCCGTGCCGGGCTAGTTCCGTGAGTGCCTGGCGTCCCATGAGGAGGCGATAACGCATGGCTCGCGCCAGACGTTCGCGCAAAGCCGCCGACTGATTTTCGATCTCCTGCCGCGAGCGGATCACCAGTTCCGCCGCCGCTGATGGCGTAGGCGCACGCAGGTCGGCAACAAAGTCGATGATCGTGAAGTCGGTCTCATGCCCCACAGCGGAGATGACGGGAATCGTGGAGCTGCTCACAGTGCGCGCCAGGCCTTCGTGATTGAATGCCGCCAGATCTTCGACCGAGCCTCCACCGCGCGCAACGATGATCACGTCAACACTACGGTTCTTATTGAAATAGCGGATGCCCCCTGATACTTCCATGGGAGCCGCGTCTCCCTGCACCTGAGCAGGGAAGATGAGAACGCTAACTGTGTGGTGGCGTCGGCGAAGGATGTTCAAAATGTCCCGCAAGGCGGCGGCTTGCGGCGAGGTGACAATTCCGATCCGGCGGGGCAGCGACGGAATAGGCTTTTTCCGTGCCGGCTCAAAGAGGCCTTCGGCCTGAAGCTTGGCCTTAAGCTGTTCGAAGGCGATCTGCAACGCGCCCGCGCCCTTGGGTTCCAGATATTCGGCAGAAATTTGCAGCTCGCCGCGATCTTCGTAGACGGTAATGCGGCCGCGCGCGATCACACCCATTCCATCCGCAGGCTTAAACCGCAACAGGCGAGCGGACGAACGAAACATGACTACCCTGATCTGTGCCGATTCATCTTTCAGAGTGAAATAAACGTGACCCGAAGGATGCGCGCGAAAATTGGAAATTTCGCCTTCCAACCAGATGTCCGTGTACTCGCGCTCGAGTTGCGTTCGCAGGGAAGTGATCAGATCACGGACAGTCCAGATGCGCCGTTCAGCAGGACGAAAGTTGAAGCCGAGCTGGTCAAGAGAACCCACACTGGGTTTATAGCACCACGCGGTCGCGCAGTCCGCTCAGATGCGTATACGTTGGTGACCAGACGGCGCAGATTAGTCGGCTAGACGTGTTGCCGAATCAATAAGTTACACTAAATCAGTCTGGTTGTGTGTTTGTGCGGAAGGCATGGAGGCGCGGGTCGGAATCGAACCGACGTATAAAGGTTTTGCAGACCTCTCCCTTACCACTTGGGTACCGCGCCTGGGAGCAATCCTGAACCTAATTAAGGTAGCTTCTCTCGAAAAAAAAGTCTACCTGGGGCGAAGAGCGGCAAAAAGCGCACCCCAACTGCAAACTGTTGCGGTTCAACGCACATACCGTGCATACAGGCAAGTACCTAGCCCCCGCCGTTCAGAATACAGGAACTACCGTATAGGAACTTTCAGCGGCTATTCGTAAGATCAATTCGCTTCAGAGCTTTACGGTCTGAAGAGTCAGCCACCGTCTCGGAGCCGATCAGATCATGTCGAAGTGCAGAACCGCTCTTCTCTTGAGTGTCGTTGTCAGCATTCCCCTATTTGCGTTTGCCAATAGTGCCAGCTTTCAGAACCATGGCGGGATGCTCACCAGCAATGGGTCAAGCTTGACGTTGCAGAACTCCACGCTGAACGCAGTAACGGGATTCAACGGCGGCTCAGTATTTGGCAATCTTGGCCAGTTGAGTTTCACCACGGGCGCGCTGATGTCCGGCAGCCTGGCTGCGGGCGGCACATTTGCCGCAGGCGGGTCCTTCACCGTCATGGGCAACGGAAGCAAGGGAATGCCTAGCGGGGTTCTGTTTAACGGAACCTTCTCCAGCCCGGTGACGTGGACAGCTGTGTTTAATCCCACTGGCGGACCCAATCACACTGGCAACTGGACATATAAGTTGACCGGAACCGTGACGGGAACCTTTAGCAACGGAAAGCACGTGACGGCGCAGTTCGTGGCGTTCACCTTCGATGTGCCGAAGGGCGCGCAGTTCTCCGGATCGGTAAGGTTCAACAGCGGCAGCGGCAGCGTAGCCGTTCCCGAGCCTGGCACGCTTGCCCTGATGGGAACCGGCCTGATCGGTCTGGCCTATCTGGGATTCCGCAAACGAGCAGTTCGCGCGTAGAGTTCGCAACCCCGAAAACAGAAAAGCCCGCTTCGGCGGGCTTTTTCATTGCTATGCATGAGAACTGGAGCGGGAGACGGGATTTGAACCCGCGACTTCGACCTTGGCAAGGTCGCACTCTACCACTGAGTTACTCCCGCTCAGCAGCTTGATTTTACAATAGTTCCGCACACCACGCCAACGGCGCCCAGACTGTCCCGCAGCGAACTTTTCACAGCGTTTGCTTGTAGCACTGCGTGCGGGGGAATGGTTGCAATCCAAGAATTCAAGACGCCGTTGCGGCGGCGCTTGGGTACCTCGAAAGTCTGGCCCAGGTTACACGACGTTCAGCAAACGAAGCTGCATCAGAAGGTCATGGCTGGCTGTGTTCTTCCCGACTGCGCCGTCAACAAATCGTCCAGCATCTTCGATGACCGCCTTGCAGTCCGACACCATGATGACAGGAAGTCGCGGCTGGCGGCGCTTGATGTCGGCGGCAAATTGGCCTCCCCTACGGCTGGAGGTCTCGAATGCGAGGACCACGGCATCGATGCTTCCGGCGTTCAACTCGGGAACAAAGTCCGCGCCCGCGGACATGATGACTTCGTATCCGTGACGAGTAAGCATGTTCGTATACACAGCCCGAGCGGCGGGGTCATCGTCTATGCAAAGCAATCTCACTTGAGGCATTTGCGAGTCCAGGAGCAGCAGGGAGTGTGAATCGACAGCGCAGCCAGTTAATAGCCTCCGTCGCCGGCAGTTGTCATGAGATCGTCAACGAATTGCAAAATGAGTGTGCCACGCTCAAATTGACGCGCATCGATCCAAAGCTGCAGATAGTTGCCACTTATGCCCTATTGTGCGGTCTCGTGGGCCTGGCGATCCTTCGCAATTGCCAGGCACGCGTCTTGAACCGAACTTCCCATGCGCAGCGACTCCCCCGAGGCCAGCACGTTGCCTTGCTTATCAGAAACCGCCCAGCGGTTTTGCCGCCGCCGTGCGGCAACAGCAGGAAATAGTCAGCTTTATCCTTGTTCATGTTCTCGACAAATCCCTGGCATTCTTTTCTGGTCTGCAGTTCGTGGTAAGTCTTAGCCACCTGTGGCTCTCTGCCGGCACGGCCTGAGTCGGCAACTCCCTGTACAGTATCGGCCGACCCCGGTGTGGCGAATGCGTTTGGCATGACATAGATGACCGGTCGCGTGTCGGTCTTGCTCGCCGACGTGTGATCGTTTTGAGCAGGAAGAATTCCAGAAAAGATAGTGATGACAAGGAGTGGGGTGGCGGCGAACAGCGCAATGGCACGCTTCACGATGTCTCCTTTCCGACGACGCGCTACGAACCTCTATCGGGTGAGACCATGAATAGGGCACACTTGGTTGTCTGGGAATACGAGTTCGTGTTCGTCGTGCCCCGTTAAGACGCGGGCCCGCAGGCTACAGCGCCGTTGCAAGAGTGAGGAAAGGACCACCACAAAGGTTGAAGTGACGGATGCGCGTTGTGTGAGTCGAACGCACCGTCGGGAGGCAAATCTGCCGAGCGCCGCTTCTCGAAATCACCTTGTCATTCTGATCGGTTAGGGAACTTCTTAACCCTACTTAATTCTTCAACAGCTTACAGGCCGGAGTTTGGACGCGTTCTGATCCAAATTGAACCGCTCTGCCCACAGAATTATCGGCTTTTTGTGACGCCTTGTTCTCGCCGCATCCGCATTGACCTACTCGCTACGCTCATTCAGAATGAGATCGCTTCTTGTTAAATTCCTTTTACTGTGATAGTTTTTGCCGCCAAGCTGACCGGCAAGCTTCCTTGAAATTGGTAAGGTGATCGGGCCATAAACGGGGTGAGCCAATGTCACAGTTGTTTTCCACTGAGCTGATTCCAGCTTCTGACCGGCTGGAGGCGTGGCAATCCCATGCCCGTCTCATTTGCGGAAACAGCCACTTTGACTTTCCCCGTCAGGTGGCATTTCGCGGTGTTATCGATTGCCGCTCTGTAGGTGTGTTGCAACTGACCCAGTTCTCGTCTACGCCGGTATCTTTCGCCAAGTACCCCATTGTTACAGCCAAATCAAGCGACCCTGGGTGCTTGATCATCAGCCAACTCCGAGGCTCTCGAGAATATTGCCAGAACGGCCGCAGTATCGTCCTTCAGCCGCGCGATACTACCCTGGTCGATGCCGGCCGGCCATGGTCCTCCGCTTGCGGCCAACAATGCTCGCGACTTTATCTCCGGCTGCCCCGCTGGCTGGTTCAGGAAAAGTTGGGGGTCAGCGAACTGCCGCTTCTGCAAAGAATTTCCGGTGCTTCCGGGCTGGGCGCCACTTTGTTCCGCCTGGGAACTTCTCTCTACCGCGAGGCCGGTGAACTAGTTCTCGACGACGGTGTTGCGGCCATCGAGGCCTATCTCCACATTCTTGCCGCCTGTGTTGCGCATGAACGCCCCGATCCTATTGTGCATGACCCCTCGCTGTATGCTCGCATCAATAGTTATATTCAAGGCAGCCTTGCCGACCCGAACCTGTCTCCTTCCCGAATCGCTGCGGAAGCAGGCATTTCGGTGCGCCATCTGCACCGGCTTTTCGCTCGCCACGGGCTGACGGTTTCGGAATATACCCGACAAAAACGCCTAGAAAACTGCCGCGTTCAACTGTCCGACGCACACTTTATCGACCATAGCATCACCGATATCGCATTCTCCTGGGGATTTAGCGACTCGGCACATTTCAGTCGTTGCTTCAAACGACAATTTGGTTTGTCGCCGCGGGAATTCCGCTCGCGGCTACTCCATGGTAATAGCGGCTCCAAGGAAACGCGCATGGCGAATGGCCTGCTCCGGCGGCAACCAGGCTGCCCCAACTGAGTCATGCTTAGCCGAGCTTTGAGGAAGGCTCCAACTGTAGCTGCTTTTGTGATCTTCGATAGGTCTTTGCGACCGGCATAAGCATCACCATGCCGATCGCGAACCAGACTGCCAGCGCCAACCATTCATAGCGCGTGAAGTGACCGGGAACGAAAGGCAGCACCTTGCCCAGAATCATTGACGTGGTCACCAGCAGTCCAAAGCCAGCCGCTATGCGGCCGCGCAACCCCGGTTTCATACACCAATAAGAGGCGCAACCGGCCATCCACGCCACTGCTGACGCCCCCGCGCCCACGTTCAAGATCGGCACTAACGCCGCCTCACCCAGAAGCATCGCCACGATGCTGCCAGCGCCTACGGCCAGAATTGCTGTCGACGGCGTTTGATTCTCAGGGTGCACTCGTGCCAGTTTCGGATAGAGCAATTCGCGCCGCCCCATGGCAAAGATCATGCGAGATGATGCGACCAGATTGGCATTGAACGCTTGCAGCAGAGCGATCAGTGCTGAAGCCATAATCAGCACCACAATCCAATGGGCATGCAGGGCAGTTTCGAACGCCAGCGCTGTAGGGAACTGCGCATAGGTCTTCAGATTTGGCCAAGGCGCGACATATGCCACCGCCGAGATCACAACCCAGAAGAAACCGAGTCCCACCAGGATAGTCAGCGCGATCGCAACGAAATAATTCCGGCTGCGGAAGTCCGGGCTGGCCTCCTCAGCATACTTGCCTACGGACTCGAACCCCCCCAGCAGCCAGGGCACGACTTGCCACACCAGTAGGACTGAAATCAGCGGCGTGTGGCTGAATAAGGGGTGCAGATTGCTGGCCTTCCCGTTGACGGCGCCCGCAGATGCGAAGACTATGACTAGCGCGAGAAACACGAATGTAGTGGTCTTGGCGAGCCGCGCGCTCGCCTGCACACCGTGGTAGTTCAGCCATACCAGGGGTATCGTGATAGCCAGTCCGAGAACAACATGCGGCAGGTAAACCGGATACCCGCCCAGCCGGTACAGTTCCATCCGATTCAGAGATGGGACCAAATAACCAAGAATTCTTCCTGCCGCCAGAGCTTCGAAGGGACAAGTAAGAAAATAGGAGAGGAATACCATCCAGCCGGTCGCGAAACTCACGGCCGGGGGAAAGAAGTAGGAGACATAGGCGGCTTCACCGGCGGCATCGGGAATAGCTTGCACGAGATGACCGTAAACATAGCCGATCGGCAGCAACATGAGTGCGCCGGCGGTGAAGCCAAGGATGGCTCCGAGCGGGCCGCCACGCTGCAGGATGTCGTCCATCACCACCAGCCATGCGGTGCCGACCATCACGCCAAAAGCCAGGGCGAAGTAGTCGGCGAGGCGCAATTTGTGGGCGAGGTTAGTCACGAGTAACGAGCGCAGTTTGTGTACTTGTGTTCTTCGTTGTGAAGACAAATACTTCTATCACTTCGGACACAAAGGTAAACGAAGGAGTTAAGCGAACCTAGAGATCATGACGGCTAATACAGGGAAAGCAACCCCCTCGCTTCCCTCGCAATGACAAACTTAAGAATGGTAAAAGGCCCAGCGGCATACGCCAGGCCTGCGGATTAGAATTCATACCGCAGCCCGAACTGCATGAGGCGCGGCTGCGTCAAAAGTCCGGTGTAGTCTCCGAATTGCCCTGGCACCTGCTGCAGGGACGCGATGCAAGCGCAGGCTTGCGTGCCCAAACCCGAGAGCGCATTAAAGCGCACCAGGTTCGGCACATTGAACACCTCCCAGCGGAATTGCAGGCTGTGGTTCTCCCAAGGCATTCTCCAGCGTTTGCTGAGAGCCATGTCGAGTCCGGCGTAGCCATCGCCACGAATCACGTTTCGAGAACCGCTCTGGCCGGGGAAAGGGTGGACGAAGTCGTTAAAGGCAGTGGACGGGTTCGGGAACACACTGACGGAGCCGTCGGCTTGCTTATAGGCACCGGTCTTGGGGCGAGAAATCATGGTGGCAATGCCTTGCTCGTCCCAGTCGGTCGGCCAGAAATTGCCATTGTCCACCGTGAAAGGAAATCCGCTAGTCCAACGCAGGATCCCCGAGAGTTGCCAGCCGCCGATCAGGGCGTCGGTAATTCCCTGCGCATTGCCGACGAACTTCTTGCCGCGGCCAAAGGGCAATTCGGCAATCCAGTCGCCGTTGATCTGGTGGGTAGTGTCGAAATCCGATACTCCGCGACGGCCATTTGGATCCCAGGCATTCACCAGTCGGCTTCCGGGAGCACCCACATTGGTACTGGAGCTAAAGCCAAGGCGCGTGGCAGACGAGGTAATGTCGATGGATTTCGAATAGGTGTAATTCAAATCAAACTGCAAGCCGCCATGGAACTGCTTGCGCAAGCTCGCCTGCAGGGCGTTGTAGTGTGAGTTGCCGATCGAACTCCAGCCGTACATGCTGGTGGCTTGATTGTTGAGCGCATTGCCGGCAGCAGGCGCGCCAGCAGGGTTGTTGAAAAAGTAGGTGTTACCGGAAGTGTCGCCGAGACTGTAATAAATATCGGCGTAAGCCAAGCCGACAACTTCATTGCCAACGTAGGAAAGAGCCGGGTTGTAGTACAGATCATAGATACTCTGAACCAGACCTGCGGGCCCGGGAACGCCGGTGAAGCCCGTGGCTAAGTCCTTGTAGGCCGTCGCGCCACCCTGGAGGGCTGGGAACATGTCGTGCCAGAAAGCAGCAGTCGGCCCGACCAGTGCATCGGTGATCTGGTTGGGAGCATAGCCCTGTTGGGCCAACTGCGCCAGCCGCGTAGCCGCTGCGAAGTAATCGATCTTGCTTTTCGGATCAAATAAATCAATGGGCTGCCGCAGGTCTCTCTGTGTCAGCAGATTTCGCCCCAATCGGCCAACGTACGATAGTTGCAGCGAGAACTGCTTCGGCAGTTCGCGACCGATGGAGAAGTCGATGGTGTACGCGTACGGTGTTTTCAGAGACTGGTCAACACCCCATGTGATTGCCTGCCCTACGGGCGGTGGCGTCTGGGGAAACGCTCCTGGCGGCGCAGGCTGGAAGAACAATTGATTGGTGGGGCCGTAAGTTGGAATCTGATTGATATTGGAAATGCGGGGGACGTTGGCGGCATCATCGTAACCGACCAGACAGCACGCGTTCTGAACAGTAGCTGCCAGCCCACCCGGCGCATTTTCGTCAAAGGTGCTGAGCAGCTGCATTCCAGGGCGATCGTAGACTCGGCCGAAGCCTCCACGGATGACCGTCTTGTCACCTTGTCCGAACAGAGTTTTCAGCCAGCCGCCGGATGGACGCGGTGAGTAGGCAAAGGAAATGCGCGGTGACACGTCAGATTTCTGGAAATGATAAAAACCAGGCCCATGATTAGCCGGTCCCCCGAGAATAAAAGAAACGAGGGGGACGGCGTCGTAGCCGATGCCCTGTTTCTGGTTCAGCGCCATCTGGTTCATTTCCTGGCCCAGGTCGAAGCTCCACGACGGGCACCCGGTAATTGGATTTTGCGAAGCTACGCACGTCGGGGATGCCTGGTAGCCATTCACTTCCCATGGCGGCGGGAACAGCGACCAGCGCAAGCCGTAAGTAATGGTCAGATTCGGTTTAACACGCCAGGAGTCCTGGCCATAAAACTCGTACCAGTCCACGCCGTATTTGCGCTTGACCGGGACGCCTGGGGCAAGAACATTTCCCTGCTTGTCATAGTTGTAGTTGCCCACGATATCGGAGACCATTCCCAATAATCCCAGTACCGGGTAATCATAGGCCGGACTGGAAGCGGGTTCCGGGAACCCTCCATTCGCCGGATCGAGATAGAAACCAGTGTTGGCGAACCCGGTAGGCGACATCCAGTTGGTTGCGCCTTTGCCTACGCTGAAGGAGTGTTCATAGCTCAGCCGCGGATTGCGCGCGAAACCCAGGTTCGTTCCGAATTGCAGACTGTGCGTCCCCTTGGTCCACGAGAAATCGTCCAACAGGTTGTGAACCGGAGTCTGGGAATTGCGGCTGTAAACCACGCCTTGATCCAACCCATAGAAGAGGTTCCATTGCTGATTGGAATTACCCAGAATACCGGTGCTTTGCCGCGTGAAGCCCCAATGAAAACTGTTCACCATCGTGGTGCTGAGCACGGCTGTATAGCCAACCACAAATCCCTTGCTGTGGTCGGTCAGCGTTTGCTCGGGCGCGTTTCCCGGCAGGAAAGGCGCTTGCGGATTGAATAGATTCTGGAGCGCCCCTCGCCAGAAGATCGTGTGCTTGCCATCGGCGGTTAGGTGATAGTCCAGGCGAGCAATGAAGGCATTATTGTCCAAACTGACCGGCGCTCGAAATCGGAACCCGGAATAGTTCAAGCCGTCACCGACCGAGGCGTCATTGGTAATAAATTGGCCGGTACAAAATGTTTTGTCGAAATATCCGGTGTGGCTTGCGTTCTCAATGGCCGGGTTGATGCCCAGCTTTAGAGGATCCAGCCCTTTCAGCGCCTGCGGCGAAATGGTCGTCAGCCCACCGTTTACATTTACATATTGAATCTGGCCCTGGCACAGACTGGGGGTGGGGATGGTGCGGACCGTGCTCTGCTCTTCGCGTTGGCGCGTGCCTTCATAGTTCACAAAGAAGAACAGCCGGTCTTTCTTAATGGGACCGCCCAGCGATGTTCCGAATATGTTGCGGATCAGCTTGTCAGGCACATTGGGCTGGCCGTTTCGGATTTCCGCTCCTTTGACAAAGTAGTCGTTGGCGCTCGTGAGCGTATTGCGGTGATATTCGTAGAGCGAGCCGTGGAAGTTGTTGGTTCCGCTTTTCGTGACCAATGAAACCTGAGCTCCTGAGCCCTCGCCCTGATCGGCGTTGTAATTGGTGGTTGTGACTCGAAACTCCTGAACCGAATCCACCGTGACCGGCAGAACCGAGGTAAACGCGTATCCGTTGCCCTGGTCGTTTACATCGACGCCATCGAGCGTGATATTGCTTTGATCGCTGCGGGCGCCGTTCACCGATCCGCTTCGGGTGTCCTGGTTCTTATCGATATCGGGGCGATTGCCGGTATAGGCGACGCCCGCCTGCAAGCTGAGCAGGTCGGGGACATTGCGGCCCTCGATGGGAATTTGCCGCACTTGCGTCTGATCGAAGGAATTGCCGATAGAGGCGTCCACCATATTCAGCGCCGGAGCCTCGCTGGTCACGGTAACGCTTTCGGTTACGGCGCCGACTTTCAACTCGACATTCGCGGTGGCTGGCGTATTCACCAGCAACTGCAACCCGGTTTGCTGATAACGGGCAAAGCTCTTGGCGCTGACCTGTAAGATGTAGGTTCCGGGAGGCACAGCCAGGAACCGGTAGTCCCCACGTGTCCCCGTGGTTGCAGTTCGTTCCGTCTTGGACCCCGCATCCAGGAGCACTACCACCGCACCCGAAATCGCGCTTCCGCTTTGATCCGTGACGGTTCCTTGCAGGGAAGTGGAAGAAGTTTGTGCCAACAGAGCGCCCGGACACATCAACAACAAGAGGACTACCGCGATACTCTTGCAGGACTTCATATGGCCCCCTCACGCCGTCGTCAGCATACTTCGTTTGGCAGAGTAGCCTGATTTTCACTTTCTCACTTGTCTGACAGAGACATGCGCTTGTCTCGGAGAGACTTGAAAACCTTGGGCCGGAATTGGAGTTACTGGGCTGGTGGAGAAGTAGGCTGACTGCAAGGCGTGGGAAACCCTTGGTGTGGGGGAGAGAAACCCTCTCGCCACATGTGTTCCCTAGCTCGAATAACCCCGAAATTCATCTGACGTGGGGTGAGCGAGTGAGACGCCACTGCTCGCAAACCGGGAGTTGTGGCGGAAGCGTGTGTGAGTCGAACGCACCTTCGACGGGCAAACCCGCCGCCCGCCGGTTTTGAAGTTGAGGCGCTTAGCGGGCGTGAGGCCGAGCACCGCGAGGCTGGGAGCCCGCTGCCGAAATCCCGAGCTTGCGAGGGAACTGAGTGTGGCGGAAGCGTGTGTGAGTCGAACACACCGGCGACGGGCAAACCCGCCGCCCGCCGGTTTTGAAGACCGGGAGGATCACCGGACCCTATGCGCTTCCAAAGTCGTTCTCGGTTTGTCGTTATTCGTTCTTCGTTACTGATTACTCGTTCTTCGTTGTGTTATTTCGTTCTCAGTTCTCAGTTCTCAGTTCTCGGTTACGACCCCGCGCTCTACAGGCGCTCGCCGATGCTTCGTTCCGTTAGGAGCCGGGACTGGGCGCGGCAACGACCACCCTCAACAAGAATGCCACGGAAGCACCGAGTCTGAATCGGGATAGGGGAGTGTACACACCTAAGACACAACGCCGTATCCGTTCGGTCCGTGCTGATCCGTGGCGAGTGTATTCGGTTCTCGGTTCCCAGTTCTCAGTTGTTGTCGAGCGGTCCACAGTAGTGCAAAGCACTGCCGATCGAGCTCGCTTCTAGTCCGCTGCGGCAGCGCCCAGCTTCTTCTTGCTGAGATACCAATCCGTAACTTCGAGTCCCGGGGCGCCCGCGGCACGCTTTTCCGCGTCAGCCTGAGTGGCGGGCGCGGGCACGATTACAGCATCGCCGGGCCGCCAATTCGCAGGAGTGGCACACGCGTTCGCATCTGCCGTCTGCAGCGCATCAATCGCGCGCAACAGTTCGTCAACATTGCGCCCAAGTGACAGCGGGTAATACAGAAGCGCGCGGATGACCCCTTTGGGATCGATGAAGAAGACGGCGCGTACGGCCGCAGTGTCGCTGACCGCCTCATGCACCATGCCGAATGCGCGCGCAACTTTCTGGTCCAGGTCGGCGATGACCGGAAAGGTGACTTTTACATGATTGTGCTGTTCGATGTTGCGAATCCACGCAATGTGGGAGTAGACGCTGTCGACGGAATTGCCGACCAGTTGCACATTGCGTTTTTCGAAATCGGGTGTGCGCCGCGCAAATTCGATGAACTCGGTAGTGCACACCGGCGTGAAATCAGCGGGATGCGAGAACAGCAATACCCACTTACCCTTGGAAGTGAAGTCACTCAGTTTGATCATGCCCTGCGTAGACTTGGCCTCGAAGTTCGGGGCGGGCTCATTGATTCGCGGAATTCTGGGGATGGCTGGAGCTACGGTCTCGCTACTCATAATCTTTTCTCCTCCTGGCTGAAAAATGCTTTTGCGGACTTTCTGAGGGCCGATTCCCACGCGGGATTCGCGCGTTGGGGTGAAATTCCGTGCAGGGGAAGCCACCCTGAAGCGCTGTGCCGGGTGGGAAAGGAGCGATCAGCCACACGCCGGCGTCGGGCAACAACAACACATCAGGCCGGCAAATGAATAGCCTCGCATTTCCGATACAGGATACGCAATGCCAAAAACCGCTGTCAAACCGTGTTCTGGAGACAAGCCGGCAAATAATGTTGATCCCGTCTCAAGCGTTGGCACATCGAATCTGAAGATTGTTGCCGAAACTGGTTGGGAGGCTTCAGAGAATAAATGGCGGAGCGCATGGCGATGGTTCAGGTCGATGTCTTCACTTCCCGGCCGCTGGAGGGCAATTCGTTAGCGGTATTTCTGGATGCACGCAGACTATCGGCCGAGCAAATGCAGGCCATCGCGCGGGAAATGAACCTTTCGGAAACGACTTTTGTCCTGCCTCGCGATCCTGGGACAGAGCAGCGCGAAGGAGTGCGTGTACGTATTTTCACGGTGCAGGAGGAATTGCCTTTTGCCGGGCATCCCACTCTTGGTACCGCGTTCGTACTTCGCGGGAACAGCGGAGTGTCACAGATTTTGCTCGATCTCAAGGTTGGCAAAGTTCCGGTTAAATTCGAAGATGCAGCCGGCAAGCCATGCTTCGGCGAAATGAGACAAGTCGACCCCGAGTTCGGTGCAATCCATGATCGCGACGCGGTGGCGCGCGCCTGTGGGCTGGAACTGGACGCGATTGATGCCTCGCTCCCCATCCAGACGATTTCAACGGGCTTGCCGTTTACGATTGTGCCGCTCCGGTCGCTAAAGATCATACGGGCACTCACGATCAATTATCCGGGCGCAAACGAATACCTGCAGCGCTCCGAGGGCAAGTTCTTTTACTTTGTGAGCAGGGAAACGGTGGACCCCGCCGCCCGTCTGCATGCGCGCATGTTGTTTCATGGCGGTGAAGATCCGGCGACGGGGTCGGCAGCGGGTTGCGCGGCTTCGTGGATGGTGGCGCACGGAGTCGCGCGATCGGATGAGCGCGTGCTCATCGAGCAGGGAGTCGAGATGCAGCGTCCCAGCCGGATTTTCGTTCGTGCCTCCAAAGCAGATAACCGGGTGGTCAATGTTGGTGTCGGAGGCAACGTTGTGGAAGTCATGCGTGGAGAACTTTTCCTCTGATCAAAACCGCTTCGCAATAGCGAAAAATCCGAACGAGCATATTCCGAAAAAAAATTCAATAGACCTTTTCTCCCATTAGCATCGCTGACACTTTACAGCGCCTCGCTCGCCGTCTACGATTCCTTTCGCTCTTGCATTCTTCACTTTCAAAACGTCATTCAATCTTCTTTATCGGGCGGCCGAACGACCACGCCCCCGTGGTAGCGAGATGAAACCGAAAAGAACGATTCTCTGCGTCGACGACAACGATCAGTCACTCTCCATCCGCAAGGTCCTGCTCGAGACCCGAGGTTATCGCGTGATTGCCTGCGGTACGGCAGAGCAAGCCCTCGAAGTTTTCAAGCGCGGCGGCGTAGACCTGGTTCTCACCGACCTGGTCATGCCCAACTTTGATGGAACCAGATTGATTCAGGAAATCAAAGCTCTCTCGCCGCAAACTCCTGCCATTCTCCTCTCGGGCAAGGTAAAGATCTATGATCGCGATACCCAGGCCGACGTCTTCTTGCCTAAAGGCATGTATGCTCCCGCGGAACTGCTCGAACGAATCCGGCTGTTGCTGGTTCGCAAGCGGGGGCCAAGGCGTGTACAAACCGATCGTTCGAGCGCGCCGGCAGGTGTGGCCTAATCCAGCGCGGTGTTAGTCAGGCTTCGTGTAATATCGATGCTGGGATGGCTGCGTTCATCGAGGCCGACAATCTGCGCAAAACTTACCGCGTGGGCAAGGTCGATGTCCCTGCCCTGCGAGGAGTTTCCTTCAGCGTCGAGCGAGGTGAGTTCGTCTCCATCGTTGGGCCCTCGGGCAGCGGAAAATCCACGCTCTTCTACCTGCTGGGCGGGCTTACCAGGCCCGACACGGGCAGGATCATCATTGATGGCGATGACTTCGCCCGGTTGTCCGACGCCGAACGCACGCGCCTGCGCAAGCGAAAGATCGGCTTCGTGTTTCAGAAATTCAACCTGCTGCCTACGCTGGATGCGCGTTCCAACATCCACATCGCGCAGGACATTGCGGGCAGAAATGGGTCGCAGGACCCGGCCTACTTTCAAAAGATTACCGACTTGCTCGGCCTGTCCAGCCGGCTCAATCACCGCCCCTCGGAATTGTCTGGCGGTGAGCAGCAGCGAGTTGCGCTCGCCCGCGCATTGATCAATCGGCCCGCCATAGTTCTGGCTGACGAGCCGACGGGGAATTTGGATTCACAAAACTCCGAGGTCGTACTGCGGATGCTGCGCCAATCTAACCGCGAACTGCAGCAGACGGTCATGATGATCACGCACAATCCCGAAGCCGCCAGCTTTGGCGATCGAATTATCCACATGCGCGACGGGCAAATCGTTCCGGCGGATCTGGATGTGCAATGGACAGGGGCGAAGGGCACACGGTCCGACGACTTGAGAGATCAATGAGCACTGCCGAAGATCTACGAAAACCTATATTGCCCGGCAAGGGAGCGTCCGACTATGAACGCTATCTGCGAACGGACGAGTTGCTGGCCTTGCAGAAAAAGCCGGACGAGCTGCTGCACGCGGACGAGATGACATTCCAGGTGGTCCATCAGAGCTCCGAGCTCTTGATGAAGGGCGCGGCATTTGAGTTGGAGCGTGCTCTAAGCCATCTGGAGCAAGGCGATTTGCCGAATGCAGCTCGCCTAATCCGTCGCGCGAACATGGAGCTGGATTATCCCATCGCATTGCTCCACATCCTGGAGACGATCACTCCTTACGACTACCACAAAATCCGTGCCGGCCTCGGGCACGGCAGTGGATTGGATTCTCCCGGATTCTTGGCGCTGTTGCACGTAGGTCCGCGGCTGGGCCAGGCGTTTCATCGCCAACTGCAAAATGCAAATATTTCGGTGGATGATCTTTATCGGCGGCATGAGGATTTCTTTGCCTTGCACGAAGTGGCTGAGCGCATGCTCGACTTCGACGAGCGTATGCATATTTTCCGCTTTCAGCATTTGAAGCTGGCTGAAAGGATCATTGGCGGAGGAGTCGTCGGCACCATGGGCACGCCGGTCGAGGTATTGCATCAGCGGATGGAACACCTCTTCTACAAAGATTTGTGGGATGTCCGCAATCAGATCACGGCGAAGTGCAGCGATGCCATGCGTAAGAACGGCACTTCAATCAGGTATTGACGCTGCCCCCGGCATGTAGCAAAGTGCCTGCATTCGAATTCGATTCAGCCCTGGAATCCGATCCCAGTTCTGAACCCCATTCCTGTTATTGCGCGAGCGTCGAGGCGAGGGGCGTGAGTTTCTGTCAGTGGAAAAAAACGTGGTGTTGGCCCGCGTTGCTGGCCTGCACTGGCTTCCTGGCCGTGCTGCTGTTGTCGGCGTCGTCAGCTCGGGCGCAGGTGCCCGATGGCTTTCCCGGCAACTCCCCCGATGTTACTCAGCCCAGCCAGGCAGGCTCGCTGCGAATTACGGGCGAGCTCTGGGGACGCGGCGAGGGTTGGAACTGGTTTGAGGGCGATACCAGCCGCCGCTACGGTTTTGGACAATCGCTGCTTCGGCTCGGCATTACGCAGCATAGAAACAAGTTTGATTGGGGTCTGGTGGTGGCGCAGCCGTCGTTGTTCGCTTTGCCTGACAACGCCTTCGATCCCAGAACAAACTCGGCGGTCGGCTTAGGAGGAGTTTACTTTGCCGCAAATGGGAATGCGCGCAATGTAGCCGGACTTTTTGTCGAGCAGGGCTACGTCGCAATCAGGGGCATCGATCGCAATCACAGCACATTGCGGCTTGGACGGTTTCGCTTTGCTGATGGTCTGGAAAAATCTCCCACCAGTCCCGATCTGGCATGGTTGCAGCAGCAGCGGGTTGCACAACGGCTGATTGGCGATTCTTATTGGACCGGAATATCCCGCAGTTTCGATGGAGCACATTTCTCCAGCGACATTGGCCACAAAACGAATGTTACCTTGCTGGCTGCGCGAACGAGTAAGGGAGTCTTTCAGACCGATGCCATGGGAGAACTGGACGTCGACATCTTCTATGGAGCCTTCAGTCGCGAATTTCCTACGCCGCACACCGACTCGCAATTGCGCTTTTTTGCTCTTGGCTACCACGACGGCCGCAACGTGCTGAAGGCAGATAACCGTTCCTTAGCCGCTCGCGAGGCGGATACCAGCGACATTCGCATCGGAACATTTGGTGTGAGTTACGCGTTAGTGACGCCACTGCCTCACATCGGCAAGTGGGATCTGGTGGTATGGGGAGCCCAGCAGATCGGACATTGGGGAGTCTTGACTCACCGCGCTAATTCAGGAACCTTCGAGTTGGGCTGGCGTCCTCCGATTGGCCGGATCCATCCGTGGCTTCGAGCGGGCGCATTCTTCTCGAGCGGAGACGCCAACCCGAACGATGGCAAGCACACAACCTTCTTCCAGCCGCTTCCGACCCAGCAACTGTACGCGCGCATGCCGTTTTACACGCTGGAGAATACCGAGGATTACACCGGTCAAGTAATTGTTCAGCCGACCAAGAAACTGGGACTGCGTACCGAAATTCACAAAGTGAAACTTCACCAGATCAACGACGCCTGGTATCTGGGAACGGGCGCCTTTCAGAACACCAGCTTTGGCTACGATGCCCTGGCCAACAACCACCACCGCGGCCTTGGCAATTATGTGGACATCAATGCGAGTTACAGCTTCAACCCGCATTTTGAGGTCTCCTACTACATTGGCGCGATGTCCGGCAAAGGCGCCGAAACGGATCGCCTGAAAGGCAGGAAAAGCGGCTTTACATACCTGGAAATGGTCTACCGCTTCTAAGCAAGCCAGCGGTGTAGCTACACTCCTCCGCTTGCCAGCAATTCTCTTTCTTCGAATTGATCTTAGAAGTTGAGCCGCATGCCAACCTCCAAGGCGCGGGGGACCCCCTGTGAAAACACTCCCGATCCCAGACCATAGCGATTAATTCGTTGCGAGGCGGTGGTTCCGTTCGCCGATCCCACCGATCCATCCAGGGTGCCGCGTAGCGGAGAAGTGATGAATCCACCGGGAGGATCGAAGTTCGCTTTGTTGGCGACGTTGTAAAGATCGACCGTGGGCACAAGCTCCGCACTTTCTGAGAAGCGGTGCCAGAGATGGGAGAGGCGAAAGGCATAGCTGAGGCGGACATCATCGGCTACGAAGTTGTCGAGCCCCACTTGTCCGGCGGGCGCTTTGGCAAGCGATGGCACCACAGCTCCAAGTTGCTGTAACTGGGAAGATGAAAATAATCCTGCGGTCACCAGAGCCTGGCTGGCAGGGGTCAGCTGCCCTGCGCTGTTGCTGTTGAAATTCCCGATCAGGTTGTTAAGGCTTCCCACTTTCACACTCCGGCCGAAAGAACCAACATTGGTTCCGGGCAGTACGTCTCCCCCGGTCCCGTCACCGGTCAGATCAGTCAGGAATACCTCCGCCGGGCAGCTGCATTGCAGCGGTATGGTTAGTGTCTGCGGCAGGGCACTGTAGACACGCGCGATCATGCTCACCTGAAGCCCGCCCACGAAGTTGAATGTGCTGGCAAACGTGAACATGTGCGTGCGGTCGAGCGCGTTGGGCCCGAAATAATGCAACGGATTCAAGTTGTCGTGCGCGTTTTGGGCGAATACGACGTCCTGATCGGGCTCAGTCGAGTTGAACCGGGAGAGGTTATAACCCACCTGCCACGAGAGCATGCGTGTGCCCGGAAATGGGTTTTTCACATCCTGCTTCACACGTACCTGCAAGGCGTTGTACACAGACCGGCCGATTCCATTGCTGATCATGATTTGTCCGAGATTGGGGTCGCGACCGGCAAATGCAAATCCGCTTCCCGGCGGGGCGATCGTGGTCAACAAGCCGTTCGCAGGAGATCCTAAGCCGTTTCCAGCAAAGTCCTGGATCGTGGCCCCATTTGCGATGGCACAGTCGATCGGAGAAGCAGCGCCCTGGCACCCGAACTGGCCGACGGTAGCGCCAATCGCTGCCTGCGCGGCAGTGACATTCAAACTGTTCGCGGCACCCACCTGGTTCACGTCGTAATTCATCAGCGAATGCGTAGTCACATTCCGTAGGTAGTCGACGGAAATAAACAAGCTAGGTTTCACTTGGCGCTGCACGCCAAAGTTCATCGAAATCGAGCGAGGCAGTTTAAGGTTGGGCGCCAGCACCCCGAACAGCGTGTTCAAATCAAAAACATTGGGGTCATTGAAGCCAGGGATTCCATTGGGATTGAAATTCTGAGCTGCGACCTGATTGGCTGCCTGATACGCAGCTTGTGCTGCAACGACCTGATCGACCACGGCCCCGATGGGCTGCCCGATCAGCGGCGTTATGTCGATATTTGTTCCGGGCACAACTCCTCCGTTGATTTGAGGAGTCAGATTGGCCAGGCCGCCGGGTATACGCAACGGCCGGTCAAAAATGAGGTTCTCAATCAGGTAGTTGTCCCAAAACATGCCCACGCCGGCGCGTACCGAAGTCCTTCCATCCTTGAAGGGATCCCAGGCAACGCCCAATTGCGGGGCAAAGCTGAGATTTGGCTGATTGGGAGCATGACTGGCTCCAGGAATAAGTCCCTCGAGAGCCGGCAATCCACGTGCATCGCTGTCGGTCCGTCCGGTCACGCGGTTGTACCGCAGGGCAACGGTTACGGTCAGGTTAGGCCTGGCCTTCCAAAAATCCGCGATATAGAGGCCTATCCGATTTCCGACAAACCCACCATGAGGAAACCCCAAAGCAGGCTTTTCGGAAGAGAACCCCAAGCCATTGCCGAAAACTACCGACGAGAGCTTGTAATTGAGCGGGTTGGAGGCTCCACCGGGAAAAGTATTGGTCACGTTGGCAGGGCCGCTTAGCGCATTCAACATAGGCCCATCCTGGAAGAAGCCCGCGAAACCAAATTCCGGTACATGCACGAATTCACCGCCATATCGAAGCGTGTGGCGGTTGCGAACCGGTAACGATCCGTCGTAGCGCAATTCCTGGTTGTGCTGCAGCGTGGTCTGCGCCACGAGAAAGTTCGGCCCCAGGCAAATGAGGTTCAAACCCAGTGTGCACAGTGGATCATTTCCGCTGCCGATCGCGATTCCTGCCTGCTCCCCTCCCGAGAATGGCTGAGGAAGACCGGCGACTTGCGAGCGCGCATCCGCGATGTAGTTCCGGTAGCGCAGGAGCCCGACGCGGAAGCTGTGCGTGAAACGGCCGGTTGTTCCGTCGAGCGCGAAGGTGTTGGTCGCATTGTAGTTGCGGTTCGCGAACGGCTGAAAGCCAATGCCTCCGTATCCCGTGATCAGATTCATCTGATCGAAGTGAAAAGCATAGAATGCGCGCCAATTGGACGAGACGTTCCAATCAAGACGGCCGGTGGCCAGAGACTCATGGAAGGGAGAGGAGAACGCGCCGCCGAACTGGCTGAACGGAGCCCCCGCTTGCGCGAAAGTTGTCCCGTGCTGCAAGGTATGTTCGTAGTTCGCAAACCAGAAGACGCGGTTCTTCCTGACCGGCCCGCCCACCCGGAAACCGACTTGGCTGCGATCAAAAGGAGCGTCAATACCGTTGATCCGCGCTGCCATGGCGTTGTTCCGAAAAAGGTAAAACCCGCTGCCATGAACGTCGTTGCTCCCGGCGCGGGTGATGACGTTGACCGCTCCCGAAGTAGTCACGCTGTTAGCGGGGTCGAGGGTCGATTGTGCCACCTGAAATTCCTGCACCGATTCTTCCGAGAGATTGATAGTTGTTGTGCCCACGGTATCGTCGCTGACGTCCACACCATCCACTTCGATACGCGTGGAACGGCCCGAGCGCCCCTGTAAGGAGATACCCGCAAAGCCTTGTTTTGTAGGGTCGAGATTTCCTCCGTCCTGCATCTGTGCGCCGGTGTTCAGCTGCGCAAGGTCGAGGAAGTTGCGGCCATTGAGGGGGAGTTCGTCAATCTGCTCGGTGTTGAGGACGTCTTCGACCACGGCCTGGGCAGTATTCACCGCGACCGCAGATTCGGAGACAACAACTTTCGTTTCCTGCGAGGCCAGCGGCATCACGTAATCAGCGTTGGTAGTGACGCCGACCGCGACGGCAACATTCAGCGCGCCCTTGCCAAAGCCGCTCGCTTCGAACGACAGCGTGTAGTTTCCCGGTACCAGCGCAATGGCGGAATAGACGCCCGATTCCGTGCTGGTGACCGTTCGCGTGGTGCCAGTGGCGGCCGATCGGATCGTAATTTTTACTCCGGGGAGAACGGCTCCACTCTGGTCTTTGACCGTTCCCAAGATACTGCCCGTAGCGGTTTGCGCGATTGCGTGGCGCAGGCTGACGGACAGGGTTAAACCGAGCAACAAAACAACGGCAAGGCGCAGATGACGCATGGCAGACCCCCTGGAAACCGATTATTCAAGCAAAATTGCAGTTTTACTTTGCGGAAATGACGGCAGTTTCGGTGCCGTCCGTCATATGAATAGCACTCAAAAAAATATGGATGAGAGCGGGCTTTTCTAGAACCGGCGGACTGATCCACACCCACACTTAGGTTGCCGGGATTTTATGCGTACACTTCTGTGCTTTCAAGAAAATTCTTCGTCGCGTGCGCGTGGAGATATGACCGCCTCTCGTCTGATACGAGTCGGAATGAGTGAATCACCGTCGCGGTCTCAGGATCTCATCGAGCACGTCCGGACGCGAGGGGTCGCGTTCGAGCCGTGGGTACCGTGCGCCGCCGCGATAGTCCAGATGAGCGGGGAAGGTGAATGACCCATTGGCCACAATCAGGTCAGGCGACCTAATTGGGCTGTTGCGCACGGCAGCTTCCATCGTGGCGATCGAAAACTTGAGCCCATTTACGGTCAATATCTGCATTCCCGGAGCGATGCCGGCGTTAAAGGCGCTCATGCCGGGAACAACGTCCATGACAGAGCCATCGTCTCCTAGCATCAGACCTAGGGAGTATTGCAGATCTGTGAAGTCGTGTTTCAACCAGAGTGGCCAAAGCACATCGGGTTTGCGGGTCGCCTGCAGATCGTCAATCAAAGGGGATTTTTCTTCGGCGTAGACCAATTTCCAGCCGCTGCGTTCAAGGCCACCATAGGGCGGCTGCGGACTGGTGGAATCGAGCCGCTCACGGAAGAAAGCTCTCCAGTCAAACGCTGCGACCTGGTTCATAGCGGCGACCACATCGTCGAAGGTGTAGGGTTGCGGCTTGCGTCCGTCTTGAGGGCTGAAAAACATACGGCAGAAATCATCGAGGCTGCGGCGCCCTTGGCTCTTCTCTCGAATGATTGTGTCGGCTTCCAGCCAGATCAAGCCGCTCTCGGCGTAGAAGTCAGTAGCCCGGCGCGATGCCGACCACGCCTGCGGAGCTCCATACAGCAACTGCGCGCCGGTGGTCGTATCCTGCAGCGAACGCCACGTTCTCCCTATATGAATCGCCATAGACGCTGCATCGATGGCGAGCGATTCTCGAAACTGTTCCTCCGTCCAGATGCCGCTGCGAGCCGCGAGAATATTGCCCAGGTAGTCCGTAAGTCCTTCATATACCCAAAGCAAGTTTCCATGCACCGGATCCAGATACGTCGGGTTGTCGAGTCCGGCGGGCGGCCGAAACTTCCCATTCCACGAGTGCACGTATTCGTGAGGCACGAGATTGCCCGAGGTGATGAGAATGCGGGGATCCGTCAGACCATTATTAGGCAGCCGGTTTTCGCTGGCCTCAAAATGCTCGAGCGTGTAGTGGTCGATCTGGTTGCCCAGCGACAACTGCATGTGGTAGAGCGGGTAACGCGAGCCTCCGAACAACGCTTCAGCTTCCGAGACCAGGTTGTGGAAGTGTGTCTTTTGCTCTGGAGTGGGCTGGAGCGCCTGCTCATCTTCTGCAATCACGTCCATCTGTGCCGGATGCTGCCCGCCCAGAGGAAAGCTGAGGTAGTGCTCGCCGGCGATCACCGGCGAATCCACCAGGGTCTTGAGCGCGGCTGGTTTGAAACGAATGATGCCCTGGTCCTCGCGCTCGGTGGCGAGCGGTGTCCCATAGCGCCACTCCTGCGGAAGTCGCAGCGAAGCCGAATACATGCTGTTGGTAATAGGAATGCTGGGCGAGTACAAGGCGACCAGGTTCCAGTTCAGCACCAGCTGATTTTGCGAAGAACAAACGGCAGCAGTGAATCCTTCGACGTCGATTTCGCAAGCGAAGTCGAGATCGGCTTCGAGTTCGTCGGTCCCGCTTGGCAGATCGAGATGAAAAACGAACGGATCAAGTTCATCGCGCTGCCAGGGAAGTTGTTTGCCTTGCGCCTTGAAGACGAGACGAATGATCTGGTTGATCGGCCCGGTCGGAGCGTGTTCTCCAGGAATCCATTTGGGATAGGCAATCGTGGCCGGACCAGGAGATGCCGGAAATACCAGGTGGGCATGAAGAATCCCCATCGGCGCCCGAGTCGCGTCCACTTGCAAAATGGTGGAGCGAGACTGCTGCGCAACGGCGATTTGTTGCAGGAACATCAACAGTACTGCAATGGCAGCCGACAGCCGGGGTGTAATCGTCAATTTAGCAGTCCTCGACTATGGAATCCTCAGATCTAAGGTTGTTACTTCGAATCTGCCGCAGCCCGTTCGACCCGGTGGAGCAATTCGTCCAGGTCCTCGCGCGAAAAGTAGTGCCCGGCCAGCACAACGCTGCGGATCTTCTTTGTGTTGGCGATGCTGTCCAAGGGATTGGCGTCGAGCAGAACCAAATCTGCGCGCTTGCCTTTTGCAATCGTGCCACTGTCTGCCAATCCCAAAAACTTTCCCGGATTGCGGGTAGCGGTTTGCAGCGCTTGCATCGGGCTCAGACCCGCTTGGACAAGCAGCGCAAGCTCCTCATGCAGGCTGAAGCCGGGATACACGCGAACCCCTGCCGCCGTGTCCGTCCCTGCGAGAATCGGCACGCCAGCGCGATTCATTTCCCCAACCATGTCTAATTCTTTCTGAACGAAGCGTTCACGATCCGCAAACGGGTCGGTAGACCAGTGCTTGCCGATCTCCGAGGTGAACATGGGCCAGGTGCGCTGCTTCCACGCTACAGGGGCATACTTTTCCAGGGGATCGGGGCCGGCACTGGTTTGCTCGATGAGCCATTCACCGCGCTCCCAGTAAAGTGTCGGGACCTGCCAAGTCTGATTCTTTACAAATAACGCGATGAGAGATTTGGCGCGCGCCGGATCATAGGTGGAAAGAAAACGGCCGCGACCGGGGCCACGCGGCTGCTTCATTAACTCGTCTTCTACAGTTGAACAGCCCTCAAATACTCCGGTCAGATGCTCGATACTCTTTTGTCCGGCGTTGGAGGCTTCGACAGCGCGAACTGCGTCGGGGACGTGTCCGACAAAGACAATGCCCAGTTTCTTAGCTTCATCCACAGCCGAAAAATAACCGTCGCGCGGAATCAGCGACTGAAACTTGATGAAATCCGCGCCTGCTTTAACCAAGTCGTCGACGGCTTTGCGTCCGTCGGCTGCGTTTTTGATTTGTACGGAACTCGGAAATTCCGGCACAGGTCCATCCAGCATGGGGCCGGAAATAACCATCCGGGGTCCAATCATTTTGCCGGATGCGGTATCGGCACGCCATTGTTTTAGTGCATCCAGGTCTCCACCCATGTCGCGCACACCAGTGATGCCGTTGGCCACGAACAGCAGGGGTGTGATCTGTTCATTTTTCGGAACCCAGTCTCCAAAGATTTCGTGCACGTGCATGTCCCACAGCCCGGGGATCATGTATTTGCCGCGAGCGTCAATCACGCGCGCGTCTTTGGGGATGGGGGACCCTTTTACTACTTGCGTGATTTGCTGTCCTTCGACGACAACAGTCATGTCCGGCTGAACCGGGCTTCCCGTCGCATCGATCACGTTCACGTGTACAAAAGCCAAGCGGCTTTGGGGCGGCGCGGCGACAAGCCAGGCGACCGCGACCATCACAAAGAACGATATGCAGACGATCTTTCGCATTCCGACCTCGAAACCTAATCAAACCTCGCAGAGCGGTTAGAACAACGAATCACAGATTTACATTCGCAGAATTCACGGGAGCGCGGTCGGCTGAGTTGAGCTGCAAGACGTTTGACCCGATGCGCCCCATGGAAGGGGGCAATGTTGAAGGGGGAGGCGGGAAAAGTCAAGCGAATCGCAGCTTGCATCCAGACGTGGTCGAGTCGCGTCTCGAAGCAAACCAGGAATAGCTGACGGCTATATAGCAGAGGCTCTGGCGGAATCCGCCTGCTCTACCGCGGTTCACGGTAGAGATCAGGAAACTCTGCCCGCAAACGGCTGACCTTGGGCAGGTCATTGAAGACGATGTAGGGATTGTTCGGATGATGGGCCGCATAGTCCTGGTGATACTCCTCTGCGCGATAAAAGCCCGACAACGGAACCACCTGCGTAACGATGCGGTGGGAAAAGACCCTGGCGTCCTCGAGTTGGCGAATATAGGCTTCGGCAATTCGCTTTTGTTCGTCGTTGCTGTAAAAGATAACGGAGCGGTATTGGGAGCCGACATCGGGTCCCTGACGGTTCAACTGCGTGGGGTCGGTCGCGGCTGAGAAGAAAACGCGCAACAGTTGCCCGTAGGAAATCTGGGAAGGGTCGTAGGTGACCTGCACCGATTCCGCATGCCCGGTATTCCCCGTGCTGACGGTTTCGTAGTCGGCAGTTTTGGCGGAACCCCCGGCGTATCCCGCCACAGCCTTGCTTACGCCCTTAACGTGCTGGAAAACAGCCTGAACTCCCCAGAAGCAGCCGCCCGCAAGCACAACGGTCTGTTGCTGGCTACCGGCAGCAAGCGGTGCATCAACGGCCGGCGCTGGTAAAGTCTTTGTGTCCGCCCCAGCCGAAAAAACTAATGCTGAAAACAGGAACGCCGACAAAAAGCCGTTTACTGGAAGTCGCATACTCACCCCTCTCTGCCCCGATTAGATTAACAGGGCAGGGGAAAGTTGCATTGAGCGCTGGTTTCAATTCCTACCCCGTGAGACCCGGTTGGGCTCTCACCCCCGTTCCTGTGCCAATTTTTTTTTTACACAGCATTAATCCGCTTTTAGTAAATTTATAAGAGACAGAAGAGCTGATCGGAGGTCTGTGGTGTCAAGCGAGAGTTCATTTGAAAAGATTGTCGAATCCCTGGGCCTCACCCCTGCGCAATACCAAGCCTCGCTGGCGCTGAAAGAGTGGGTGCGCGCCAACAAGGACGAGAAGTACGTTCCTCCCGACTTGCTGGAAGCCTGGGGGTTTGCAGTCGACGAAGCTGCCTGAACTCTGCTACTCGTATTGCTGCTTTGCCAAGAGTAGCGGGTATGTTTCAATACCACGCACAGGTGCGGCCTAAAGGTGTCGAGCGCTTCGGAAGAAAGTCTATGATTCACGCCTGGCACGATGTTCTTCCGGCGACCGCCTGCCTCACGAATTCAATGCAGTGATCGAAATCCCCGAAGGCTCCAACGTGACCGGCAACTGACGCTAGTTCCACCACCCATTCTGATTCCCGGTTATCGCGTCCATCGGACTCCGCATCCAATACCGGAACGCCGAATGTAAGGAGTCAGACAATGTTCAGAAGTCTCAAGCGGCTGGGTCGAAGGCGGAGTCTTCGGAGAGGAATTCTGGCTGGACTGGCGGGTGGATTGGCAGGGACAGTGGCCATGACGCAGTTCCAGAATGGCTGGAACAAGCTATCGCAATCCTCCAGCAATGGATCGGGTAGCCAGTCAGACAAATCGGAGCGATCTGATCCCGAGAAGGAAGACGCTACCATGAAGGCCGCAGGCAAGCTCGCCGAAGCCGCTGGCTACAGCCTCCCACATCAGACGAAGAAAAAAGCTGGTCCTCTCGTGCACTACACCTTTGGCACGGCGATGGGCCTGCTGTACGGGATTGCGGCTGAGATGGGGCCACGGGCGGTGAAGCGGCATTCTCTGTTGAGCGGCCTCGGTTTTGGCGGCGCAGTGTTCGTACTCGGCGATGAAATCGCCGTTCCACGACTAGGATTGTCTGCTCCTGCGCGCGAAGCGCCCTTAAGTTCGCACCTATACGGCGCAGCCTCCCACCTGGTCTACGGAGCAACAACGGGAGTAGTCAGGCAAGCCGTTGCACGCCTGCTATAAATCACGTAGGGGCAGACGTCCCCGTCTGCCCGGCGGAGCGAAGCTCCGCTTATCCAACTCTGTGGCAGATGGGCTCAGGCCGCCTTCGGTCCGTTGAGGCGATTTTCCTCCAGGAGTTTCCGCAGATGCTTTTCTGCGGCGGCAGTGGCTGCCTTCAGATCCTTGGCTGTTCCGCGGAATAGCTCTTTATGCCCTTTTGAGTTGTCCAGGATCACGTACGCATAGTGCTTAAGAACGTAGGTGGCCCGATCGTATACCGGTTCGATGTCAGCGCCGAAGCCACCTTGCTGAATGTGCATGCCGCGGTTTTCACTCCTTAAGAAAATTGGATGCGGACAGCAGGTGGACGGCGCATCGTTTTGCGGTGGAAATCAGCGTTGAGCTTCTGACCACGTCAGCGAACCGCAGTCCTAGGAACTCGCGCGTGTCTCTCTGGACCTGCGGGCAACCTCCTCTTCAGAATACAGGGTTCCACGGCAATTTCTCGCGCCACAGGCGCATGAAGACGGATCGTCCACATCGCCATCGTAGAGTCCGTAATCGTAAGTGAGTTCCTCGCCGGCGGCGATGTCACGTAGAGCTACGATCCAGACTTCCCCATCACTTTCCACGCTTTCGCAGTTCGGGCTGCAGGAATGGTTGATGAACGCGGCGTCGCCATATCCATCAATCACGTGTTTCCCATCCTCAAGCCCGAACAAATAAGTGTCTTCCTGCTCGGCGTAGCGCTCGTCAGCTTCGGCCACTGAGAGGCGCGGCCCGGTGTACTCCACGATGAAGGTGCCCTTCGCGATAGGCGAGTTGGTGTAGCAGCCCAAAGTGTGGATTTTGGAGAAACCGATCACAAGTCCCATGCCGGAAAATGCACCTGTGCGATGACGATCAGAGTGCATTCAGTGTAGCGCAACGGCAGCTTCTGCCAGTCGTCGGGAACCAGTGCGAACAAGGCCTATGTAGAGAATCTCCGGAGTTCGCGGTTGACCCGGGCCATGATTGTCATCGCTCCAGCGATCGCGAGCGAGTCCTCAACCAGAGCGGCCGCAAAGCTCGACTTAGGGCTTTTGAATTGTTTTCTCGCGTAATACCCGCCAAATGCTCCGGCAAGAGCTCCGGCGCCTCCGATAACTGCGCCTTCGGGGAGGGGAGCATCCAACATGAAGCTGAGTGCCGCGCCGCAAGCTGCCCCCGAGGCCACACGGCCTAGCAGCGGTCCAGGACTGATTCGATCGGGCGTGAAGGCAAGCTTGTCCGCGAGCAGTTCACCTGCGGCCAGCTTAACTAATTTCTTTGATACCCCGGCTTTCAGCAAGCCGGCCGAAAGCGAGTTCCTTCTGGCCAGCCGCTTTTGTAAGCTCCAGGCCATGACAGCCGGCGCGGTCAGTGTCCGCAGGCCCGCGATTGCGCCTATTCCGAAGCAAGCAACTCGAATAGCTGAGCGATTCATACAGCAATCTTAGATGGGAACTCTGGTTTCAGCGTTACTGCAGAAACTCGTTCATTTGAGCCGCAACCGAAGCTGCTCCGGGAAGAGAGTTGACCCCGAGCGTCTCCAATACCAGGCGCAAAGTACTCTGGTGCTGATAAACGACGGAGGACTGGTGCCCCTTAATAGCGCGCGGACTGATCACCAGCGTGGCAACATGGCCACCACCCCTGGTCAAGTCGGTTATGTCGCCCTCGTCAAAGGTGATGATCAAGAGACCGTCTTTTTGGAATTGCGCACTGCTAATCAGCGGCGCGACATTCTGCTGCAGCCAGCTGTCCGCTTGAGCCAGGCTTCCGTCGTGAGCGTCGTCTTGAACGTTGGGCACGATGAAGGAAAAGTTGGGCAGCCGGTTGCTGCCTAAATCGGAAGCGAACTCGCTGAAAGGAACCAGATTTGCAGTCTCGCCGTTCTGTACGTCAGTCAAGTATGTGAACGGATTATGATGGCGGAAATAAGGATACACGTCGCCGCCCGTGTAGCCGACGCTCGGCAGAGATTCCGCGTAGGACTTCCAGGTCTTTCCTGCCTTGTTGAGTTCACGAACGAGGTTGTCCGCACTGACCGTACCGGTGAATCCATTATCGAAGGTGACAGGTTGGCCGGTGGTGAGCATGAAGTAGTCGGAAATCGACGGGTGAAAATCCGCGTAGTACTGGGTTGCCAGGCCGTAGGTGGAAGCAAGGCTGTTGAAATACGGCATCGAGGCACTGCCGATTACCTCGGTGTAACTGTGATTTTCTTCGACCAGCAGGAACACATGTCCGAACTGCGGAGGAGGAGCAGGGGAAGCCTGCGGGTTCTGGAATCCCGAGCTGGCGGCGCTGCAACCAGCTACGACAGCCAGCAGCCCACAAGTGGCGAGAATCAGCAGACCACGAACTGAAAGGGGGCAACGGTCGGAGTCGTGTTTGATCAGCATGGCCCAGGGGCGAGGTGAACTGGCCAGTGGAGCTGTCACAGTTCATGCCTAACCGTCAACCTTGGATGCAGGACCAATGCTTCTCGGGCGAGCGTGTCTGCTGGTTGGGAGAAGGGCCGCCCGCCTCAGTGCTGAAGGCCGAAGCTATTCCGAACTTTGAGTCAGCAGGACGACATCCGCGGTGGTGTGCTCACGGATGACTGCCAGAGTCTTACCGTCGGGCGACCAGTCGAAGTCAGTAATGAAGTCGGAATCGAAACGAGTGACTTGGCGTCCTGGAGAGCCGTCCAGCGGTTGCAGCCAGATGTTATCGGCGCCTTGATCGTTGATTACGGTGGTGATGGACTTCCCTCCGGGCGTCAGCCGCAGCAATTCCACTAAGTTCCTGCCGCCGACCACGCGCGAATCCATATCCATTAAACGAGGCTGCGCCGGAGAGGAGGAGGTCAGATCGACGATCGCCAGTTTCATTAGTGCGACTTGAGTATCGGCGTTCACCACAATCGCGATGAAATAGAAAGCCTTGCCATCGCGGGAAAATACACCGCCAGGAGTTCCTACACTGTTCGGAACCTTGGACCCAGGTACGGTTTGGGGTTCGCCGCCGTCGATCGGCACCCGTAAGGGATCCGGAGTATCGTTAGCCCGGTAAACAACCCACCTGCCATCGGGAGAACATACCGGACTGAGTTCGTAGTGCCCGGAAGTAAGTTTCTTTGGATTGGAGCCCTCCGCACCGGTACGCCATATATGACTGCTGTTATCGCCGCCATGAAATCCCCACGACAGCACCATATTCTGCTCTCCGCAGGGCGAAGCGCTAATGACAGCACTGCTCGGCTCTGAAATCAGGGTGGCTGCACTCTGGAGATCACTGCTGATCCGGCGCAGCGAGCGCAGATCGGAAACGAGCAGGCTCCCGTCGGAATTCCACGCCAGGCTCTGTATCTGTGATTCATCCTTGACTGGGGGAAAGTTTCCCGTCAAAGGTACGCCGTCCCGAAAAAATGCGACCTTGTAGCTCGTTTGCTTCTGAACTGACGCCGCTGTCTTTCCATCGCTGGAAATGCTTAAGCTGCCGTAGTCATTGGTATCGCGCGTGAGCGGGATCAGCTTCGCTCCGGGATAGGTGAGAAGCCCAATCCCTGACCTTTGGAAGGTTGAATCGGCGCGGCTGAAGGTTGTAACTAGACCGTCGCCTCGAGGCAACCACACCAGGTCGGACGCAAAAGCGCCGGTGAGGCTGGCAAAGGTTTGAAGACGACGGCGCTCAAGGTCGAATTCATCGACCGTGCCAAACTTCTGCGTGTCACGGCTGAAAAAGCTGCATGCGATTGCTCTGCCGTTTGGGGACCATGCGACCGAGTTCGGATGATCCTCTTTGGTACTGTCGCCGATGTAGAGCACCTTCTCGTCACTGCCATCCGGGTTCGCTGACAGCAACCTGTATTTCCCGTACTCGGGATCGTTGGTACGGACATAAGCCATACGCTGAGCGTCGGGAGAAAACGTGGGCGCGGTATCAACATCGTGCGCAATCAGCTGAGGCGTACCGCCGAGGACCGGCGCGCGCAGCAGTTCGTAGCTGGTGCCGTTCTTAGTTACCGCTCGCCGAAAATAAAAATAGTCGCCGTCGGGCGAAAATGTCAGAGAGGCGAAATTGACTTCAGCCGGGGGAAGTACTTGCGTGTCGCTGCCGCTTGGGACGTTGCGTAGCCACAGGCTCTTCCTGCCGCTATCGTTGCGGACATAGAGAATGTAACGGCCATCTGGCGAAATAGCCGTGATGTCTGCATTTCCCGTATGCGTGATCTGTGCGACCGTAAAATTCTGGAAAGGCAGCGGGCCGGAACGCGCCACAAGCGAGTAGATACCGAACGCGGCGGCGCCCAGGATAGCCAGCACGGCAGCGGACCCGGCCAAGAAGGTGAGTTTGTGTTGCCGGGCAACTGCTCGAAGCGCGCTACTGCTGTCCCGCACAGACAAAGATGAACCTGCGGACTTTGCTTTAGCCTGGGCTGGCTCTGCGGTCGCCGACGTCGAGATTTCGACCGCCGCGCCATATCTACCCGAACTGCTATCCCGCTGCAGGCGCTTGAGATCACTGCGTATTTCCGCGGCGTGCTGATACCGGAAATCGCGCTCCTTCTCCAGGGCTTTGTTGATGATCTCCTCCAGCCGGGGAGGAAGCTCAGGGTTGAGCCGCAACGCCGGCACGGGAGCGCGGTTGAGAATGGCATCGAAGATGACGGCTGAGGTGTCGCCGCGAAAGGGTACTGCGCCGGTTGCCATCTCGTACAGAACAGCTCCGAAAGAAAACAGATCGCTCCGAGCATCGGTTTCCTGCCCCCTCGCCTGTTCTGGCGACATGTACGCGACGGTGCCCAACGCGGTGCCAGGGCTGGTAAGAAACTCGGCGCTAACTGCCGTGCTGCCTTCGCTCGTCACTCCCGCATGCTCGGAAAGCTTCTGCTTCACTGCGATCAGCTTGGCGAGTCCGAAATCCAGTATTTTGGCATGGCCGCGCCGGGTCACGAAGATGTTCGCCGGCTTAATATCCCGGTGAACGATGCCCTGCGAATGTGCCGCTTCCAGAGCGTCCGCAATCTCCACGGCAAGCGAGAGCAGGGTGCCAAGCTCCAGGGGTTTGTTCCCGGCCAGTTCCTTAAGGTTAGCGCCGTCCAGAAACTCCATCGCGATGAATGGGCGCCCGTCCTCTTCATCAATTTCGTAGACCGTGCAGATGTTGGGATGATTCAGCGCGGATGCGGCTTTCGCTTCGCGTTGAAACCGGCTTAGCGCCTGAGCGTCAGTGGCTATCTGGTCGGGAAGAAACTTCAAGGCGACAAAGCGGCCCAGTTTAATGTCCTCGGCTTTGTAGATGACGCCCATCCCCCCGCCGCCAAGGGCCTCGACGATGCGATAGTGCGAGATGGTTTGGCCGATCACAGATCCGGGCAGTAGTCAGTTAGCCCAGTCAAACATAAGCAAGCCGCGCGAGACAAGCCTATCCGCAGCCTCGGGTGCGGGGGCGGATCAAATCTGGAAATCCTAAGCAGTTGGACCGCAGATACTTGCCGATGTGACAACGATCACAGGCTCTCGTGCTGTTAGTCACGGCCTTTTTGGCGACCTGGAACGACACTGAATTGTAAGTGGGTTGTGATCGGAGACGGTGATGATGCTGGCCTATAGGCTTGTGCGCCTGATTGAAACCCATTCTGACGGGCTGGCGGCAAGTCTCCTGGAAAAGGTTCGAAATTCACCTCTGCTGCCGGACTACGCCAAAGTTCCACCAGAAGAACTAAAGCAGCGGGTTTACGAAATCTATCGTCATCTTGGGGAATGGCTGCTGAGCAAAAGTGAAAAAGATGTAGAGCGGCGCTACCTAGACATTGGCTCTCGCAGAGCCGCGCAGCAGGTGCCGCTCAGCCAGTTGAACTGGACCATCATTCTTACTAAAGAGAATCTCTGGGAATACTTGAAAAAAGAAGCGGCCATCGAGCGCCCGGCGGAAGTGTTCGGGGAACTGGAGATGCTCCAGTTGCTGGATCAATTTTTTGATCGCGCCATTTATTACGGGGCCATTGGGTACGAGCAGTACCGCGCCAACCACGCCGAATTGCAGGCGGGTGCGGCGCGCTGAGCGAGGAAATCAAGATGTCTTGGGAGATTGATTACAAGAAGAAGCTGCGAACTCCGGACGAAGCCATGCGCTGCGTGCAATCCGGGATGAGAGTCTACATCCAACCGGGCTGTGCCGAGCCAGAGACCTTGGTAGAAGCGCTCATGAAACGTGGGCCGTTTGTGCACGATGTCGAGATCGTGCACATGATGACCATGGGAGTGGCCCCCTACGTGGCTCCCTCCATGGCAGGACATTTCCGGCACAATGCCGTG
>DASSIO010000139.1:0-5866 GCA_035691825.1 Terriglobales bacterium | reverse complement strand
ATTAGGGCCGGTGGCCTTGTCGACCTGACTGCGCTGCAGGCACAAGGTACATGCGTTGGAGCCGTTAACTGCATAGATGACGGATTGCACGTTACCTAAACCATTGACGGAGCCTTCGAACTGAAGGTAATTGGCGTCAATTTTGACCAGGCCGGCGGCGAGGCGGCTATCGTTGATCGGAGGTGTGGCAAGAGCTGGAGCCCAGATGACGCCGGTGAAGTCAAACATGCGGGGATTGGGATCGCCGATCTGGTTGATGTCGCGGAAAAACTGATCGACGAAATCCCTGGCTTCCTGAAAATCGTCAAGTTTCACCTGTTCAGTCGCCATACGCTGCTGGGCGACGTTCATCTGGGAGAATACAGCACCCGTCACAACCCCCAGAATGAGCAGGGAGATCAACAGTTCCAGCAGTGTGAAGCCGCTCTGTTGGCTAAGGCGCAAAGTCCGGTGGAGTTTCATGGTCTTAGGTCCCCTGTCCGATCAGAGTGCGAACGGTTACTGGCGGCGAGAAGATCTTCAGGTCGTTTCCCGCGCCCTGCTTTCTGGTGGAAACGGTGAGGGTTTTTACGTAGGGGGTAGGCTGCGTAATATTCCAGCGCACATCGTAGGTGGTCTGCCTTCCGTTTGTTCCACAAGCTGTGTAAACCAGGGAGTAATTGGCGACGGTTGCCTGGGTGAAGTCGACGTCGCCGGAGGCCAAAAGCGCGCTGCCCCCCGCGGCGGTGGAAATGGTCAAGTTGGCTCCCGTGCAGTCGGTTAGCGTGAGTGTCGGTGAAGTGCTGGCTTTCACGCTTGAAATCTTTTCCGTGATCATCTGGGAGATCGCTGTCGAATTGCTCTGCTGGCGATTGCGGCCATTGCCGCCAATCGAGAGAGCCACGAGCGACATGCTGCCGACGACTCCGACGAGGAGAACGAGAAGGGCAATCATCAGCTCGATCAGCGTCATGCCCTGCTGGTTGCGCGTAGACAAATTCTTTCTGTTAAGTTTTAGTGCCATGTTGAACCATTCCACATGAGAATTTTGCTTCTGCCGGCCTTGGTGACGAGTACCGCGGACCAGCCATTGGGCCTGCCATTCTGGAAGTAATAAACAAAATAGCTAGTAGCCGGGGTGGAACAGATGGGGGGCGCAGAGTAATCGCAAGGCAAACCTCTCGGGGAGAAAGCAAGCGTGCTGGTGTTATCGAAAGGGGCGCCCGTGGAAGTATCCCCTACCAGGACGTAGGCGGAAGGCTGTCCAGCACCACCGGTGGGAGCGCCGGCCGCCGCGGTCATGCGGGGAAGCAGAACGCTGGGTTCGCCGACGTCCAAAGCATTGTTGTTATTGAGGTCGATGTAAGCCTGTTGTACCCCGTTAGCCAAATTGTAGCGGACGGGGTAGGTGGCATTCTTCTTTGCGGCAAGCATGCGAGCCTGCTGCATCAAATCGGAGACCTCAGCGGCGCTGGCGCGCAATTGCATGGCGTACCAGGTTTGAACGGCGCTGGGAATGACGAACCCCGCAACTATCAGCATGATTCCCAAGACCAACACGAGCTCGATTGTGCTGAAACCAGCCAATCGGCGCTTGCGAGTCTCTCGGGACCGGATTTGATTACTTTTGTTCATAAGAACGCTGCACCCTCTCTCGAAATACGTCCTCAGCTGAAAGAAAGCCTAGCGACGGGGCGTCTAGGGTGCAGTCCTGGTACCAATCCAACTGTCATAGCAAGTAGTTTATTTTCAATCATTTGATGGTTTCTTAGAACGGGTTGCAGGAGGGTACGTGATTTGGAGGGGTAGAAATGTAACATCGAGCGTACCGTACGCATGGGGGTTAAGGCTTGATGGGGAACGCGGAAACGCTCCCCCTGCCCACCTTCAGGGATTCCTTCGAACGGGCGGCGGCACCAAATGTGGGTGCGAACTCCCCATCTAGGGAAGTGCGGGCGGCTTGAACCACCAGAACCCTTGTAGCGCCGCTTGAATCCAAGAGAAGAGGCCAGCCTATAGTTCCAGCTTTGGGCCAGTGGCCGTGCGGCCCATTACGCCCAAGACAAGTCCCATTGCCCGTCCCGGTCCCAAATGTTTCCTTGGAAGAGGGAATCTCTTTCTCCAAACCCGTGGAAGGACCTCGTCGATGGGAGCAACGTGGAAGACTCTCCAGTGGAGTGCGACTCAGGACGGATTGGCCGCCCTGGCGCTGAAGTGTTCGTCGGTAGTATGTCTGTGCCTGATGATAGCCGCGATGGCAGGGGCGCAGGTCGCTACGAATGTGCACGAGTCAGAATTGAGCCAGCGATTGTTGACGCCAGAAGAAGGGCGCTCGATCGTGGATGTAGCCTGGCAACAGGACCCGCCGGAGACGGGCGTGCGCGACTGCTCGCATCTCGTTCATCAGATTTACGCCAACGCAGGGTTTGAGTATCCATACGCGAGTTCGTTTGAGATTTATGCAGGTGACGAAAATTTCGAGCGCGTGAAAACTCCGCACGCGGGCGATTTGGTGGCGTGGCCCGGGCACGTCGGAATCGTCGTTGATCCAGTGCAACACAGTTTTTATAGCCTGGTGAGAACGGGATGGGAGGCCCAGGATTACGAAGGGCCGTACTGGAGGTCGCGGGGCAGACCGAGGTTTTATCGATACAAAGTGGGAACAGCAGGAGTGTTGAGCGCGACGACGATCGCTGGCGCAGCGGGCAATTCGAATGGCCACACATCCAGAATCAGGCGTGCGGAGGATGAAGAACGAAGCACCGATGCTAAAGCCGATCCGAACCGCCCACCGGCAGCAACCTATGAAACAAGCGCCAGGGTTTATGGCCCGCCTGCTCCCCGTGTGACGGAGGTAGTGAGGAATGAGGAGGAGGCCGCGCCCGTGATTCCGCAAGGCGTGATTATCGCCAGCGGGAGCAGAGCCCCGACGCGCGAGGAAGTGGCCGAGGGGATATCGGAACTCGACGACACGATGGGAAGAGTGCTGCGCAGCGAGAATCCTCTTAAGAGGGAGCAGTTGGTTGTAATCGTGGAGCAGTTCCGAGTCGAACGCGTGGATATCAAGCACGACCACGGGTGGGCGCGATTGTCGATTGACTCGAAAGCCTCGATTGGTAGCGGCACAGCTGAAGTAAAGCGACGTCACGAAAAGATCCGGTGGGAGCTGAGGAGAACGGCAGCGGGTTGGGAGGCCGTCCCGCCGGCGGATCGGAGCTATGTTCCGCAAGACGTCGCGGTAAAAAACCTGGCCGCCAACCTGGCACAGCTCGCGAATAGCGACGGCGCAGCCGCGCATCAACAAGCTGTTCTGAAGCAGGAATCGCAGATTGCCAGTCTTCTGAATGCACTCCTGGAGAACAAGAAGGACCATTAACCACAGGCCAGTTGGCAAATGCCGTCGAGCTGCTGAGACCGAGGTTGCCATTCCGGCTCAGGTATTCACCCTACCCGGTTGTAGATAATATTCTTGAAGCCGAAATCCGCAGTTCACCGGATTGAAAGAGAGCTGCGCGCATAATGCAATGCGGGTCGAACTCGGTTCCTCAAAATTTATATAGAAGAGCTCTTGACTCGAAGCTCACGTGGGTGGAAACTCAGGCCGAATTTCGGCTCGTGGGGCGGAACCTCGGAACAAGACAACCACTTTGGATCGGATTCTGACCAGAAGCCGAAAGCTCAAGACCGCAAGTCCGACAAATCCTGGGGGAGTTCTGGAGGCAAGCATGAAAAACGCATGGAAAGCATGCCGCATGACTGCACTGGCGCTATTCGTGAGTCTGGTAGTTTCGGGGGTGGTGTTGGCGCAGTCCGACCTTGGCAGGATTTCTGGTTTCGTCAAGGATCCTTCGGGAGCGACAGTCGCGAACGCCAAAGTCACAATCCGAAACAGCACGGGTATCGACCGCCAGGTGACTACCAACGAGTCGGGCTACTACGTAATCTCCAACGTTCCGCCCGGCTTATACACAATGATTGCGGAAGCGGCTGGTTTTCAAAAATTTGAATCCACGAACAATAAGCTCGATCCGAGCGCCGACCTGGTGATTGATGCGCAGCTTGTGGTGGGCTCCGCAAATCAGACTGTCGAAGTTTCCGCGTCAGCGGTTGTGCTGCAAACAGAATCCGCAACGGTGCAAAAACTCGTCACTCGGCAACAGCTCGACTCGCTGGAGCTGAACGGGCGAAATCCGATCTTTATGGCGAACCTTGTGCCCGGCACGCGCGGAGGCACGCTTGCTAGCCTCAGTTTCAATTTTTCGCAGGGCCCTTCGAACATCAATGGAGCGCGAACTCCGGAGAGCTTGATCACTTATGACGGCGCGCCTGCTGTGCGCACGCGCTCCAACGGTACGAGTCTAGGATCCGCGGACGTGGATTCCACACAGGAAATTCAAATACTTACGGCGGACTATGCCGCGGAATATGGACGCTCGTCCGGCGGGCAGATTCGCATCACTTCGAAGAGCGGCTCGCAAGACTTTCATGGCGCCGCATACGAATACGTCCGCAATACGATCTTCAATGCGAATCCCTGGCAGCGCAACGCGGTCCCGGCGACGACCCATATTACGGCGCCGATCCACTACAACCAGTTCGGATACAACATCGGGGGCCCGCTTTACATTCCCAACCACTTCAATACGGATAAGACCAAGGTTTTCTGGTATTGGGGAGAGGAATGGGTAAGGTACATATTCACGGATTCGAACGCGCTGACGGTCCCCACGCTCAAAATGCGCACCGGAGATTTCAGCGAGCTCTTGGACCCCAGCAACATTTTCTATGGCAAAGCCGTGCAACTGATGGACCCGAAAACCGGCTTACCAATCCCTGGGAACATCCTGCCCGCTCCCGGAACAGTAACCGCTGGATCGACGGCAAGCGCCAATGGACTGGGGATTTTGAATTCCTATCCGGCGCCGAATCTAACCACGCCGATTAACGGCAATCAAAACTGGTTTTTCTCGGCGCAGCATCCGCAATATCAGCGAAAGGATACGCTGGCTGTCGACATCAACCTGACCGATAAGCAGCGGCTCAGGCTGCGACGCGTGTATTTCACTTTTTGGGAGTATCAACCGCTGGACGGCGGAACGAACGAAACGCCGAAATTCTTTGATCGCCCGAACCAGACGAACTCGATTGACCACGTGTGGGCCATTAGCCCCACCAAGGTAAATGAAATCCTGTTGTCCTACAGCCAGGACATCGTGCACATCCCAGTGGACTCCGCTCACTTCCAGGACCGCACGACGGGTGCGGTACAAGGGGCGGGGTTTTTCGGTCTGAATTACCCTTACATATTTCCGACCGGGAAACTTATCCCGACCCGTATACCCACGGTGAATATGTCCAACTTCTCCGGATTGAGCGGCGGCCCGTACCCGTCGCACTCGGCTGGTCCGATCTATGACGCATCCGACAGCTTTACGTGGATTCGGGGAAATCACACGATGAAATTCGGAGCTCTATTCGAGTACTCCGGCGAAAACGACAATGACGAGATCAACGTACAGGCTTGTTCCACCTGCACAAACAATCAAAACGGCCAATTCCTCTTCAGCAACAACGGGGGAAATTTTGTGCGGCCGGGGTACACACTTGCGTCTTCCGGCGCGGCGATTGCAAATGCGGCTTTAGGTCTGTTCGATACCTACTCGGAAATCGGCCACCGCGCGTACACGGTGTTCCGCTCCAGCATGTATGAGGGATTCGCGCAGGACTCCTGGAAAGCCAAGGAGAATCTGACCATCAACTTCGGATTGCGCTACACGGTCAATGTGCCGTATCACGCCATCTGGGCGAACATGATCGTGTTTGATCCGAGCTTGTACGATCCGACGAACGCGGTGACGATTGATCCCAAGAGCGGGCTCATCACCGG